>CAZXAS010000007.1:0-32815 GCA_964638185.1 uncultured Steroidobacteraceae bacterium | reverse complement strand
CCGTGGCGTCAGGCGGCGCGCCTTGCGAGACGCGCGAGGATGGAGTCGATGAGCCTGCCGGCGATGTCCAGCTTGAACTGCTTCTCGAGCTCGCGGATGCCGGTGGGACTCGTGACGTTGATCTCGGTGACGAATCCGCCGATCACGTCGAGGCCGACGAACATCATGCCGCGCTCGCGCAGCACCGGGCCGATCTCGGCGCAGAGCCAGCGGTCGCGTTCGTTGAGCTCGCGGCCGATGCCCTGGGCGCCGGCGGCCAGGTTGCCACGGTTGTCGCCGGCCGGCGGGATGCGGGCGAGCGCGTACTCGACCGGGGTGCCGTCGATCAGCAGGATCCTCGAGTCGCCGGTCTCCACGATGTCCGGGATGTAGCGCTGCACGATCGCGTAGCGCGACCCGTATTCCGTGAGGGTCTCGAACACGACGTTGGCGTTCTTGTCGCCCGCATCGAGCACGAACACCGACCGTCCGCCCATGCCGTACAGGGGCTTGCACACCGCGCGGCCGTGCTCGGCCAGGAAGGCCGCCATGTCGCGCATGTCGCGGGTGATCAGCGTCGGCGCGCAGCACTGGGGGAACCAGGCCGTGTAGACCTTCTCGTTCATGTCCCGCAGGCCCTGCGGACGGTTGACCACGAGCGTCCCGGCCGCCTCCGCCCGCTCCAGCAGGTAGGTGGTATAGATGTATTCCGTGTCGAACGGCGGGTCCTTGCGCATCAGGACGGCGTCGACGCCGGCGAGCGGCTCGACCGCGGGGTCGCCGAGCGAGTACCAGTCGCGCGGGTCGTCGCGGACCCTGAGCGGGTGCAGCCGGGCCATGGCGACCCCGTCCCGTACCCACAGGTGGCGCTGTTCGAGGTACTCGAGGTCGATACCCCGGGCCTGGGCGGCGAGCAGCATCGCCAGGGTCGAGTCCTTGGCAGGGTTGATGGTCCCGATCGGGTCCATGAGGACGGCTAGGCGCGGTCGGTCGGCCATCTGCAGCTCCGGGGCGACGGATTCACTGGAATGTGACGTGGATCGACCCCGGTGGGGGGTGGCGACATAGTACACCTGTCACTGCCGTTGGCCCGTCCCGCCCGCGTGGCGGGTCCACCGCTGATATGTTAAAAGAGTCCCGCTCCGGCGACGTGTTCGAGGCCCGTCTCCCGGCGTGGCACGCGAGCGTCCGGCCGCCACGTTGCCGGGCCCGGAGGTGAGGAATGGAAGGCGTAGTCGCCGCGACTCCAGATACCGGTCCAGGGACCCGCCTGCAAGGGCTCAAGGTCCTGGTGATCGACGACAGCAAGACGATCCGCCGCACGGCGGAAACGTTGCTGGCCAAGGAAGGTTGCGAGGTTTTCACGGCGGTGGACGGATTCGACGCGCTGGCGAAGATCGCGGATCACCAGCCGGACATCGTCTTCGTGGACATCATGATGCCGCGGCTCGACGGCTACCAGACCTGTTCGCTGATCAAGCACAACAAGGTGTTCCGGAGCATCCCGGTCATCATGCTGTCGAGCAAGGACGGGCTGTTCGACCGTGCGCGCGGACGCATCGTCGGCTCGGAACACTACCTGACGAAGCCGTTCACGCGTGACGAGCTGCTGTCGGCCATCGAGCAGCACGTCAATCGTTGAGCGCGGGGACCGTACGGGGGAAGAGTCATGGCGCTGATCCTTATCGTGGACGACTCGCCGACCGAGATCTCGCAGATGAAGAAGACCCTCGAGAAGGCGGGCTTCCGCATCGCCGTGGCCTCGGACGGGGCCGAGGCCCTGCGCAAGGCGAAGGAGATCCACCCCGACCTCATATTCATGGACATCGTGATGCCCGGCATGGACGGCTTCCGTGCCACGCGCTCGCTCGCGAACGACCCGGACACGCGGGCGATTCCGGTGATCATGGTGTCGAGCAAGAACCAGGAAAGCGACCGGGTCTGGGGCATGCGCCAGGGCGCCGTGGACTACCTGGTGAAGCCGGTCACGCCGGCGCAACTCCTGGAGAAGGCGCAGGCGGCGTTGCTGGCGGGCTGACGACATGCAGCCTGCCGCAAGTCTCCGGTCACTGAGGCAGCAGCCCTACGAGCTGCTGCTGGAACTCGAGCGCCGGGCGCGTGCGGCCGCGGCCGGCGCGCGCGAGTCGGCCAACGACCAGGCCTGGATAGGCGTGGCCTTCCGCATGGGCGGCGAGACCTTCCTGGTGGCGCGCGACGAGGCGCGCGAGGTCATGGGGGTGCCGTCGCCGGTGACGCGGGTTCCTGGTGCCCGCGAGTGGATCCGGGGCCTGGCGAACGTGCGTGGCCAGCTGTTGCCGGTCATCGATCTCAAGCAGTACCTGGGGAGCGGGGAGACGCAGTTGACGCGGAACACCAGGGTGATCGTCGTGAACCACCGGGAGATCCCGGCCGGCCTGCTGGTCGACGAGGTGCTCGGCTTCCGCAGGTTCAACGATGCGGAGTTCAATGCGCAGTCGCCGCCGACCATGATCCGCTGCGAGCGCTACCTGGCCGGCTCGTTCCGGCGCGGTACCGAGGGCTGGCCGGTGTTCAGCCTGCGCAAGCTGGTCGAGAGCCCGGCATTCCTGCAGGGATCGAGCTGAGTCGGCGATGGGCGGGGGAAGTTAACAACATGCAGAACAGGTTCGACAAGCAGCGCGCCGCCGGGTCGTTGCCGATGCTCATCGGCGGCGCCATCGCGCTCACGGTCATCGCCACCCTGCTCCTGGTCAACGCCGCCCGCCTGCAGAGCGCGGAGGGCGCCTATCAGCGTCACGTCGCCGAGCTGACCCGGCTCGCCGCCACGCTGCCCGCGCAGGCCTCGGCGGCCGCGCGTGGCGACGAGGCGGCGCTCGATCGCCTGGAGGCCTCCCGCGCGGCACTGGCGGCAGTGATCGAGGACATCGAATCGGGCCAGGGTCCGTTCGCGGCGCTCGGCAGCCCGAGCGCAGAACGCCTGTCGGGCGACGCCGGCTGGCAGTCGCTGCTCGACGGCACCACGGCGCTCCTCGCCGGACAGAGCAATGCCGCCGAACTGAAGAAGCTGTCGGCCGAGGCACGCGCGGCGCTCGACCGTGTGCTCGCCGCGACCGGCGACGCCGTTGCCGCTCCCGGCGGCGAGGGCGCGCTGGCGGCGCTACCGCGCTTCGAGTCGGTCGCGCAGCGCACCGGCGAGGACCTGCGCCAGATCGCGGCCGGCGAGGGCAACACGACCGCGCTGGCGCGCAGGGTCGCCGACAACACGGCGCTGCTCGGGCAGTTCCTGGCCGGCCTCGCCGGCGAGGACGCCGGTGCGGGTGTCGCTGCGCTTGCCGGCGAGGCGAGTGACAGGCTCGCCACCGCGCGCGAGGCGTTCACCGCCTTCGAGCAGCGGGTTCGTGGCGCATTGGGACGCGCGGAGCGCGTGGTCGCGGCCGAGAAGGCCGGTGCCGAGCTCGCCGGCATCGCCGAAGCGGCCTACGGCCGGCTCGACGCCGGTGGTGGCGAGCCGTCGCTGTTTGCAGGGCCCTATCCGGCGCTGGTGGCCGTGGTGCTGGCGCTCGTGGCGCTCATCGCGGCGCTGGCAGCGTGGCTCTCGGGCAAGTCGCTGCGCCGTGCGGCGGAGGAGCAGGCCCGCAAGAGCCAGCGCAACCAGGAGGCGATCCTGAGGCTGCTCGACGAAATGTCGAGCCTGGCCGACGGCGACCTCACGGTGCAGGCGAGCGTGACCGATGACATCACCGGCGCGATCGCCGATGCGGTCAACTACGCGATCGAGGCGCTGCGCGAGCTGGTCGCGACCATCAACGAGACGGCCGTGCAGCTCGATGGCGCGGCGCGCCAGACCCAGGCCGCCGCGAGCCACCTCGCCAAGGCGAGCGTGGCCCAGTCCCGCCAGGTGGCGACGGCGACCGACGCCGTCACCGCCATGGCCACCTCGATCGAGGAAGTGTCGGGCAACGCCGAGCGCTGCTCGGACGTGGCACGCCATGCGGTGGACGTATCGCACAAGGGCGCCGGCGCGGTCCGCCGGACGATCGACGGCATGAACGCGATCCGCGAGACGATCCAGGACACGTCCAAGCGCATCAAGCGGCTCGGCGAGAGTTCGCAGGAGATCGGCAACATCGTCGAGCTGATCAACGACATCGCCGAGCAGACCAACATCCTGGCGCTCAATGCGTCGATCCAGGCCTCGATGGCGGGCGAGGCGGGCCGCGGCTTTGCCGTGGTCGCCGACGAGGTCCAGCGCCTTGCCGAGCGCGCGGGCCATGCGACGCGCCAGATCGAGGTGCTGGTTCGCACCATCCAGAGCGACACCAACGAAGCCGTGGTGTCGATGGAACGCACCACGACCGACGTCGTCGGCGGGGCGCTGCTGGCCGAGAATGCCGGCGCGGCGCTCGGCGAGATCGAGGACGTCTCCAACCAGATCGCGCAGCTGGTGCAGAACATCTCCGCCAGCGCGCGCCAGCAGGCGGCGACCTCGGGCGACATCACGCGCACCATGCAGGTGCTGCGCGAGATCTCGCAGCAGTCCGCCGACAACACCAGCGCGACTTCCGGCGCCATCGGCAGGCTGGCCGAGCTCTCGGCGCAGCTGCGCCGGTCGGTCAGCGGTTTCCGGCTGCCGCAGGACACGCCGCGCGCCACGCCGCCGAAGAAGGGCGTCGCCGACGCGATCAAGGCCGCGATCCGGCCCGCCAAGCGCGTCTCGGCGGGAGGCTGACCGGGCGTGGCGGGAATGACCGAAGCGAGTCCGCAGGCACTGGAGATCGTCGCGACCGAGCTCACGGCGACGCTCAACCAGGCGCGCGTCGCGCTCGAGGCGTCGGCCGAACGCCCGGGGGACCCGGCGCCGCTCGCCACGGTCGCCGACCTGCTGCGCCAGGCCCGCGGCGTGCTGCGGGTGGTGGAGATCTTCGGCGCGGCACTGCTCGCCGAGGAGATGGAACTCGCGTCCCGCTTCCTGATGAAGAGCGGCGACAGCCGCCAGCGTGCCGAGGGCCTCGACGCGCTGATGCGCGCCCTGGTCCAGCTGCCGGCCTACCTGGAGCGGGTGCTCGGTGGCGGCCGCGACCTGCCGCTCGTGGTGCTGCCGCTGCTCAACGACCTGCGCGCCGTGCGCGGGGCCTCGCTGTTGTCGGAAGGCACGCTGCTGTCGCTCAACCTGACGTCCGAGCGGGAGCCCGAGCCGCAGCCGGCGGCGCCGGGCGAGCCGGCATTGACGGTCCCGCAGTGGGCGCGGCGGTTGCGCCCGCGCTTCCAGCTCGCGCTCCTCGGCCTGCTGCGCGGCGCGGACCCGGCCGAGCACCTCGCAGTGCTGTCGCAGGCGGCGAGCCGGCTCGAAGCCGTGGCGACGACACGACCGGTGTTCCAGCTGTGGTGGGTCGTCGGCGCGGTGATCGAGGCCATGAAGTCGGGGGCGCTGTCCGACGGCGCCTCGGTCAAGCGGCTCCTCGGGCAGGCGGACCGCGAGCTCAAGCGGCTGTACGAGCTCGGCGAGCAGCTCTACTCCGAGCGCCCGCCGCTCGAGTTGATGAACAACCTGCTCTACTACGTCAGCCGCGCTGGCGGCCAGTCGCCACGCGTCGCCGCGGTACGCAGCTCCTTCCGCCTCGGCGAACTGCTGCCGGTGGACGACTCGATCGAGGAAGAGCGCGAGTCGCTGTCGGCGCCGTCCGTGAAGCTCATGCACACGGTGGCCGGCGCGATCAAGGAGGACCTGGACCGGGTCAAGGATGCGCTCGACCTGTTCAGCCGCAAGGGCGGACAGCCCGAGGAACTCGCGCCACAGGTCGAGTTGCTGAAGAAGATCGGCGACACCCTCGCGGTGCTCGGCCTCGGTTCGCTGCGCGAACAGGTGCAGGCCGAACTCGGCCGCCTGAACGACGTTGTCGCGCGCCGCGTGACGCCGGAGCCGGACACGCTGATCGGCATCGCCGCCGCGCTCATCAACGTCGAGGACAGCCTCGACGACTCGCTGGTGCGGATGATCATGCCGCCCGGCGCGCCGGTACCCGGCGTGATCGACGATCCCGAGTTCCGCCAGGTCGCGGGCGCGGTGCTGCGTGAATGTGCCGTCAACCTGGCCCGCATCAAGGAGCTGGTGCTGCAGTCGCTGCAGCCCGAGGCCAGCACCGCCGGCATCGACGCCGTGCCGGGCCTTGCGCGTGGCATCACCTCGGGCCTGCTCATGCTCGGCAAGTCGCGCGCGGTGGAGATCACCGAGCGCGTGGTCGGGCAGATCACGTCGCTCATGCAGCCGAACGGCCCGCCGGTGGCGCCCGAGATCGTGGACCGCCTGGCCGACGCCGTGGTGAGCGTCGAGTACTACATGGACACGCTGCAGGCCGGTCGCGGCGACCCGTGGTACATGCTCGACAATGCGGAGCGCTGCCTGGCGGCGATCGAGTCCGCCGCGCCGCCGCCGCTCGCGGGGCTCCCGGCTGCCTCCGTCCCGGAGGCCACGCCGGAGGCCTATGAACCGACGGTGGTGCTGCATCGCGAGCCCGTCCCGGCCGAACCGACGCAGGTCATGCGAGGGCCTGTCCCGGCCGAGCCGACGCAGGTCATGCGAGGGCCCATGGCACCGCCGCCGGCCGCGCAAGCGGAGCCGGAACTGCCGGATACCGAGTTGCTCGGCGTCTTCGTCGAGGAGGCGCGCGAGGAAGTCGAGGTCATCACCCAGGTGTTCCCGCTGTGGCAGGAGACCCCTGCGGATCGCGACTCACTGGTACGCATGCGCCGCGCCTTCCACACCCTCAAGGGCAGTGGCCGGATGGTGGGTGCGACGGTGCTGGGCGAGTTCGCCTGGTCGGTCGAGAACCTGCTCAATCGATTGATAGACGGCACCCGCGAGCGCACCGGAACGACCATGTCCGTCCTGGGCGACGCGGTGGCGGCGCTGCCGGGCCTGATCGATGCCTTCGAGCGCGGCATCCCGGCGGTCGACGGCATCGACGCCATCGCCGCACGGGCACGCGAGCTGGCCGAGGGTCCGGCAGCGGCGCCACGGGTCACGCCGCCGGCTGCCGCGGCGGCGCCGGCCCCGGTGCAACCCGCC
Source organism: uncultured Steroidobacteraceae bacterium (assembly GCA_964638185.1). GTDB lineage: Bacteria > Pseudomonadota > Gammaproteobacteria > Steroidobacterales > Steroidobacteraceae > SG8-30. The sequence goes on along the minus strand of CAZXAS010000007.1, from coordinate 25,791 downwards.
ACGGACGAGACCGCCTTCCACCGCGCGCTGGTCGAGCCGCCGGCCGCCGGGCTCGCGACGCCCGGCGACGACGAATCGGCGGCCCTGGCGCCGCCCGCAGGCACGCCGCCTGAGCCAGTCGGGTCCGGCGAGGCGACTGGCGCGCCGGCACCGGCGGCGACCGAGGAGCCGGCGCATGCGCCCGAGGCGCGGCCGGTGGCGCCACAGGCAGAGGAAGAGCCGGCCCAGGCCATCGACTACTCGCTGCAGGACATCTACCGCAAGGAGATGCAGACCCACCTCGAGGTGATGCGCTCCTATCTGCGCAGCGCCTGGACCACGCCGGCGCCGCACCACGTCTCCGAGGAACTGTACCGGGCCTGCCATACGCTGCGCGGCGCGTCGCGCACCGCGCAGGTGCGCCATTGCGTGCAGCTCGCCGAGCCGCTGCATCGCTGGCTGCGGCGCATGTTCGACCACGACCGTCCCTTCGACGAGGACAGCCTGTCGACGCTCGCCGACTCGGTGGAGCTGTTCGAGGACATCCTCGACCACATCAACGAGGACACGGGGTACTTCCGCAAGTTCGACCACGTCGTCGGGCAGATCTCCGCCCTCGACCTCGCATTGGAACAGGCGATCGCCGCGGAGCCGCCGCCGTCGGCGGAGCCCGAGGAACCGCCCGAACCCGAAGTCGTCGAGGAACCCCCGGAGGAGGAACCGGAGCCGCCGGAGCCGGAGCGGTTCCGCATCGATCACCTGATCCCGCCCGTCGTGGTCGCGACGCCGACGTTGCCGCCGGGCGAGGGATTCGATCGCCTGCTGCCGCCCGAGCCGGGCGAGCCGGCAGTGCAGGACGCGGTGCCTTATGGCGCCGTGCCGCGTCCCGGCGCACCCGAGGCGCAACCGCCGCCGGTCGCACCGCCCGCAGTCCAGCCGCCGGCTGCGGCGGAGTCCCAGGCCGACGCCGACTACGACCCGGACATCGCCGCGATATTCTGCGAGGAGGCCACCGAGCTGCTCGAGGGTGCCGACAGCGCCCTCGGCGCCCTCAGGGCCGAGCGCGGCAGTCGCGAGCGGGTGGTCGAGCTGCAGCGCGCGCTGCACACGATCAAGGGCGGCGCGCGCATGGCGGGCATCGGCGCCATGGGCGACCTGAGCCACGAGCTCGAGTCGCTGCTCATCCAGGTCGGCGCCGGCAGTGCGCCGCTGGAAGAACGCACCTTCGAGGTCGTGCAGGCGACCCTGGACGAGCTGAGCCGCATGCGCGACTTCGTGAACGCCGGTAGGCGGGTCGCGCCGGCCCGCGACCTCATCACGAGGATCCAGCTCGTCGCGCGCGGCGCCACGCCGCAGCCTGTCGTCGAGCCTCCCGCCCCGCCGCCGGCCGCCGGGCCCGCCGCGGTGGAGATGGAGGAGCCCTACGTCAACATCGACGAGGAGCCGCCGGTGGCTGCCGAGCCGGAGGAGCCGGCCCCGGCCGCCGCGCCCGAGCCGGCCAGGGCCGCGACCGGGCCGACCCTGCCCGGGCGCGAGGCGCCGGCCGAGCGCGCCGAGATGGCGCGCGTCGACTCCGAGCTCCTCGACGAGATGCTCAACAATGCGGGCGAGGTCAGCATCTTCCGCTCGCGCCTGGAGCAGCAGCTGTCCTCCGTGGAGTTCAACATCACCGAGCTCGGACGGGTGGTGCAACGTCTCAAGGAGCAGCTGCGCAAGCTGGAGATCGAGACGGAGGCGCAGATCCTGCACCGCCACGTGGAGCACTCGCCGCGCCGCGACGACTTCGACCCGCTCGAGCTCGACCGCTATTCGACGATCCAGCAGTACTCGCGCGCACTCGCCGAGACCGCCTCGGACGTCGGCAGCGTGCAGGCGCTGCTCGGCAGCCTGACCCGGGAGGCACAGAACCTGCTCACCCAGCAGGGCCGCGTGATCTCCGACGTGCAGAACGGACTGATGCGCACCCGCATGGTGCCGTTCCAGCGCCACGTGCAGCGGCTCACGCGCATCGTGCGCCAGGCCGCGACCGAGGCCGGCAAGAAGGCGGAGCTGTCCGTCACCGGTGCCTCGGGCGAACTCGACCGGCAGGTGCTGGAGCGCATGCTGCCGCCCTTCGAGCACCTGCTGCGCAATGCCGTGGTACACGGCATCGAGTCCCCGGCCGAGCGGCTGGCGCATGGCAAGCCGGAAACGGGGCGCATCGAGCTCAAGCTCCGCCGCGAGGGCTCCGAGGTGGTGATTGCGGTGACCGACGATGGCGGCGGCATCAACCTGCGCGCGGTGCGCGAGAAGGCCGCTGTACTCGGGATCGTCGAGCCCAAGCAGGAGCTGTCCGACGAACAGGCGCTGCAGCTGATCCTCGAGCCCGGGTTCTCGACCGCCACACGGTTGACGCAATCGGCCGGCCGTGGCGTAGGCATGGACGTGGTCGCGACCGAGATCAAGAAGCTCGGCGGCGCGTTGTTCATCGAGTCCGAGGAAGGTCGCGGCACGACCTTCACCATCCGCCTGCCGTTCACGCTGGCGATCAGCCAGGCACTGGTGGTGCGGGTCGGCGACGAGTTCTTCGCCCTGCCGCTGCCGACGGTGGAGGGCGTGGTGCGGGTGCCGGCGGCGGAAGTGCAGCGCCAGCTCGCCGAGGATGCCGCGGGCTTCGAGTACGGCGGGCAGAAGTACCGCTTCCAGCATCTCGGGACGTTCGTCGGCGGCTCGCCCACGCCGCCGTCCGAGCACGACCCGGCAGTGCCGGTGATCCTGGTGCGTGCCGGGGAACATTCGACCGGCATCGTCGCGGACGAACTGGTCGGCAGCCGCGAGATCGTCGTGAAGTCGGTCGGCCCGCAGATCGCCGGCATTCGCGGCGTATCCGGCGCCACCATCCTCGGTGACGGGCGCATCTGCGTCATCCTCGACGTCGGCGCGCTGGTGCGCTCCGAGTGGCGCGCGCGCGTGCCGCTCGACGCGCAGGCGGGCGGGCGTGCCGACCGGCGCGTGTTCGCGCTGGTCGTCGACGACTCGATCACCGTGCGCCGGGTGACCCAGCGCCTGCTCGAACGCAATGGCATGCGGGTGATGACGGCGAAGGACGGACTCGACGCGATCGGCGTGCTCCAGGACCACGTCCCGGACGTGATCCTGCTCGACATCGAGATGCCGCGCATGGACGGCTACGAGGTCGCCTCGCACGTGCGCAACGATTCGCGGCTGAAGGACATTCCGATCGTCATGATCACCTCGCGCGTGGGCGAGAAGCACCGCGCGCGCGCGATCGAGCTCGGTGTGGACGAGTACCTCGGCAAGCCCTACCAGGAGACCCAGCTCCTCCAGGCGCTGGAGCCGCTGGTGCAGCGCAGGCGCGCCTCGTGAGCGGCGAGGACCTCTACGGGCTCCTGGTCCCGCTCCTCGACGAGCGCCTGCTGGTGCCGCGCGCCTGCGTGGCCGAGGTCACCGGCATGCAGGCGCTGCAGGAGATGCCCGGAGCGCCGACCTGGTACCTCGGCATGGTGCCGTGGAACGGCCGCAGCATCCCGGTGGTGTCGTTCGAGGGCGCCTGCGGCAACCGCATCCCGGCCATCGGCGGGCGCACCCGCATCATCGTGTTCTTCTGCCTGGGCCAGAAGCTGCCGGCGGGTCATTTCGGCATCGTCACCCAGGGCTTCCCGCAGCTGGTGCGCGTCAGTCCGGCCGTGATCTCCGCCGACGACTCGCGAGTGTTCGGCGAGCGGGCGCCCGTGCTGTGCCAGGTGCGGATGGTGAACGAGCTGCCGCTGGTGCCCGACCTCGAGCGTCTCGAAGAAATGATCGCGGACGAGACGACGGTGACGGCCTGACGGCCGTCAGGCCAGCCCGAGTCGCGGTGCGAGCCGCTCCCAGGTCCCGCGCTCGATCTGGGCGAGTCCACGCGGCGCCACGCTGACGATGCCCTGGTCCTTGAGCCAGGCGAGCGGCAGGAAGCGTTCGATGCGCCCGAGCATGGTCGCGTCCACCACGGCGAGCGGTCCTTCCGCCAGGCGCTCGCGCATGGCGGCCAGCGTCTGGCCCGGTCGCGAGGCGCTGAGCGCCAGCAGATCCGCGATGGTCGTGCACTCGGTCGTACGCTCGACGCGGGCGACCGCGGTGACGGTCGCCGATGCGGCACGGCCCGGGGTGCGCGCGTGGAACAGCAGCAGCAGGTCGCCGACCGCCAGCGTACGCCCGCCTGCCGGCAGGAGCAGTTGCTTCCGAAGCGCGCTGCCGAGGGTCTGCGGCCCGCTGCCCGAACCGACCGCGAACAACTGCGCCTGGACCGCCCCCGCCAGCTCGGGCAGCAGGTGGTCATGGGTCTCGGCGTCCAGCTTCAGGAACCAGGCGGACTGGCCCGGCTCCAGCCGCGGGCAGGCGTTCTGGGCCTCATGGCGCAGGCGTTCGCGACCGTGGCGGTCGCGGCCGAGGCGCTCGAAGCCGAGCTGTTCGAGCAGGAGCAGCACCATCTCCTCGTGCGGCGGCAGCAAGGCCTCGAGCGCCATGGCGCGGCGCCGTGCGATGCCCAGCGCGGCGGAGACGATCGGCTCGAAGACGCGCGCGCCGCGCGCCGCGTCGCCCGCGGCCAGCGCCACGAGTTCCAGGTGGCCGTCGTCGGGTGCCGTGCCCAGCACGCCGATCGCGCGCGGCACGCCGGCCTCGGAGACCGTGAGCACGCGCCCGCGCGCGGCCTCCAGCCGACCGCGCAGGTACGGATCGTAGGGTTCGCACTCCTCAGCGATCAGCGTGTCGAGCGCGGGCGAGTCCAGTGCCTGACGCGGGTCGATCTCGGCCAGCATCACCGGGCGGCTCACGCCACCCAGTGTGCCCAGCCAGCTCCTGGCATCGGCGGGCGTCAGCACCCGGCCGCCGAGGCCGGCGCGTGCGGCGAGGCGGTGCATGCGCCCGTCGAGCGCAACCAGGTGGTTGGCGACACGCGCGTGGAGGGCGCCGAGCAGCTTCAGATCGGCCATGTCGGCCTCGCTGCGGACCGGCACGAAACGCGCGCTGGCATCGCGCTCGCTGGGCAGAGGCAGCGGAGGCAGCTTGAAGATGGGCTCGAGTCGCGCGAGGTCGACCCTGCGGCGCACGACGTCAGGGTCGCGGGCGGCTTCTTCCCAGGCCTCCTCCTCGACGCACAAGGTGATGCCGAGGCCGGCGGCGGCCTGCGAGATGTCGAACAGCGTGGCGGCATGCGCCTCGGAGCCGGGGCCGACACACAGCCATGGATCCAGCAGCAGGCGGATACCGCAGTCCGCAGGCAGCGAACGCAGTCGAGGCGAGGCCGACAGTTCCAGCACGAGCGTTATCGACCCCTGCGTGGCGCGCGGTCATGGACGAGCGACACTATGTTAATCAGGCCCGCGCGTCGACGCCACCGGGAATGCGGCGCAATGCGTTCAGCCAAGGTCTCCGGTCGCGGCCTGCAGCACCGCCAGTGCGACGATCGCGGCGGTCTCGGTGCGCAGGATACGCGGACCGAGCGCACGCGCCTCGAAGCCCGCCCCGCGGGCGCGGTCCACCTCGCCGGGCGCCAGGCCGCCTTCCGGCCCGACCAGGAGCTCGACGGTGGCGGCGCGCGAGCGCGCCAGTGGCAGCGGTGCATCCGGCGAGAGCATCACGCGCAGCGCGGCCGGCGAAGGCAGGTCGAGCCATTCCCCGAATGGGAGCGGTTGCCCGACCGAGGGCAGCCGTGCCCGGCCGCACTGCTCGCAGGCAGCGACCGCGATGGCCTGCCAGTGCGCCTGCTTGCGCTCCGCCTGGCTCGCAGTCACGCGTACCACGCTGCGCTCGCACAACACCGGGACGATGCGCGCGACGCCGAGTTCGGTCGCCTTCTGTACCACGAGGTCCATGCGCTCGCCGCGCGCCACGCCCTGCACCAGCGTGAGCGCCAGCGGCGACTCGGGGCGCGCGGCCACCCGCGCGGTCACCTCGAACGCCACCCGGTCCTGCTCGAGTGCGACGAGGGTGGCGGGGTAATCCCAGCCGTCGCCGTTGAACAGCGTCACCGCGTCGCCCGCACGCAGCCTGAGCACGCGCCGGACGTGCGCGGCGCCCGTCCCGCTTATGGTCGCCGGGCCCGGCGCGACCAGCGGCCCGGGCGTGTGGATGCGGATCACGCGCACGCGACTTCGATGCCGCTTCGGGTGACCGCGCCGAGGAAGGCGATCTGTCCCTCGTCGATCACGTAGGGCGGCATCCAGTAGATGACGTTGCCGATCGGCCGGATGAGCGCGCCGGCGGCGAGCGCGTGCTCGTAGAACCTGAGCCCGCGCCGCTCCTGCCAGGGGTAGCGTTCGCCGCTGGCGCGGTCCTTGACGAGTTCGATGGCGAGGATCATCCCGGTCTGGCGGATCTCGGCGACGTGCGGGTGGCCGGCAAGCGCCTGTGCCTCCCGTGCCATGCAGGCAGCGAGTTCCCGGTTCCTGTCGATGACGCGGTCCGTCTCGAAGATGTCGAGCGTGGCCAGTGCGGCACGACAGGCGAGCGGGTTGCCGGTGTAGCTGTGGGAATGCAGGAACGCCGTCAGCTTGACGTAGTCGTCGTAGAACGCGGCGTACAGGTCCTCGGTGGTCGCGACCACCGACAGAGGCAGGTAGCCCCCGGTGAGTCCCTTGGACAGGCAGATGAAGTCGGGCCGGATACCCGCCTGCTCGCAGGCGAACATGGTGCCGGTGCGGCCGAAGCCCACCGCGATCTCGTCGGCGATCAGGTGCACGCCGTGGCGGTCGCAGGACTCACGCAGCAGGGCGAGGTAGGCCGGGTGGTACATGCGCATGTTGCCGGCGCACTGGACCAGCGGCTCGACGATGACGGCGGCGACCTCGTCGGCGTGCCGTGCGAGTGCATGGTCCATGTGCGCGAACATGCGGCGCGAGTGCGTCTCCCAGTCGTCGCCGGGCTCGCGCAGGTGGCAGTCGGGCGAGGGAACCGTGATCACGTCCATCAGCAGTGGCCGGTAGACGTCCTTGTACAGGTCGACGTCACCGACCGCGAGGGCGCCGAGGGTCTCGCCGTGGTAGCTGTTGGACAGGGTGACGAAGCGCTTCTTGGCAGTCCGTCCATGGTTGCGCCAGTAGTGGAAGCTCATCTTGACCGCGACTTCGACCGCGGAGGATCCGTTGTCGGCGTAGAAGCAGCGGGTCAGGCCGGCCGGCAGGATGCGCGTGAGGCGTTCCGACAGCTCGAGCACCGGCTCGTGGGTGAACCCGGCGAGGATCACGTGCTCGAGCCGGTCCAGCTGGTCGCGAATCGCGCCATTGATGCGCGGGTTGGCGTGGCCGAACAGGTTCACCCACCAGGAGCTGATCGCGTCGAGGTAGCGCCGCCCGTCGAAGTCCTCCAGCCAGACGCCCTCGCCGCGGGCGACCGGCACCAGCGGCAGGCGCTCGTGGTCCTTCATCTGCGTGCAGGGATGCCAAACGACCGCGAGGTCGCGCGCCGCAATGGCACTGTTCCGTGATGGGGCGTCGGCTGGCATGCCACCCGGATTCTAGCGGAGCCGGCGCGCGCCCGTTCCGGGGAACGGATAAGCTCTGCATCATGCATCGACAGGAGCGGCAGCAGGGATTCGCCATCGACCTGGGCACGGGACTGGTCAGCGGTGCGCGCTTCGCCCAATCCCCCAATTGCGACCAGCGGCCGCCCGGCTGCGTGCCCGAGCTCATCGTGGTGCACGGCATCAGCCTGCCACCCGGCGAGTTCGGTGGCCCGTGGATCGAGGACCTGTTCACCAACCGGCTGCCGGCCGAGGCGCATCCCTACTTCGCCAGCATCGCCTCGCTCAGGGTCTCGGCGCACCTGCTGGTCCGTCGCGATGGCAGCGTCGTCCAGTTCGTGCCGCTCGGGCTGCGCGCCTGGCACGCCGGAGAGTCGCAGTGGCGGGGACGCGAGCGCTGCAACGACTATTCGATCGGCATCGAGGTCGAGGGCACGGATGACCGGCCCTACGAGGAGGCCCAGTACGGATCGCTCGCCGCGCTCGTGGTCGAAATGCTCGCCGCCTATCCGGGCATCGACCCCGACGCGGTGGTCGGGCACGCCGACGTCGCGCCGGGTCGCAAGACCGATCCCGGCCCGGCCTTCGAGTGGCCGCGCCTCAAGGCGCTCATGCGGCGCGGCCTGGCGCTCCCGCCAGGAACGCCCGCATGACGCTCCTCGCGCTGCTCGCGGCCCTGCTGGTCGAACGCTTGGCAACGCGGCTGCTGCACCTGCGCGAGGCGCACTGGCTCGATGGCTACACGCGCTGGGCGCTGGCGCGTGTCGGCGCCGGACACAGTCCGCTGCTGTGCCTGGTCGCGATGCTGGTGCCGGTGGTCCCGGTGGCGGCCGTGGCCCTGGTGCTCGCCCAGGCTGCCCCCGGCTTCGCCTGGCTCGGCTTCGCGTCGCTGGTGCTGGTCTTCTCCCTCGGCCCGCGGGACCTCGGCCAGGAGGTCGACGAGTACGTCGAGCGTGAACTCGCCGGAGACGCCGCGGGCGCCTCGCTCGCCGCCGCGACCCTCATCGAGCACGACGCGGCGCAGCGGCGCGACATGCGTGCCGCCGCGGTGGAGGACGCGATCTTCGTGCAGGCCAACAATCGCGTCTTCGGCGTGCTGTTCTGGTTCGTGGTGCTCGGACCGGCCGGACTCGGTCCCGCCGCGGCCTGGCTGTTCCGCGTCAGCGACCTGATGCGCCGGGCGGCGATCGACGCCGCGGCGCCCGCGCCGAGCTGCTTCGAGCGCCTGCACTTCCTGCTGGCGTGGTTGCCGGCCCGGCTGCTGGCGCTCGGCTACGCCATGGCCGGCAGCTTCGAGGACGCGCGGGCCGGGTGGCGCGAGCGCTACGGCCAGCTGCCCGGGCAGCTCCTCGAGCGCAACGACTGGCTGCTGGTGCACGTCGGGCGCGGTGCGCTCGAAGGCGCCGCGGGTCCCGTCGGCGACCCGGCCGGCCCCGCGCGGCTGGCGCTGCGCCTGGTGCGCCGCGCGCTCCTCGCCTGGCTGACCGTGATCGCCCTGCTGTCGCTCTTCGCATGGATTGCATGAGGCTCGCTGTCGCACTCGCCGCGCTCTTCGTCGCGACGCCGGCGCCGGCCGCGCGCATCGTGAGCCTCGCGCCCAACGTCACCGAACTCGCCTTCGCGGCCGGGGCCGGCGGGAGCCTGGTCGGAGTATCGGCGTGGAGCGACTACCCGGCCGCGGCGCGCGACCTGCCGCGCATCGGCGACGCCTTCCGTCTCGACTACGAGCGCATCGTGGCGCTGGCGCCCGACCTCGCCATCACCTGGGAGTCCGGGACGCCGGCGGAGACGCTCGAGCGCCTGCGCGACCTCGGTGTCCGTGTAGTCGAGCTTCCCGTCTATTCGCTCGAGAACGTGGCGTCCGCGATGGAGACCCTCGGTCGGCTGGCCGGCACCGAGGCCGTGGCGCGGTCGGCGGCGGCGCGCTTTCGCGACGAGCTCGCCGCGCTCGAGGCCGAGTACCGCGATCGTTCGACGCTCCGCGTGTTCGTGCAGATCGACGACGAGCCGTTGTTCACCGTGACCGGGCGCCACCTGATCAGCCAGATGATGTCCCTGTGCGGCGGGCGCAACGTCTTCGCCGGACTCCCCGGTGTCGCCCCGGTGGTCGATCTCGAGGCCGTGCTCGCGGCCGATCCCGAGGTGATCCTCTACACCGGCATGTCGCCCGACCCGGCGAGCCGCTGGCGTCGCTGGGAACGGCTCGCGGCGGTGCGCGCCGGTGGCGTGTTCAGCGTCGACGCGGACCTCGTGACCCGTGCGACCCCGCGGGCGATCGAGGGCGCGCGCGAGGTCTGCGAGGCGATCGACCAGGTGCGGAGCGCGCGTTGATTGATCATGGCAGCCGGCGCCGTCATCATGCGGCGGGCCCAGGGCGACGGAGCGAACCGCATGCAGGACCTGCGCAGGAACCCATGGATGATCGCCGGCATCGGGCTCGCGATCCTGATGGTGACCAACGGCCTGACCGCCACTGCCATTTCGGTGTTCGACGAGTCGCTGCTCAATGAATTCGGCTGGTCGCGGGGCGAGCTCAAGTTCCGCGACTTCCTCAACTTCGGCGTCGTCGCGCTGTGCGCGCCGCTCGGCGGCCTCATGCTCGACCGCTTCGGCGCCCGGAAGCTGCTGGTCGTCGGCTGCCTGGTGCTGTCGGGCGCCTACCTCGCCTACAGCCGGCTGGAAAGCCTGGCGCAGATGTACCTGATCCACGTCGCCTTCGCGGTGGCGCTGTTGACCTCGGGCACGATGGTCGTCATCGTGCTCGTGTCGAGCTGGTTCGTGGCCAGGCGCGGCCTCGCGATCGGCATCGCGCTGGTCGGGACCAGTGCCGGCTCGTTCCTGCTGCCACCCTTGAACGCCACGCTCATCGCCGAGTTCGGCTGGCGGCGTACCTTCGAGATCGAGGCGCTGTTCCCGCTCGTCATCCTGGCGGTCGTGCTGCTGCTGGTGCGCAATTCACCGGCCGAGCTCGGCGGCCAGGCGATGGGCGTGCGCCCCGACGGTCCGGACCCGCGCAGCACCGGCCTGGAGTTCGGCCAGGCACTCAGGACGCGGACGTTCTGGGCGATCGGGCTTTCGGGGTTCCTGATCTACTACTCGATCCTGGCGCTGTTCTCGCACCTGTTCCTGCACATGCGCGACCTCGGCTACGAGCCCACGGTGGCCGCTTCGGTGCTGTCGCTGCTGTCGCTGATCGCGATGGTGAGCAAGCTTTCGAGCGGCTGGCTGGCCGACCGCCTCGACCGCCACACGGTCTTCATGGGCTGCCTCGCGATCATGCTCGCCGGCGTCGCGGGACTGTCCACCATGCGCGCCGGCGCCTGGGTGTGGACCTCGGTGGCACTGGTCGGCCTCGGCTGGGGCGGGCTGTTCACCCTTTACAACATGCTGACCGTGAGCAACTTCGGTCTCAAGGCCATCGGCAAGATCAACGGGTCGGTGAGTTCGATGGAGTCCTTCGGCGGCGGGCTCGGGATCTGGCTCACCGGTGCGCTGTTCGACGTGTACGGCAGCTACCAGGTGCCGTTCCTGATACTCCTCGGCTGCGTGGCGCTCGGGCTCCTGATCGGCACGCAGATCAGGAGCGAACTGCCCGAGGAGCGCCTCGCACGGCAGGCCGCGTGAGGGATCAACCGGCGCCGCGGTCGCGGCGCCACAGCACTTCCTGTCCGGATTCATGGCGCGCAAGTACCCGCGCGATCACGAACAGCAGGTCGGACAGGCGGTTGAGGTAGCGCAGGACCTCGGGCGCGACGGCTTCCTCGCGCGCCAGGGTGAAGCTGCGCCGCTCGGCGCGCCGCGTGATGGTGCGCGCAAGATGGCAGGCGGCCGCGGCGGGCCCGCCACCCGGCAGGATGAACTCCTTGAGCGGCGGCAGCCCGTCGTTGAAGGCGTCCAGCGCCTGCTCCAGGCGCTCGACGTGCACCGCGGAAATGGCCCGGTGCCCGGGAATGCACAGCTCCCCGCCAAGGTCGAACAGGTCGTGCTGTACGCCGGTGAGGACCTCGCGCACACCATCCGGCACGCCCGGAACCGCGAGGATCATGCCGATCGCGCTGTTGCACTCGTCGACGGTGCCGTACGCCTCGACGCGGGCCGCGTCCTTGGCGACACGACTGCCGTCGCCGAGGCCGGTCGTGCCGTCATCGCCGGTGCGGGTGTAGATCCTGGACAGTCGGTTACCCATGGTTCTCGGCCTCTCAGCGGAACTCGCGGCGCAGCGTGACGAACAGGCTGCGATCCATCGTGTTGAAGCCACGGGCCAGCTCGTACTGTTCGTCCAGCAGGTTCTCGACCCGCGCGGTCATGCTCCACCGTGGCGTGAGCGCGAATCGGGCGGAAACGTTGGCCAGCACATAGCTGTCGAGGCGCACCGGCTCCGGGAAGCCGACATCCAGCCGCTCGCCGGCGGCGAGCGCATCGACGGCGACTTCGTGCGGTCCGATGCTGCGGGCCACCGACAGCGTCAGGTTCTCGCGCGCCCGGCGCAGCAGGCGCGTGTCGTTGCCGAGGTCGCGCGGGTCCTGCAGCGTCAGGCCGGCACGCGCGCGCCATGCCTCGCCCGTCCAGGTCCAGCTCGCCTCGATGCCCTCGATGCGTGCCCGCTCGACATTCCGGTTCTCGCCGTCGAAGGTCACCGGGTCGGTCACCACGTACTGGATCAGGTCGTCGATGTCGTTGCGGAACAGCGTCAGCACCAGCTCGTGGCGGTCGCCGAGCCGGTGGCGGAGGGAGGCCTCGACGCTCTGCGACGTCTCCGGCGCCAGGTCCGGGTTGCCGCCGAAACCATAGCGGTCGGTAGCGTCCGGCGCGCGAAAGGCGGTGCCTGCCGCCAGCGTCACGCTGGTGGCCTGTCCCAGCATGACGCCCCACTCCGCATTCCAGGTCGTCTCGCCGCCAAAGGTGTCGTGGTCGGTGTAGCCGGCGGCGAGGAGCAGCCGGTGCCGGCCGAGGTCCACCTGGTCCTGCAGGTAGTACAGGTCCAGGCGGGTCGATTCCTCGAAGCCGAGGCCGAAGGACAGGGAAGTCGCCGTCTCGTCCTGCAGCATCACGCCCGCGGTGAGCAGGTGACGCTCGCCGAGCTCGATGTCGTTCTGCCAGTCCAGCTGCCAGCGCCGGGTGCGCAGCAGGTCGTCGGACTGGTTCTGCTCCAGCCGGTCGATGGCGTGACCGAGCGTGGCGCGCGTGCGCCAGTTGCCGGTGGGCGCCGTCGCTGCCTCGAGTGCGAAGGTCGAGTTCTCGAAGTCCTGGTCCACCGGCGTGACGAAGAAGTCCGAGTACTCCGAGGTGCCGCTCGCCGTCCAGCCGCGCGCCGCGAGGTCGACGGCACCGACACTGCCGCGCAGCGACCCGGCCACCGACAGGTTGCGGTAGCCGCGATCGACGGCGTCGCCGCTGCGCGTGGGAAAGCCGGCGCTATCGAGCCAGGCAACGTCGAGTCCGGCGTCGATCGCGTCGCCAGCGAGCGCGGCGCTCAGTGCAGCACTCTGCGTATCGTAGCTGCCGAGGCCAGCCTGCACGGCGACGCCCGAGCGTTCCGGCCGGCGCGTGATCACGTTGACGACGCCGCCGATGGCATCGGATCCGTACAGGGCCGAGCGCGGGCCCTTCACGACCTCGATGCGCTCGACGATCTCGACCGGGATGTTCTGCAGTGCCGCGCTGCCGATCGTCGCCGGATTGATGCGTACGCCGTCGACCAGCACCAGCACGTGGTTCGACTCCGTGCCGCGCATGAACAGCGAGGTCTGCTGGCCGGGGCCACCGAGGCGGGCGATCTCGACCCCGGTCGTGAAGCGCAGGGCCTCGCCGACGTCGGCGACCGGAAGGAGTTCCAGCACGTCGGCGCCGATGATCTCGGTCGAACCGAGCACGGCATCGGGTGATGTCGCGGTCCGGGTGGCCGTCACGACGACCGGCTCGATGGCACCAGGCATGGCGGTGGCCGGCAGGCAGATGGCGGCCGAGGCCGCCGCGACGAGGATGCGGATGGTCATGGTGAACTCCCGTGCACTCCCGCAGGGAACGAACATCACCGCAGCGGGGGGAGGGAGGTCGTCGCACGGCCCGGGGGCCGGGGCGGCCTCGGTCGCCCACCGCGACACGGCACCTGCGACAGGCCGGTCTCCGGGCTCACGGCTGGCCTCGAGGGCCGGCCGCATCGCCTTCCCGCCGGAACTCACCGGCAGTGGCTCGCAGGCAGGGCCTGCGTGATGCGGCTTACGCCGTTTACCGTTGCGGGGGCAGCGCCGGCATTGCGAGGGTTCGCGCACCGGCTTCCCGTTTCACCCGGAATCGCCTCCGGGTCACCTGTCGTCGCCGGCAATGTAGGTACTGGACAGGCACCGGTCAAGCGAAACTGTTGACGGCGCCGGCGGCCGGCCGCAACCTGCCGCCCTCGGTCCCAGCCGGTCCCGGTGATGTCGCACTCCGAATTCCTGTCCGCCGCGCTCGCCGCCGCCGCCGCCGCGCGCGAGGTGATCATGCGCTGTTACCGGCGCAACCTGGCGGTGCAGGTGAAGGCCGACAAGTCGCCGGTCACCGAGGCGGACGTGGAGTCCGAGCGGGTCATCCGCTCGCTGCTGGAGGCGCGCTTCCCCGCGCACGGCTTCTACGGCGAGGAGACCGGCAGCCGCGGTGCCGATGCGGAGTACGTCTGGCTGGTCGACCCGATCGACGGCACCAAGTCGTTCGTGCGGGAGTACCCGATGTTCTCCACCCAGATCGCGCTGATGCACCGCGGCGAGCTCGTGCTCGGCGTGTCCTCTGCGCCGGCCTACGGCGAGCTGGCCTGGGCGGAGCGCGGGCAGGGCGCGTGGCTGGATGGTGAGCGGCTTGCCGTCAGCGCCATCGGCGACATCGAGTCCGCGGCGCTGTCGTCGGGCAACCTCAAGTCCCTGGCGCAGAGCGCGGCGTGGCCGCGTTACGGTGCGCTGGTCGCGCGCCTCGGCCGCATCCGTGGTTACGGCGACTTCCTGCACTATCACCTGCTCGCGGGCGGGAAGATCGACGCGGTCATCGAGTCGGACGTCAACATCCTCGACATCGCCGCGCTCGCGGTCATCGTCGAGGAGGCCGGCGGTCGCTTCAGCGACCTGGGCGGCCGGCCGGTCGGCCTCGGCACCAGCACGGTGCTGGCGAGCAACGGGCGCCTGCACCAGGTCATCCTCGACCAGCTGCGCTACGACCAGGCGGCGCCGGGCGACGCCTAGTAGATCGCGATCTCGCGCCGTCCCCTGGCGTCGCGCGCGCCGCGGAACATGCCCTCGGTGTTGAACTCGAGAGCGATGTTGCCGGCGCGGTCGACGGCGATCACGCCGCCGTCGCCGCCGAGCGCCTTGAGCGTCCCGTGCACCACCTCGCGGGCCGCCTCGCCGACGGTGAGCCCGCGGTACTTCATCAGGGCGCCGATCTCGTGGCCCACCACCGCGCGCATGAAATACTCGCCGCTGCCGGTGGCCGAGACCGCGCAGGAGGCGTTGTCGGCCCAGGTGCCCGCGCCGATGATCGGCGAGTCGCCGACCCGGCCCCAGCGCTTGTTGGTCATGCCGCCGGTCGAGGTCGCGGCCGCGAGGTTGCCGTGGCGGTCGACGGCGACGGCGCCGACGGTGCCGAAGTAGCCGATCTCGGCGGCGCTGTAGCGGTCGCCGCTGCGCGCCTGCTCCAGCTGCTTCCAGCGGCGCTCGGTCTGGAACCACGTCATCGGCACGAGTGTCATGCCGTGCTCGAGGGCGAAGTCCTCGGCGCCGCTGCCGGTGAGCATCACGTGCGGCGACTTCTCCATCACCATGCGCGCGAGGTCGACCGGGTTCCGGACGTGGCGCAGGCCGGCAACCGCGCCGGCCATCAGCGTCTGGCCGTCCATGATCGAGGCGTCGAGCTCGTTCACGCCTTCGTGGCTGAACACCGCCCCGCGCCCGGCATTGAACAGCGGCGAGTCCTCGAGGATGCGAACCGCAGCCGTGACGGCGTCGAGGCTCGTGCCGTCCGCCTCGAGCACGGCATAGCCCGCATCGAGCGCGCGCTCCAGGTCTGCGCGATAGGCCGCTTCCTCGCGGGAATCCATGGACGCGCGCGTGATGACGCCGGCGCCGCCGTGGATGGCGATCGAGAACATGGGCACGTCTCCTTGGGCGAAAGCCGGCGCCGCGAGCGAGGCCAGTGCGGTGACCAGCGCGGCAAAGGTGAATCTTGGCATCTCGGTTGGCTCCATGGGCGCCGCGGGGTGCGCGGGCGGGTGCGGCCCCCGGTCCGGACCGCTATTATCGTGGTTTACCTCGCTCGTCAGTCAACACAATGGTCCGACCGGTACGAAGCCTGCTCGTCGCCAACCGCGGCGAGATCGCCATCCGCGTCATGCGCGCCGCGGCGGAACTGCGCGTGCGCACGGTGGCCATCTACTCGCAGGAGGACCGCTTCTCCCTGCACCGGACCAAGGCGGACGAGGCCTACCTGGTGGGCGAGGGCAAGGGCCCGGTCGAGGCCTATCTCGACATCGAGGACATCATCCGTGTCGCGCGCGAGGCGCATGCGGACGCCATCCATCCCGGCTACGGCTTCCTGTCCGAGAACCCGGCCTTCGCCGAGGCCTGTGCCGCCGCCGGGATCATCTTCATCGGCCCGACGCCGGACACCATGCGCAGGCTCGGCAACAAGGTCGAGGCGCGCGACCTGGCGCGGGCGGCCGGCGTGCCGGTCATGCCGGCGACGCCGCCGCTGCCGGCGGATGCGGCCGTGGCGGCCCGTCTCGCCGCGGAGGTCGGCTACCCGGTGATGCTCAAGGCCAGCTGGGGCGGTGGTGGCCGCGGCATGCGGGTGGTGGAGGGCCCCGGTCAGCTCGAGGAACTGGTGGCCGCGGCCCGCCGCGAGGCGAAGGCCGCCTTCGGCAACGACGAGGTCTACCTGGAGAAGCTGATCCGCCACGCGCGCCACGTCGAGGTTCAGATCCTCGGCGACGAGCATGGCCAGCTCGTGCACCTGTGGGAGCGCGACTGTACCGTGCAGCGGCGCAACCAGAAGGTGGTCGAGCGCGCGCCGGCGTGCTTCCTCGACGACGCGGCGCGCCGGGAGCTGACGACGCACGCGCTCGCGATCGGCCGGGCGGCGGGCTACGTCAATGCCGGTACCGTCGAGTTCCTGCAGGACGCGGATACCGGCAGCTTCTATTTCATCGAGGTCAATCCGCGCATCCAGGTGGAGCACACGGTCACCGAGATGGTCACCGGTGTCGACCTGGTCAAGGCACAGATCCGGCTGGCGCAGGGCGCGCGCATCGGCACGACCGAGAGCGGCGTGCCTGCGCAGCAGGACATCAGGATCTCCGGCCATGCCATGCAGTGCCGGGTGACCACCGAGGACCCGGAGAACGGCTTCATCCCCGACTACGGGCGGGTCACCGCCTACCGCAGCCCGGCGGGCTTCGGCGTCCGCCTCGACGCCGGCACCGCCTATACCGGGGCATTCATCACCCGCTACTACGACTCGCTGCTGGTGAAGGTCACCACCTGGGCAGCGACGGCAGAGGAATGCAGCGCGCGCATGCATCGCGCGCTGTGGGAGTTCCGCGTGCGCGGGGTTACCACCAACCTGCGTTTCCTCGACCAGGTCGTCACGCACCCGAGCTTCACCGACGGCAGCTACACGACCAAGTTCATCGACCAGACGCCGGAGCTGTTCCAGTGGCCGCGGCGACGCGACCGTGCCACGCGGCTGCTGGGGTTCATCGGCGACGTCATCGTCAACGGCAACCCGGAGGTCAAGGGCCGGATCCGCCCGGCAGAGCGACCGCCCGAACCGCGCCTGCCGCGCGAGGCGCCGCCGCCGCCACCACCCGGAAGCCGGCAGATCCTCGAGGAACGAGGCCCGAAGGGCCTCGCCGACTGGATGCTGGCGCAGGAACAGGTGCTCGTCACCGACACGACGATGCGCGACGCGCACCAGTCGCTGCTGGCGACGCGCTTTCGCACGCATGACATGGCGCGCATCGCGCCGCACTACGCCGGGCTCCTGCCCGGGCTGTTCTCGGTGGAGTGCTGGGGCGGCGCCACCTTCGACGTAGCCATGCGCTTCCTGAAGGAGTGCCCGTGGGAACGGCTGGCCGCGTTCCGCGAGGCGATGCCCAACCTGCTGCTGCAGATGCTGCTCAGGTCGGCGAACGCGGTCGGCTACACCAACTACCCCGACAACGTCGTGCGGCACTTCGTGCTGCAGGCGGGGCACGCCGGGATCGACATCTTCCGCGTGTTCGACTCGCTCAACTGGGTCGACAACATGCGCGTCGCCATGGACGCGGTGATCGAGAGCGGCAAGGTCTGCGAGGCGGCCATCTGCTACACCGGAAACCTGAGCGATCCGCGCTGCACCAAGTACGACCTGCGCTACTACGTCGACATGGCCAAGGCGCTGGAGCGGGCCGGCGCGCATGTCCTCGCCATCAAGGACATGGCCGGGCTGTGCCAGCCGCGTGCCGCCTACGACCTGGTGCATGCGTTGAAGCAGGAGGTATCGCTGCCCATCCACTTCCACACGCACGACACCAGCGGTATCGCCGCAGCCAGCGTGCTGATGGCCGCCGAGGCCGGCTGCGACGCGGTCGACGGCGCCATCGACGCGATGAGCGGCGGCACCTCACAGCCCAACCTCGGGTCCATCGTGGAGGCGCTGCGCCATGGGCCTCGCGCCACGGCGCTCGACCCGGCGGCGATCCGCAAGCTGTCGTCGTACTGGGAGCAGGTGCGCCGGCTGTACGGCGCCTTCGAGAGCGATCTTCGCGCCGGTGCGTCGGAAGTCTACGTGCACGGCATGCCGGGCGGGCAGTACACGAACCTGCGGGAGCAGGCCCGCGCGCTCGGCATCGACGCGCACCGCTGGCCCGAGGTCGCGCACGCCTATGCCGCGGTCAACGACATGTTCGGCGACATCGTCAAGGTGACGCCGTCCTCCAAGGTGGTCGGTGACATGGCGCTCATGATGGTCACGAGCGGCCTCACCCGCGCCGAGGTGGAGGACCCGGCCGTCGAGATCGCCTTTCCGGAGTCCGTGGTCCAGTTCTTCCACGGCGACATCGGCCAGCCGCATGGCGGTTTCCCGGCGGCCCTGCAGCGCAAGGTGCTCGGCGAGCGCGAGCCGCTCGCCGGTCGCCCCGGCGAGGTGCTGCCGCCGGCCGACCTCGCGGCGCTGCGGCGCGAGACGGAGGAGAAGTGCGGGCGCGCGATCAGCGATGCGGAGTTCGCCTCGGCGCTGATGTATCCGAAGGTCTTCGCCGACTACGTCGCGGACCGCAACGCCTTCGGCAATGTCAGTGTGCTGCCGACACAGGCCTTCTTCTACGGCATGGAGCCGGGGGAGGAGATCAGCATCGACATCGAGCGCGGCAAGACGCTCATCGTGCGCTTCGTCACCGTCAGCGACCTGCACGACGACGGTACCCGTACCGTCTTCTACGAGCTCAACGGCCAGCCGCGCTCGGTGCGGGTGCCCGACCGGAGCCAGGGCGCAGTGCGCGAGGCGGCGCGCAAGGCCGACGCCGACAACCCCAACCACGTCGGGGCGCCGATGCCCGGCACGGTCGCGACGGTCGCGGTCGCCGTGGGGGAGAAGGTCGAGCGCGGCGACGTGCTGGTCACGCTCGAGGCCATGAAGATGGAGGCCGCGGTGCGGGCCGACCGTGATGCCGAGGTGGTCGAGGTCGTGGCGCGCCCGGGACAGCAGGTGGACGCCAAGGACCTGCTCGTGGTGATCGCCTGAACGTGGCTGCGAGGGGACGCGCATGACGGCCGACGCGGATGGCTTGCGGGAGCGCTTGCTGCGCCAGTATCCGGCGCTGCGCGAACTCGGTGACGCAGAGCTCACGCGGCTGATCGCCGAAGGCTCGCTCAGGCGGGTGCCGGCCGGCACCGTGATGTTCGACGAGGCGCAGCCCTGCTCGGGCTTTCCCTTCATCCTCGAGGGGTCGGTCGGCGTCAGCAAGCTGTCGGAGGGCGGGCGCGAGATCCAGTTGTACCGGGTCGATGCCGGCGACAGCTGTATCCTCACCAGCAGTTGCCTGCTCGGTTCCATCGATTACAACGCCCATGGCGTGGCCCTCACCGACGCGAGCGTCTTCGTGCTGCCGCGCCCGACCTTCGAGCGCCTGCTGGCGGGCAGCGACGCGTTTCGCCGCTATGTGTTCCGGCTGTTCGCCGAGCGGATGGCCGACCTGATGCAGACCGTCGAGGCGGTGGCCTTCCGGCGTCTCGACCAGCGGCTGGCATCACTGCTGCTCCGGCGCGGGCCACGCGTGCAGGCGACCCACCAGCGCCTCGCCGACGAACTCGGCAGTGTGCGCGAGATCGTCAGCCGCATCGTGCGGGCCTTCGCCGAGCAGGGACTGGTGCGGACCGGGCGCGAGCAGATCGACATCCTCGACGCCGCCGGCCTCGCCCGTGTCGCCGGCGTGGAAGCCGGCGAGCGGCAGCCGCCGCCTCGGTAACCACGGTCACAGAGTCACGGCGCGCCGGGACGCATGATGTCCGGACGGGTCCATGCCGGACCCTGTGGCCAGGCGCCGGCGTCGACTCCCAGATGCCAACGGTCCGGGAGGCGAGTTCCCCCCTTCCGTCGGCGCCTGCCCGCAGGGTCCGGTGCTGCGCCACCCCCTCACGAGCGGCTGGAAACGGGTCGGAAAGACGGACCGCCGGCCCCACCTGGACGTTGCCGGCTGGCACGGAACCGGCTGCGGCACCCACTGCAACCCGTCGGCCCTGGTCCGGCGGTGGCCCGCGCCCGAACCGGGGTTCGTGGGCATCGGCGCGGCGGGCCCGGGCCGCGGCGGATGCCCGCCGCAGCGCGGATCGGCGCCTATTGCGTTGATTCCGATTGCGTGTGCTAGACTTTCCAGCGATCGTTGTCCGTCCGCCCTGCATTTCCAGGCGTCATCTCGCCTCCTTGCATCGTCGAATGTCTGCGATCAGGTGACAGGATTCGGTCCTGCGGTTCGATGGTTGGCCATGAGGCTATTCGACGACCCTGAACGCGTTCCTGCCGTTTAACCGGTGACTGATGTGCCCGCATTCGCGGCGCACCGCTCGGTCCGTTCGTTGTGAGTGAGATTCGAGGACTATGAAGATCTACGTTGGAAACCTGCCGTTCTCCGCTACGGAGTCGGAAGTTCGTGAACTGTTTGGCCAGCACGGGACCGTCGAGTCGGTCGCGCTGCCGACCGACCGTGATACCGGTCGTCCCCGCGGCTTCGGCTTCGTCGAAATGCCGCAGGGTGATGCTGCCAAGGCCATCGAGGCCCTGAATGGTCACCCGATGGGCGGACGTCAGCTGCGCGTCAATGAGGCGCAGGATCGTCCCCGCGGCGGTGGCGGCGGCGGCGGTGGTCGTCCGGGCGGCGGCGGCGGTGGCGGTGGCTACCGCGGCGGTGGCGGTGGCGGCGGCGGCGGTGGCCGCTGGTAAGCATCGCTCCGTGATGCAATCGAGAAGGCCCGCGCAAGCGGGCCTTTTCTTTTGAGGCCCTTGGCCGCCCCTGCCCGCGCCCCCGGGCGGCGCGGGTCAACTGAGTGGCGGAGCCCTGAGCTCGAGCAGGTGCGCCGCGAGCATGTTGGCCTCGTCGCAGATGGCCCGCACGTGCCCGGCCAGCACGGCCGGAGCCACCGGGGCCGTGGGCCAGTCCGGGTGCACGCAGCGCCGCGCCAGGACCGGTGTGAGGTCTGCCGGCCCCAGGCATGCGAGGTCCGGATCGCGCATGAGCGCCACGCTCAGCAGGTCCGCCATCTGCACGGTGCGGATCAGCTGGCCGACTGCCATGGTCCGCTGCGGGTCGGGCAGGGCATATACGTGGTGCAGCTGCACCAGCTCGGTGACCGTCTCCGGCAGCGCCCAGCGCTCGCAGACCATGGCGCCGAGCTGCACGTGGTCGTAGCCGAGCAGCTCGAACTCCGAGTCGAGCAGTTGCTGCGGCGTGCTCCAGTGGGTTTCGTCGACACGCCCGAGGTCCTCCGGGGCGCCCTGCAGCATGACGAAGCGGCCGATGTCGTGCAGCAGACCCGCCAGGTACGCCTGCTCCGGCGCGAAGCGCAGGGTCGCGGTGAGGCTCGCGATCACGCGGGCGGCGACGGCGACCTGCAACGCATGCAGCCACAGGTCGCGCTGGCTGCGTGTCGTCGGTATGAACACCCGTGATACCGCCAGCGCGGTGACGAGCGTCGCGCATTCGCGGGCGCCCACCCGCACCACGGCGTGGCGGATGTCGACGATCGGGCTGGCCGGGGCGCTGGCAGCGGCGTTGGCGAGGCGCATGACGCGCACGGCGAAACCGGGGTCCTCCTCGGCGATCGCGAGGATGGCGTCGAAGTAGTCGTCGCGCGACGGATCGAGCGACATCACGCGGACGATCACCGACGGCAGCAGCGGCAGCTGCGTCGCACGCGCCGCGAGGTCGCGCACCGCGGCGGGTGTCGACCTGGCGGCGGCGGTGCTCACGCCCGCAGCCGCGCGCCGGCCAGGTCGGCCCCGCGTGTCGCGACGATGCCGGTGAGCACGTCGACGATGATCGGGTCGTACTGGCGACCGCGGCCGCGGGCCAGTTCGGCGAGCGCCTCGTCCCGCGGCAGCGCCGGCCGGTAGGGACGGTGCGTGGTCATCGCCTCGTAGACGTCGGCCACGGCGATGATGCGGCTCTCCGCCAGGATCTCGCCATTCGCCAGCCCGCGCGGGTAGCCGCTGCCGTCGAGGCGCTCATGGTGCTGGTGCACGATCTCCGCGATCGGGCAGGGGGCGTGCAGCAGCGCCAGGATCTCCGCGCCGATGCGCGAGTGTTCCTTGACGATCTCGAGCTCGGCCGGGTGCAGCAGTCCCGGCTTGGCCAGGATGTCGGCGGACACCGCGATCTTGCCGACGTCGTGGACCAGGGCGGCGAGCTTCAGCACCTCGAGCCGCATGGTCGGGAAGTCGAGTTCGGCGGCGATGGCGACGCTCAGTTCGGCGACGCCGTCCTGGTGCCAGGACGTGTAGACGTCGCGGGCCCGCCCCATGTGCGCGACCGCCGCCACCCCGTTCCTCAGGTTGGCGAGGTCGTGGACCTCGAAGCGTTGGTACCAGTGCTCGCCAGCCAAGCGGGGTCTCCCCGAAGCGCGCAGGGGTGGGGTAGCCCACCTGTCCCGGCCATGCTCAGGTTATCGGTCCCCGGGGATGAAACTGGATCACGACGCGGCGGTTCGTGACCTGCATCCCGGATCGGACCGGCATAGGTAGTTTTCGCAGCGCAGCGCAGGCCGGAGGTTGAGTGCAGCGCGGCGAAGTTGGACACTGCCGTGCCCCGCCATGCCGGCACGCTGGAACGATCGACCATGCAATACCATGACCTGCGCGACTTCCTGGCCGGACTGGAGTCGCGCGGCCTGCTGCGGCGGATCAGCGCCGAGGTCAGCCCGGTCCTGGAGATGACCGAGATCTGCGACCGGACCCTGAAGGCGGGCGGGCCTGCGCTCCTGTTCGAGCGGCCCCGGGGCCACGACATCCCGGTCCTCGGCAACCTGTTCGGCACCCCGGAGCGCGTCGCCCTGGCGCTCGGCCAGTCGAGCGTCGCCGACCTGCGCGAGGTCGGGCGGCTGCTCGCGGCGCTCAAGGAGCCGGAGCCGCCGCGCGGCCTCAAGGATGCCTGGGAAAAGCTGCCACTGTACCGCCGGGTGCTCGACATGGCGCCGAAGGAAGTGCGTGATGCCCCGTGCCGCGAGGTCGTGCTCGAGGGCGCGGCGGTCGACCTCGGGCGCCTGCCGGTCCAGACCTGCTGGCCGGAGGACGCCGGGCCGCTCATCACCTGGGGGCTCGTGGTCACCCGCGGGCCCGAGCGGGAACGCCAGAACCTCGGGATCTACCGCCAGCAGGTCATCGGGCGCAACCGCACCATCATGCGCTGGCTGTCGCATCGCGGCGGCGCACTCGATTTCCGCGACTGGCAGGCCGCGCGGCCCGGCCAGCCCTTCCCGGTCGCCGTGGTGCTCGGCGCGGACCCGGCGACCGTGGTCGCCGCGGTCACGCCGGTGCCGGACACGCTCTCCGAGTTCGCCTTTGCCGGGCTCCTGCGCGGCGGCCGCACCGAGGTGGTGCGCTCCACGGTCGGTGATCTGATGATCCCGGCCAGCGCGGAGATCGTGCTCGAGGGTCACATCGCGCCCGGGGACGTGGCCGACGAAGGGCCCTTCGGCGACCACACCGGCTACTACAACGAGGTCGAGCGTTTCCCGGTGTTCACCATCGAGCGCATCACCCACCGCGAACGGCCGATCTACCACAGCACCTACACCGGCAGGCCGCCGGACGAGCCGGCGATCCTGGGGCTCGCGCTGAACGAAGTGTTCGTGCCGTTGCTCACGCGGCAGTTCCCGGAGATAGTCGACTTCTACCTGCCCCCGGAGGGCTGCTCCTACCGTGTCGCGGTGGTCACCATGCGCAAGCAGTACCCGGGCCACGCCAAGCGCGTCATGATGGGCGTGTGGTCGTTCCTCAGGCAGTTCATGTACACGAAGTTCGTGATCGTGACCGACGAGGACATCGACGCGCGCGACTGGAAGGACGTGGTGTGGGCCATGACCACGCGCATGGACCCGGCGCGCGACACGGTGATCGTCGAGAACACGCCGATCGACTACCTCGACTTCGCCTCTCCGGTGGCCGGGCTCGGCGGCAAGATCGGCTTCGATGCCACCAACAAGTGGCCGGGCGAGACCCAGCGCGAGTGGGGCCGGCCGATCGCGATGAGCGAGGCGGTCCGCCGCCGCGTCGACGAGTTGTGGCCCACGCTGGGACTGTGAAAACCGGGCTTGGCGGTGCCGGGCGCAAGCCACACAATCATCGCGCGTGGCGGCTCTTCACGCCGCCGGAACAGGCCGGGAGGAAGGCATGTCGAACGAGGGTTACCACGAACCGGTGGATGAACTGACGGACGCGACGCGCGACATGCATCGCGCCATCATTTCGCTGATGGAGGAACTGGAGGCGGTCGACTGGTACAACCAGCGCGTCGACGTCTGCAAGGACGCGGAGCTCAAGGCCATCCTGGCCCACAATCGCGACGAGGAGAAGGAACACGCGGCCATGGTGCTGGAGTGGATCCGCCGCAAGGACCCGACGTTCTCGAAGGAACTGAAGGACTACCTGTTCACCGAGGCGCCGATCGCCCACGGCTGAAGGTGCCCGCCGGCGCCGGCCTCGGCTCGCAGATCACGGGGGGGGTGGCCGACACCATGCGTCGCATCCTGGTGCTCAACTCGAAGGGTGGCTGCGGCAAGAGCACGGTCGCCACCAACCTCGCGAGCTGGTTCGCGCTTGCCGGCCATGCGGTGGCGCTCGCCGATTTCGACGAGCAGCGCACCGCCTATTCCTGGACGCGCACCCGTCCGGCCGCGCTGCCGCAGGTGCTCGGGTTGCGGGCCTGGCGGCACGGACTCGATGACCTGCCGCCGGGCATCGAGCGTGTCGTGCTCGATGCGCCGGCCCGGATCGACCGCCGGGAGATGAAGGCGCTGGTACGCGAGTGCGACGCCGCCCTGGTGCCGGTGCTGCCGTCGATGATCGACATGCGCGCGGCGGGCCGCTTCATGGAGGATCTCCTGGACCTCGGCCGGGTCGAGCGGCGCAAGGTGCGTGTCGGCCTGGTCGCAAACCGGGTGCGCGAACAGACCGTGATGGCTGGCGAACTGGCGCGGTTCATCGCGGCATTCGACCTGCCGCACGTCGCCTCGCTGCGCGAGGCGCAGAACTACGTGCATGCGTACCAGCGCGGCATGGGCGTGTGCGACCTGCCGCTCCACCTGTCTGCGCCGGACCGCGCCCAGTGGGCGCCGCTCCTGGCGTGGATCGACGAGGGCTCAGACCCCGGGCGGGGACAGCGCGGCGCCTGACCCTTCCTGCAGGCTCGCGCGGACGCCCGCCTCGAGATCCGCGTACGCGAGTCGGACGGCGAGTTCCTCCCTCATGCGCGTCGTGTCGACACGACGCGACTCCGCCAGGTAGGACCACGCCACGGCGGACAGCCGCGCCTGCGCCTCGGCGCGCGCGACGCGTTCCGGCGGCGGCCGGCCGGTCAGGCGCGCCACGGTCTCGAAATACTCCGTGCGGCTTGCGGGGTTGCCGTCGCCGACGTTGTAGACGCGATTCGCGGCGACGGACAGCGTGGCGGCGGCCAGGCACACCGTCGCCAGGTCGTCGACGTGGATGCGGTTGCCCGGCCCGGCCTCGTTCTCGTGCAGTACCGGGTCACCGCGTTCCAGTTGCATGAGGGGCAGCCGCCCCGGCCCGTAGATGCCGGGCACGCGCAGGATGACCCA
>CAZXAS010000006.1:11375-33558 GCA_964638185.1 uncultured Steroidobacteraceae bacterium | reverse complement strand
CCGTGCCGCGCCTGTTCGGCGTGGCGAGGGCGGCATGATGCTCCGGCCCTCCACCGCACGCTGGTTCGAACTGCTGACCGACCGGGAGCATCTCGGGCGCGTGCTCGGCTGCCTGGCCGACACCGGCGCGGTGCAGCTCGAGGCTTACAGCGCGGTCGACGCGGCCACGGCCCTGCCGGACTACGGCCGCGTCCTCGAGGAGTACAAGCAGCTGTCGCGCCGTTACGCGGCCTACTGGCCGGACGTCGTGATCGACGCCGCCGCCGCGGCCGAGCGCTCCGTCGACAGCGTCGAACGGGGCCTCGGGCAGATCGTGGCCTGGTCGGCCGAGGCCGATCCGCTGATCGCCGAGCGCCAGCAGGTGACGGGGGAGCACGCCTCGGTCACCGAGCTCGCCGCACTGGTGGAGGACAGCCGCGAGGCGCTGCCGGACCTGTCGCTGCTGTCCGCCTGCGGCCCGTCGCTGGAGTCGCGCATCTACGCGCTCGACGACGATTCACCGCTGCCGATGCCGCCCGCGGTACTGCACATCGCCGCGCGTCGCGATGGCAGCCGCTACGTGCTGGCACTCGGGCCGCCCCAGGACATCGCCGCGCTCGACCAGCATCTCGCGGCACTGCGGGCCCGGCGCCTGGTGCTCCCGGCCGGCCTGCCGGCGGGCCGCGACGCCACCGCAAGCGCCCTGCGCGAGCGCGCAGCCATGCTGGCCGGCAAGGCGAGCGCGCTCGATGCCTCGATCGCCGCGCTGTCGGAGCGCCACGGCCTGGCCGAGATCCTCGCCACGTTCTCGTTCCTGGACTGGCTGATCTCCAACGTGCCGCAGCTGCCGGCCACCCAGCACTTCGCCTGGGTCACCGGCTGGACCAGCGACGTCGACGGCAGCCGCATCCGTGGCGCACTCGAGCAGGCGGGCCTGCCGGGCCTGCTGCATTACCCGGACGCACCCGTCTCCGCGAGTCCCCCGGTCCTGCTCACGAACCCGCTGTGGGCGCGCCCGTTCGAGTTGTTCGTGCGCCTGCTCGGCACCCCGGGCTCGGCCGAGGCGGACCCGAGCCCGCTGGTCGCGCTGATCGCGCCGCTGCTGTTCGGCTTCATGTTCGGCGACGTCGGCCAGGGCGCGGTGCTGCTCATCTGCGGACTCGCGCTGGCACGGCGCTACCCGGCCTTGCGACTGCTCATTCCGGGGGGCATCTCGGCGATCCTGTTCGGCTTCGCCTTCGGCAGCGTGTTCGCGCGCGAGGACCTGCTGCCGCCACTGTGGCTGCATCCGCTCGCAGAACCGCTCACAGTACTGGGTGCAAGCATCGCGATCGGCGTCGTCGTGATCACGCTCGGCCTGCTGATGGACGGCCTCGAGCACGCCTGGCGCGGCGCCGGCCGTGAGTGGTGGCTGAGCCGGGCCGGCCTGCTGCTCCTGTACCTCGGACTCGTCAGCGCCCCATTCGTGGCCATCGGCGGCGTGCTGGCACTCGCAGGGCTCGCGTGGTTCGTCGGCGGCGCGGCGCTCGTGTCGCACGGGCCGGCGGGTGCCGGCCGGGCGCTCGCCGAACTCATCGAGACCGGCCTGCAGCTCGTAGTGAACACAGTCTCCTTCGCGCGCGTCGGCGCCTTCGCACTGGCGCACGCGGGTCTTTCCGCGGCGGTCGTCGGTGTCGGCGAGGCGACCGGCAGCAGCATCGGCATGTTCGTGGCGCTGGTCTTCGGCAACCTGCTCATCCTGCTGCTCGAGGGGCTGGTGGTCGGCATCCAGACGACCCGCCTGGTGCTGTTCGAGTTCTTCATCCGCTTCCTGCGCGGCGAGGGGCGGCCGTTCCGCCCGTTGCCCCCGCCCCGCGGCCAGCAACCGCTCAACTGACAGGAGACTCTCAATGAAGCTCTGGAGTGCAGCCGTGATCACGACGACCGCCGTTGTCGCCGCCATCGCCGCCATCGCCACGCTGCTGCTGATGCTCGCACCAGAGGCCGGCGCCGCCGAGGGACCGACCGTAGTGATGGTGGACCCGTCGCTGGTGCGCTGGGCCTTCGCCTCGGCGGCCGCGGCGGCGGCACTGTCGGCCCTCGCGGCCGGCTATGCCGTGGCCCAGGTCGGCACGGCAGCTGTTGGCGCGCTGGCGGAGAAGCCGGAGCTCTTCGGCCGCATGCTGATCCTGGTCGGCCTCGCGGAGGGCATCGCGATCTACGGCCTGATCGTCGCGGTGCTGATCTTCAACCGGGTGAGCTGAGGTGGAGACCATCGCGTTCATCGGCGACGAGCTCTCGGGCACAGGCTTCCGGCTGGCCGGTGCGCGCGTCTACACCGTGCCGGTGGACGCGGTCGAGGAGACGCTGGCCGCGGCCCGCGCGAGCGCCGCGCTGGTGCTGGTCGGCGCCGCGCATGCCCGCGCGCTGCCCGGCGAGGTCCTGGCCGAGGCGCTCGCGACCCCGGCACCGCTGACCCTCGTCGTCGACGACATCCTGGAGCGCGAGGCCGCGCCGGACCTCGAGTCCGAGCTGCGCCGCGCACTGGGACTCGAGTTCGCATGAGCACGGTACTCGACATGCAGGTGTACTCGCTGCTGGCACGGCTGAATGCCGAGCGCGAGGAAGGTTGCCGGCGCATCACCAGCGAGGCGCGCGACGAGGCAGCCGACCTCGTGGTGGAGGCACGACGCAGGGCACGCTCGCAGGTCAAGGCCGCGGTGGTGGAGAAACGCCGGCGGGTGGCGGAGCACTGCCGGCGGGTGCGCACCGAGGTCGAGGCGCGCCAGCGCGAGCGGTACTTCTCGGAACTCGGCGCGCGCCTCGCCGAGGCGCTGGAGGCTCTGCCGCAGGCGCTCGGGCGGCGCTGGCAGGAGCCGGACGCCCGCCGCCGCTGGTGCGAGTCCACCGTCGGCGCCGCGCAGGAAGTGCTGTCGGCAGGACACTGGCAGGTCAGCGTGGCACCCGGCCTGTCGGCCGCGGAGCGCGAGTGGCTCGTCGACTACGCGGCGCGCGCCGCGGGCGGGACCGCCGAGGTCACGGAGGACCCATCGCTCGGCGCCGGCATCGTGGTGAGCGAGGCCAGGAGCCGCTGCGACGGCTCCATCGCCGGCCTCACCGCCGATCGCTCGCGCGTGGAGTCGGCACTGCTGGCAGAACTCGATCGAGACAGTGAGGCTGCGTCATGAGCAAGGCGATCGTCCGCTGGGCATCCGGCCCGGTGATCCGCGCCCGCAGCAGCGACGTGTTCCGGTCCTACGAGGCGCTTGCGGTCGGCGAGCGCGGCCTGCTCGGCGAGGTGATCCAGCTCGATGGCGAGGAGATCATCGCGCAGGTCTACGAGGACACCACCGGCCTCAAGCCGGGCGACCCGGTCACCGGCACCGGCGTGCCGCTGTCGGTGCGCCTCGGTCCGGGCCTGCTCGGTCGGATCTTCGACGGACTGCTGCGACCGCTCGCCGACAGCGGCGACTTCAGGCTCGGCGCGGGCACCGCCGCTGCACCGGCCGAACGGCTCGCGTTCACGCCCACGGTTGCTGCAGGCGATGCGGTCGCGGCGGGACAGCCTTTCGGTCGCGGCGGCGACGGACTCGGCGCCCTGTGCCTGGTGCCGCCCGGTGTCGCGGGCACGGTGACGCGGATCGCCGCGGCGGGCGAGCATGCCGAGGACGAGACGGTGTGCGTCGTGACCACGGCCGGCGGCGAGATGCGCGAACTGGCCATGTCGCAGCTGTGGCCGGTGCGCACGCCGCGCCCCTGCCGGCGGCGCCTGCCGCCCGATGCCCCGATGATCACCGGCCAGCGCATCCTCGACACGCTGTTCCCGGTGGCGCGTGGCAGCCGCGCCGCGCTCCCCGGCGGCTTCGGAACCGGCAAGACCATCCTGCAGGAGGCGATCGCGAAGTGGTGCGACGCCGACGTGATCGTGTACGTCGGTTGCGGCGAGCGTGGCAACGAGATGGCCGAGGTGCTCGACGAATTCCCGACGCTCGACGACCCGCGCACGGGCCGGCCGCTGATGGAGCGGGCCGTCATCATCGCCAACACCTCGAACATGCCGGTCGCGGCGCGCGAGGCGAGCATCTACACGGCGATCACCGTCGCCGAGTACTACCGCGACCAGGGGCTCAACGTGGCGCTGATGGCCGACTCCACCAGCCGCTGGGCGGAGGCGCTGCGCGAGGTCTCGGGACGGCTCGGCGAACTGCCCGGCGAAGCGGGCTACCCGGCCTACCTGAGTGCCAGGCTCGCCGGCTTCTACGAGCGCGCGGCGCGCGTGGAGACACTCGCCGGCCAGGAGGGCTCGGTGACCATCATCGGCGCGGTCAGCCCGCCGGCCGGCGACTTCTCGGAACCCGTGACGCTGCACACCAAGCGCCTGGTCCGCTGTTTCTGGGCGCTCGACGCCGAGCGCGCCCGGGCGCGCTTCTACCCGGCCGTGCACCCGCTCAACTCCTACAGCGAGGATGCGCTGCGCGTCGCGCCGTGGTGGCAGGCACACGGCAACAGCGAGTGGGGCGCGCACCGCGAGCGGCTGCTGACGCTGCTCGAGCAGCAGGCCCGCCTGGAGCGGATGGCGCGCATCGTCGGCAAGGACGCGCTGCCGCCCGCGCAGCAGGTGGCGCTGGTGTCGGCAGAGCTCGTCAACGAGGCACTGCTCAGGCAGTCCTCGTTCTCCGAGACCGACCGCTACTGCTCGCCCAGGCGACAGGCGGCGATGTTGCGCGCCGTCGTGCACTTCATCGAGCTCGCCTCGCGCGCCGTCGAGGCGGGCGTGGCCACGGAACGCATCGCGTCGCTGCCGCTCCTGTCCGATCTCGCCAGGCTCGGCGAGGAGTACGGCGAGGAGCGCATCGACGCCATCGAGGGACTGGTGCTGGCGATGGACGAGGCCTTCCACGGCCTGAAGGGAGAGACCGATGCGGTTCGCTGAACTGTCGGTCGGCGGTGCCGCCGAGCGCCTGGACGGCCCGCTCCTGTTCCTCAGGCGCACCGTCCGGGTCGGACTCAACAGCGCGGTCGAGGTCATCGGCCACGATGGCCGCGCGCGGATCGGACGCGTCGCGCTGGTCGACGACGAGCGCATGGTGGTCGAGGTGCTGGAGGCGACGACCGGACTCGGCCTCGGCGACACGCGCATCCGGGTGCACGACCTGCCGCTGTCGTTCGGCGTCGGGCCGGGCCTGCTGGGACGCGTGTTCGACAGTGTCGGCCGGCCGCTCGACGGCGGACCGCCGGTGCCGGCGAAGGAGTTCCTGCCCGTCAGCGGCTGGTCCATCAACCCGGCGGCGCGGGCGCTGCCGCGCGACTTCATCGAGACCGGCATCACCACCATCGACCTGATGAACAGCCTGGTGCGCGGCCAGAAGCTGCCGTTGTTCTCCGGTGGCGGCCTGCCGCACGACCGCATGGCGACCGAGATCGCGGAGCGGGCCCGGCTTCCCGGCGAGACGCCCGGGCGTTTCGCCGTGGTGGTCGTCGGCATCGGCGTCTCGCACGATTCCGCGGCCGCAATCCGCGATGCCATCGAGACGAGCGGCGCGATCTCGCGCACGGTGATGTTCCTCAATTGCGCCGACGAGCCGAGCGCCCAGCGCCTGCTCACGCCACGCTATGCGCTGACCGCGGCCGAGTACCTGGCGTTCCGCGAAGGCATGCACGTGCTGGTCGTCATGACCGACATGACCAACTACTGCGAGGCGCTGCGCGAGGTGTCGGCCAGTCACGGCGAGGTACCGAGCCGCAAGGGCTACCCCGGCTACATGTACTCGGACCTTGCGTCCATCTACGAGCGTGCCGGCTGCCTGCGCGGCCTGCCTGGCACGCTGACCCAGCTGCCGATACTCACCATGCCGGCCGACGACATCGGCCACCCGATCCCCGACCTGACCGGCTACATCACCGAGGGACAGATCGTGCTCGATCGCGAGCTCGACCGGCGCGGCATCTATCCGCCGGTGAAGGTGCTGCCCAGCCTGTCGCGCCTGATGTCCTCGGGCATCGGCAAGGGCTACACCCACGCGGATCATCCGGCGCTGGCCAACCAGCTGTTCGCGGCCTACGCGCGTGCCACGCGGGTGCGGGTGCTGGCGAGCGTCATGGGGGTCGAGGGACTGACCGACAACGACCGGCTCTTCCTCGAGTTCGGCGACCTGTTCGAGAACCGCCTCGTGGCGCAGGCCGCGGGCCGCACGCTCGAGGACAGCATGCGCATCGGCTGGCAGCTGCTGGGCTCGTTGCCGGTCTCCGACCTGACGCGACTGTCGCGTGCGCAGGTGGAGCGCTACTTCGGCGCCGCTCATGCGTGAACGCGAGCTCATCCCCACGCGCATCACGCTGCTCGAGCTCAAGGACGAGCAGCGCATGGTGCGCGAGGGCTTTGCGCTCCTCGACGAGAAGCGCATGCTGCTCGCCTCCGAGATCCTGAAGGGGCTCGCCCGCTACCGCCGGCTTCGGCAGGAGTGGCTCGCGGCGCTCGCCCAGGCACGGCAGGCGCTCGCCGATGCGACGCGTCGCCACGGCTTCGACGCACTGGTGGTGCATCCCGGCCGGCCGGGCACGTTCGCGGCAGTCGAGGCGCAGCGCTACGGACTGCTCGGCCTCAAGCTGGTGGAGACGACGCTGGCGCTCGCGCCGGCCGCGCCGGAATTCCCACCGGCGGCCAGCTCGCCCGAGGTGGAGGAATGCGTGCGGCGCTTCGCCCGCCTCGCCGAGCTGGCCGCCGCGATGGCGGGCCTCGCCACGTCGCTTCGGATCATGGCGGCCGACTACGTGCGGACAGAGCGGCGGGCACGTGCGCTGGAGAATGTCCTGCTCCCGGAGATCGAGGGCGACATGGGCTTCGTCGAGTCCCAGCTCGAGGCGATCGACCAGGAAGAGACGCTCCGCGTGCGCGAGGCGCGCCGGCGCGCCTGAGCCGAGACTTGCACTCGGCGCCCCGGGGAGGTATCACGGTACCGCAGTCCCGACCGGAGCCCGAGACGTGCCGGAACAGCAGGCGCCGCCGAGCCGCGTGCTCGAGCGCGCGGAGAACCTGATCTACCTGGCGACCGCCGCGGTGCTGGTGGTGGCGGCCGCCGGGCTCCTCGTGGTCGCGCTGGTCGAGAGCGCCGGCATCGCTGCCGAGGGCGACTTCGTTCGGGCGCTGCTGCAGCTGCTCGACCGTGCACTCCTGGTGCTGATGCTGGCCGAGGTCATCTATACCGTTCGGCGCATCGCCCAGCGCAAGCGGCTCGAACTCGAGCCTTTCTTCATCGTCGGCATCATCGCGGCGATCCGCAGGATCCTCGTCATCACCGCCGAGAGCACGGCGCACCTGGACCTGCACGATCCGGCCTTCCAGGCGGCGCTCGCCGAGCTAGGCCTGCTGTCGGTGATGATCCTGGCGCTCGCCGGCGCCATGCGCCTCATTCCCGATCGGCAGATGTCCGAGAAGATGTAGCGCCGGCCGGCGGCCCCTGGGGCCCCGGCCCGCGCCCGCCCCGACCCGTCCGGGCCCTGGGGATGCTCGACAGGCGCCTGCCTGACGGGCTAACGTCGCCCCGGCGCCCCCATCGGGCAGGCCTGGGAGCAAGTCAGGAATGCAGCAGCAGACAACCGCGGGGCCGAGCCCCGAGGCGTTCGCCGGCAGCGGGCTCGGTGCGCGCGCGCGGCGGGCCTTCTTCGCCACCCGGCCGAAGTTCTTCACCGCCTCGGCACTGCCGGTGGTCGTCGGCACGGCACTCGGCGCGGCGGCGGTCGGCCGCTTCGCCTGGACGCCGGCGCTGCTCGCCCTGCTCGCGACCGTGCTGGTGCACGCCGCGGCCAACATCTTCAACGACGTCGGCGACGACATCAGCGGCGCCGATGGCCCGAATACCGGCCGGATCTACCCGTTCACGGGTGGTTCGCGCTTCATCCAGGCCGGGATCCTGACGCGCGAGGAAATGCGCCACCTGTGGATCGGCCTGCTGCTGGCGGCCCTCGTTCCGGGCATCGCGCTGATCGCCATTGCCGGGCCCATGGTGCTGTGGATGGGCATCGCCGGCATCGCGCTCGGCACGCTGTACTCCCAGCCGGGCGTCTACCTGTCCGGACGCGGGGTCGGCGAACTCGCGGTGGCCATCGCCTTCGGGCCGCTGCCGGTGATGGGCGCCGCCTGGCTGCAGGATGGCGTGCTCGACTTCAGCCGCTTCCTGGTGTCGGTGCCGGTCGGCCTGTGGGTGGCGGCGATCCTGCTCATCAACGAGGTGCCGGACCGCGAATCGGATGCCGCCGCCGGCAAGCGCACGCTGGTGGTCCGGCTCGGCCTCGGCGGCACGCGCGGGCTCTACGTCGGGATGCATGCGCTGGCGCTGGCCGGCGGGCTGGGCGCGATCTGGGCGGGCGTCCTGCCGTGGTGGTACGCCCTGCCGGCCCTGGCGCTGTTCGCGATGGGCTACCGCGCGGGCATGGGCATCGCGGACGTGCGCGAGCGCCGCGAACAGCTGCAGAAGAGCATCGAGATGACCCTCGCCGTGCAGGCGATCGGCAGCGCGGTGCTGATCGTCGCGCTGATCGTCGGGCTGGTCGCAGGGCGCGCCTGACGGTCGCCGCGCCGCGCGGCGACCGTTGCGCCCGGGATCACTCCTCGATCAGCGGCGCGCCGAAGCGGTAGCTGAACGACAGGCCGATCACGTTCACCGAGTAGTTGTACGGATCGGCGCCCATTCCGAGCAGGTTCGTGAGCGTGGCCGGCTCGACGCCCTCGAGCTGCCAGTCGCTGGAATCGTAGTCCTCCCAGGTCCAGGCCACCCCGACCCGCAAACGGTCGCTGACGTCGTAGCTCGCGCTCAGGCGCACGGAGTTGAGCTCGGTCTCCAGTTCCGGGAACGGCCCGCCGGCCCCCGGCTGCACCGTGACCGTCTCGATCTGGCCCTGCGACCGGCCATAGATGTAGTCGAGCGACAGGTCGACCTTGCCGCCGATGTCGCGCCACGCGACACCGCCACCGAGCGTCTCGAACTCGTCCTCGTGGCTCGCCGTCCAGGGCAGCGAACCGCCGGGCAGTCCGTCCTCGCCCGCCTGCTCCGTCACCACGTTCTGCTGGCTGCCGGTCACGTAGACGGAGGCGGTATCGGTCACCGCCATCGACACGGTCCCGGCATAGCGGTAGTCGCGTCCAGAGGTCAGCCCCAGTGCCGACAGCCGGTAGGCGTCGAAGGCATACACGCCCTGCAGGCTGATGGACAGCTTCCACGGTGACCAGGACAGGCGCGCATCGGCGTAGTCGCGATCGCGGTTGGTCTGGTTGTACT
Source organism: uncultured Steroidobacteraceae bacterium (assembly GCA_964638185.1). GTDB lineage: Bacteria > Pseudomonadota > Gammaproteobacteria > Steroidobacterales > Steroidobacteraceae > SG8-30. Next base: position 24,325 of record CAZXAS010000006.1, on the reverse strand, counting down.
TCCTGAGCAGCGGGTTCTCGGGCGGCAGGCCCGGGTTCACGGTGTAGGTGCCGGCGTCGATGTGCGACTCGCCGTAGCGGCCGGTGAACTCGACCGAGCCCCATGGACGCAGCCTGAGCTGGCCCCAGGTGCCGGTCTCCTCGGTCTTGCTCGACTCCTGGTTGCTGCGCTCGACCTCGTCGCCCTCGGCGCCACCGCCGATGAACAGCCAGTCGAGGATGCGTACCTCGCCGAAGGCATCGAGCCGCGTGCGCTCGTAACCGTAGCGCAGGGCCGTCACCGGTGCTGCGATCGCGGAGTCGGTGGCGACGTAGCCCGCGGTGTACGGCGCCGTGCCGTCGTCGCGCTCGTCGTAGCGGTAGCCGGCGCGCAGCCGGACGCGCGCATGCGGCCTGAGCGACAGGCTGGCGCGGTAATGGCTGGTGTCGACATCGCCGTCGAGCTTGCTCCGCGGCAGCGTGCTGGACGCATTGAGCGTGGCGCTGGTGGACAGCGGCAGCAGCGCCTCGTCCTGCTCCATCGCGCCCTCGGCGAAGCGATAGCTGAGCACCCCGTCCCACCATGGCATCAGGAAGTTGCCGTCGATCGCCACGAGCCAGGCCTTGTTGTCGGGTGCGGCCGCCTTGCGGCCGGTGGTCGTGTCGGCGGCTATCGGGGTGTACGGATTGTCGAAGGTCACCGCCGCCAGGGCGTTGTCGTACACCGATGCGTAGTACGACAGGCGGGTGAAGCCCTGCGCGAAGCGATACACGGCGCCGAGCTCCACCTGGTCGTGGGCCGCGTCGACGGGCTCGGCATACTGCAGGCCCTGGATCAGGAAGCTGGCGCTGGCGAGCCGGTTACCGTCGATCTCCTGCCGGCTGTAGTCGGCGAAGAACTCGAACTGGCTGCCGAGCAGGTAGTCGAGACCGACGCCGTAGGTCGTGCGATCCGTGCCGATGTCGACCGGCGCCAGGGCGCCGGCGAGCGCCGTCATGCCGGCGGTGCTGCCCGCGCGAACCCAGCCGGCAGGCAGAACCAGCGTGTCGGACCCGGACTGGCTGAACGGCGTGACCGTCGTGTCCCACACGCGATAGGGCAGTTCGTCGTAGACGAGCCGGCCCTCGATGGTGCCTTCCTTGCCGACGATGAATTCCGCCTCGCGGGTGTCGAGCCCGAGGTCGATGAGGTCGTAGCCGTAGTAGACCCCCGACTCGGAGCGGCTGCTGCCGAAGGCACTCAGGTCGGCGTAGACGCCCTCCTCGTCGAGGCCGTTGTAGCGGCCGAAGCGTGCCGAGTCCTCGTCGACGTTGAGGACGCCGGCCTCGACTTCACTCTCGTAGGCGGTCTGGAAGGGGCACTTCTCGCACTTCCATTCCGAGGTGTCGACGCCCGCGGGTGCCGCGGCGCCGGCGCTGGCCGCCATGAGCGTGGTGGCGACGGCCGTCAGGATCAGTGTGTTTCGCTTGAGCATGTCTCGTTGCCTCCCGTCGCCTCAACGCATCAGCTTCGAGCCGGAGGGATGGTTGGAACCGTGGACCTGGGAGTGGCAGTTCGCGCAGCCCGCCGCCAGGAGCGACGAGGTGGGCGCGCCACCGGGCAGGCCGGAGGGCAGCCCCGGGACCGCCGGGTGTCCTTCGCTCGCGTGGCACTGCTGGCACAGGAACGGCGAGCGCTGGGTCACCATGCCCGGCTGCACCGAGCCGTGCGGCTGGTGGCACAGGCCGCAGTCCTCGCTCACCGGCTGGTGCTCCCACAGGAACGGGCCGCGCTTCTCGGCGTGGCACTGGTAGCAGGTCGTGTTCACCGTGTCCTTGTTGAGCGCCGCCTCGCTCTGCGAGCCGTGCGGCGAGTGGCAGGAGGTGCAGGCCATCTGGCCGTCACGCAGCGGGTGCGCGTACGGCAGCAGCATGTTCGCCTTCTGCACCTGGTGACAGTCGCCGCAGACCTCGGCCTGGGTCGCCTTGGCGAGCACCGGGTCGCGCGGGTCGTGGCTGGAGTGGCAGTCCGCGCAGCCGACGTCGTTGGCCTCGTGCTCCGAGGCGTGCCAGCTGCCGGTGTCCGCGTTGTGGCAGCCGACGCACATGGCGTTCTGCGCCCCGACCGGGGTGACCTTGCCGCGGCCGAACTGCACCACGGGGGCGCGCTCCTCGCCCTTGGGCGGACGCTTGGTGTGCGCCTCGCCCGGGCCATGGCAGGACTCGCACTGCAGCTGGCCGTGGCCGAAGGGCGAACGCGGATTGCCCGGTTGGGCGTGCGGAGTGCGGAAGATGCCCATCACGGCGAGGTCGTCGCCGTGGCACCTGAGGCAGGTGTCGGCGCCCTTGCTGCTGTACTTCGGGGCCTCGACGGCCGGCGCATCCTGGGCGCATGCGGGGCCTGCCGTTGCGGCCCAGGCGCCGAGCGCCGCGATTGCGCCCAGCCACGTGCGTTTGTTCATCGTCCTATGTCCTCCTGCACACGACAGCGGCCGGCTCATGCCGGCCGCCGTACCTCGCCAGTCTACCGGCTGGCGGGTGGCGGGAGGGGAGTCCCGCCACCCGGTCCGGTCAGTCGACCGCGTTGAAGACCTCGAACGCCCCGATGCCGTGCGCATCGCGGAGGTCGACGCTCTTGCCAGGTCCATGGCACAGCGCGCAGGTCTCGATGTCGCCGCCCGGCACCATCAGGCCCGTGGCGTCGTCCTTGACCTGGATCTGCTCGAAGAAGCCGCCGTTCTGGTCGATGTGCGCGCGCGCCGTCCCGTCGGTGTGGCAGGTGGTGCAGACCGCCGCATTCGGCGAGGTCACCGCGTCATCGTTGAATCCGGCGCCGTTGGCGTCGACCGTGGTGCCGAGCACCTTGGTCGAGTCGACCGGGTAGTAGCTGTCGTCGGCATGGCAACCTTCGCAGTTGTTCAGCTTGCCGACGTACGGGAAGCTCAAGCTGACCGGGTTGTTGCCGAAGCCACAGACGTCGTAGGGTACGCCGGTCGCGCCCGAGGCGTGGATAAGGTGGACCATGACCTTCATGTCGATGGTCACGTCGTCCGCGCCAAAGGCCGCCAGGCAGTTGCCGGCGCGGCGGTTGATGTCCGTGGCACCCGGGTTGTGGCAGGTCACGCAGACTTCCGGCGCATCGGTGCGGTTGTTGCCATGCAGCGAGAGCTGGTTGTGGCACTCGTCGCACTTCTCGATCAGCACCTTCTGGCGCCGCTCGACCACGTTGCCCGTGATTGCCGCGTACATCCAGTCATTGGTGACCGCGATGCGTTCCGCGGCCGCGTCGCCCTCGACGTCCACCGCCGGGTGGCCCTCGAGCGCCGCGACGAGCGTACCCGTCTGGCCTGCCGGTACCGCCACCGGCGACGTCACCGTGAAGGTGCCGTCGAGGTTGTCGACCGAGCTGCCACCACATGCGGTCAGCGGATTCATGCTGACCGGCTGGGCCGGGCTCGCGCCGGTGCCGGCATTGGTGTAGTCGGCCGTGTTCCAGGCGAGGATGACTGCGAGGCGGCTCGCACCACCGGCGCAGACCGTGAACGGCGCATCCGTCTGGATGTTATAGGGCGCGTCGGCATTCGTCGGGTCGGTGACCGAGAACGTCACCACCGGGAATTCGCCGGGCGCCGTGTTGGTGACCGACAGCACGTTGAAGGCGTACTTGAGGCCTTCCAGTCGGGTCGGGATCTGGTGCGCGACCTCGACCTTGAACTCCGGGAACAGCGTCGAGTTCGGGCCGTGGCAGATCATGCACTCTGCGTCCGTCGCCGGGCCCACGTTGCCATGGCCGACGCCCGTCGTGAAGTCGACATCGCTGTGATGGCAGGTGCCGCAGGAGGCCGCGTTGATGGTCTCGCGCCAGTTGCTGGCGTCCGGCGTATCGGCGTCGCTTTCCTCGTGGCAGGTCTGGCAGTTGCGGATGTCCTGCGACCAGTGAATGCCGGAGTAGTCGTATGGAGTGCTGTTGTGACCGACGATGAAGTACGGCAGCTGCCCGCCCTCGGCGCCGGCATGGATGTTGTGGATCATCGCCGCCATGTCGACGGTGTTGGTGCTCTCCGGATCGGTGCTGCCCGGGTTGTGGCAGGCGACGCAATACTGCGTGTCGCGCCGGCCGCCGCCGTGGAACGCCAGGCCGTCATGGCAGGCGTTGCAGGTGTCGTTGTCGACGATCTCGCGGGTGAACAGGCCCGTGGTCGCACCGGTCGAGGGCTGCCAGTCGAAGCAGGCATTGTTGTCGGCCGGAACCGAACCGCCGATCTGCAGGCAGACGCGGTGGGTGAGGGTCGGGTCATACGGGACCGCCACCGGTGTCGTCACGTTCGCGATGTCGAACGAGAACTCGTAGGTGTAGGTGCCGTCGCCATTGTCGGTGAAGGTACCGGCGGTTGCCGTCTGCGAGGTCGCCTGCAGCGCCGCCTCGGTACCCCAGTCCACACCGGCGGTCGAGCCGACGGCCGGGTTACGGCTCACATTGATGTAGGACACCCACTGGCTGGAGCCGCCATTCGTGCCGGGGACCAGCTTGCCGATGGTGAAGCGGATGTTGCCGGGCGTCAGGCCCTGCAGGAAGTTCCCACTCGAATCGGTGAGCTGGAACGACACCACCGGCGGCGAGGCGATACTCACGCCCGTGATGGTCGGCAGGATCACGTCCGCCGTACTGACATCGGGCGCCGCACTTCCTGGCGCCGGCGGGCCGGGAGGACCGGCCGGACCGGCCGGACCGGCGGGACCCGCAGGCCCCTGGGCGCCGTCACTGCCGTCGTCGCCCGAACAACCGGCGAACCCGATGGTCAACATGACCGCCACCGCAATGGTGGCGAGCCTTCCCATGTTTCCCCTTCCGAACAACATCACGGCATCTCCCTTGTACGAGAGCCGGCATGCAGCGCTACACCCGTGCGTTGCCGACACCGGCCTATCAGGCTTGCACGGTAGTCCTGTCAATGACTGGAATGAATAGGGGCTTCCGTTGCGGAGGGTACGTATATGTGCGGATGGGCATGCCGCAGCGCAGCAACGCGGCCCATTGCCCGACCGCGTAGTGCCGGGAAAAAAGCCGGGGGAGCTAAGCTCCCCCGGCTGTGGTCAGGAATGACCTGGCGCCAGGTCAGGGCTGGTGCGCGACCTCGAGGTCGGCCGACTTGCCCGGACCATGGCAGAGCACGCAGGTCTCCACCCCGCCCCCGGCATTCTGGGCGATGTGCGCCGCGGACACCGAGTTGTCATGGCAGGACACGCAGGCCGCCGACGTCGGCGGCAGCTTGTCGACGGACACGCCCGGCTGCACGCCGACGACGGTCCACAGCGCGTCCTCGTCCACCGGCAGCGTGTAGCTCCCCGCATCGCCGTGGCAGGCGCCACAGTCAGCGAGCTGGGCCGGATAGGTGATCTCGGAGAACTCGTAGGCCCCGTTGCCGCTGCCGCCGGCGAGATTGCCGCGGATGAAGTTGAACGGCGTCTCGCGCACCGCACCGGCGTGCAGGCCGTGCACGAGGTCCTTCAGGTTCATCGGCTTCTGGTCGACCTCGAAGTACCCCGCCTGCGGAGTCAACGAGAACAGGCCGTTGGTGCCCGTCACGTAGCCTGCGAAGGTGTTGCTGCTCGAGGTCTCCGGGTTGTGGCACATCGCGCAGTGCTCGGCGTTGTTGCGCCGGCCACTGTTGCTGTGGAACCCGAGGCCCTCGTGGCAGGTCAGGCAGCGCTCGATCGCCACCACCTGGCTTCCGCCGCGCCGCTCTTCACCGGCCACGGTGGCCAGTGCCGCGTCGCCGGCAATGAGGATGCCGTTGACGTTGAAGTAGCTCTCGATCGCGACGGAACGCAGGCTCGCACCAGCCGGGTAGGCCACCGGTGTAGTCGGGTTGATGCCGGCGACGGTCGTGAAGTAGCCATCGGCGTCGGGCCCGGTGAGGCTCGCCACGATGCCGCCGAGCCCGACCGTGAACGGCTGGTCGACCTTCGAGAAGCCCGCGTACTGGGCGTACGGGTCGCCACCGAAGCCGAAGAAGCCACGGCCCGTGCCGCCGACGTTGTTGTAGTCGTCCGGTGCCGCGACGATGGCACCGTTCGGCAGGGTGCTCGAGCCCGACCACGCGATCTTGAAGCCCGGGCTGGTGCCGCCGCCGAAGGCGACGCCGGCCGGCAGGTTCTTCAGGTCGAGCGCCGTGCCGTCCATGAGCACGCGGAACCGGACGATCGGCTGGTTGGCGCCATCGACCGTCACCGACTCGATCTCGTAGTCGAGCACCGCCGCACCGGCCACGAGCTCCGGGTTGTTCGGCGTCGAGTACTGGTCGGCATGGGCGACGTTCACCGGCAGCGAACGGGTCGGACCATGGCACAGCTCGCACTGGGCGTTGTCCGGCTGGTTGCCGAAGTGATCGGTGAAGTCCGTGGCGACGTGGCAGGTGCCGCAGGCCTGCTGGCTCAGCTCGGTCATCCATGCCATGGCGTCGTCGGGATCACGATTCGCCGGCTGCGTGATGCGGCCGTTGTCGTGGCAGGTACGGCAGTTGGCCACCGGCTGCGGATAGGTGATCTCCTCGAAACCGAGGTAGTCGAAGCCGAGCTGGTGCGCCGAGTGCAGCTTGTGGACCAGCACCTTGAGGTCGATGGTCTCCCACTCGGTGTCGGTCGACTCGCCCGAGAAGAAGCTCGAGGAGTTGTGGCAGGCCGTGCAGACCCGGATGTCGTAGCGACGTCCGAGGTGGCCGCTGCCCTTCCGGCCGAACAGCAGCTTGCCGCGATCCGCCGAACGCTCGGCATGGCAGGCGCCGCAGGACTCGTCGGTCACCACCTCGTTGGCGGCGGCGGTGAGCAGGCTCGGCAGGGTCGCCGGCACGAAGTCACTGACCACGTTCACGATCGCGCCGTCGCGACCGAGGATGGCGATACGGGTGACGGCGGCGGGGTCGTAGTCGAGGTCGAGGGTCGCCTGGAAGGCGTCCCACGCCGGGCTCGCGATCGGTCCGGAGTTGCCCACGGCGGCATCGGAGCAGCTGCCCGCAGGCTCTGTGCCGCTGCCGTAGTACTGGAAGTCGGCAACGGCGTCCAGATCCGTGCAGAAGGTGTACTCGTACACACCGGGTGTCGCGGTCGCCACCGGCTGGCCGCGCTCGGCACCACCGGCGAACACCTTGGCGCCGGCGCCTTCCTGGTCGGAGCGATTGACGTAGCTCTGCCAGTAGGTCGGTCGTACGTCGCTCGCCGGAACCAGCTTGGCGATCTGGAACTCGAAGTTCTTGGCCTCGGCGCCGGTGACCGGCAAGCCCGCGGCGTCCTTGAGCTCGAACGTGACCGTGACGATGGCACTCGCCGTGGTGTCGATCGTGACGTCCGTGATCGACCCCGTCAGGTCACCCGTTGCAGAGCCAACCGGCCCTGGTGCGGGTGGACCCGGAGGACCTTCAGGTCCCGTCGGGCCGGCGGGTCCCGCGGGCCCCGTCGGACCATCGGCTCCGTCAGAGCCGTCGTCTCCTGAACAGCCGGCCACGGCGACCGCCAGCATGGCTGCCACCGCAATGGTGGCGAGCCTTCCACTGCACTCCCTGAATGACAACATCGCACTCTCCCCTTGTCGCGCTTCAGCCGCATGCGACACACCACCGGCGTGTCGCCCATGACGGCTCATCAGCGTCGCAAGGTACGCGTGTCAATTCTTGCGTTGTATACGCGCTTGTGGGCTGCCTGCTAGGTAGATGCACCGGTCGGATGTCGGCGGTGCGCAAGCGACAGCCGGGGCACATGTCATCACGACATGGCGCAACGAAAAGGGGCGCCCACAAGGAGCGCCCCGGAATCCCTGGGGAGTGCCGGCGACGGGCCCGTGCCCGTCGCCGGCAGCGATCTCAATTGTCGACGAACTGGTCGATCTTGTGCGCGTCGCGGATGTCCGCGCTCTTGCCCGGACCATGGCACAGCGCGCAGGTCTCGATGCCGCCCGACAGGTAGGTCCCGTCGATGTCCTGCACCGCGGTGTCGGAGCCACCGTTCTGCTTCATGTGCGCCACGGACAGGTCGGACGTGTGGCAGTTGCCGCAGACCGCCAGGTTCGGCGTGATGTTGACGTCGTCCACCGGCGTGGAACGATCGGCGCCTGCATCGATCGAGGTGGCGAACACCTTGGTCGCGTCGACCGGATAGAAGGTGTCGGCCTTGTGGCAACCCTCGCAGTTGTTGATCCGTCCCGGATACACCACGCCGGTGAAGTCGTGTCCACACTCGTTGAAGGTACCGGCATGGATGCCATGCGCCATGCGCTTCAGGTCGGTCGAACCGACCTGGCCGACGGTCCGGCAGGCGAAGTCACTGTTGTGGCAGGTCGAGCACAGCTCGGTATTCGCCGTGCGGCCACTGCCGTGGATCGACAGGTTGAAGTGGCAGTCGTTGCACTTCGCGGTGTCGACCACCGAGCGGCGCGCGACCGGCGCGCTGTCGGTAATCGCAAACGGTAGGCCGACGGACACCACGCGCACGCGCTCGTAGGTGGTCACCGCCGGATCCGGGTCGGTATCGACCGCCGGGCGTCCCTCGATCACTGCCGCGCCCGAACCGGTGACACCGGTGACCGGGACGGGGATCCGCGCCGCCTTGGTGAACGAACCGTCGGCGTTCGCAACGGGGCGGCCGAGCGCCGCCGCCGGGCAGCCGACGCCGGCACCGCCGACGCACACTGTCGCTGACTCAACCGTGTCCTGCAGGAAGTTGATCTGCGTCGGCTGGGCGGGCGATCCCGTCGTGGCCGTCGCACTGCCGCTGCCGAAGTTGGTGAAGTCCTTGGTGGTCCACGCCACGTCGACGTTGAGGCTCGTCGAGGCGGACCCGCCCGTCGGCGTTGCAGGCTTCGGGAAGAACGGGTTGGCGACCGACTGGTCGTTGATGTCATACGCGTCGCCCGTCGCCGGGTTCACGACCTTGATGGTGACCAGGGCGTACTCGCCCGGGGCAACCTTGCCCGCCGCACCCGGCGTGCCGTCGAGGGCGATACCCTGCACGCTCACCACCTGGTACTCGAAGTCCTTGGCCGCTTCCTGGGCCGGGATCTTGTGGGCGTTCTCGGGACGCAGCGAGCCATTGAAGAGCGTCGCCGTCGGGCCGTGGCAGGTGGCGCAGTCGGCGTCGGTCGCCGGGCCCACCGCGCCGTGGCCGGCACCCGTTGAGAAGTCCATGGCATCGTGGCAGGTACCGCAGGACTCGATGTTGACGGTCAGGCGCCAGTTGCTGGCGTCCGGCGTGTCGGCATCGCTTTCCTCGTGGCAGGTCTGGCAGTTCCGGATGTCCTGCGTCCACTCGATAGCCGAGAAGTCGTACAGCGTCGTGTTGTGTCCAACCACCGAGTAACCATTGGCCAGCTCAGCGCCGGCGTGGATCTTGTGGATCATCACCTTCATGTCGACGCTATTGGTGGTCTCGGGGTCGATCGAGCCCGGGTTGTGGCAGGTCACGCAGTACTGCGTGTCGCGCCGTCCGCCGGAGTCGGCCGAGCCGCCGTGGAAGAACATCACGTCGTGGCAGGCATTGCAGGTGTCGTTGTCCACGATCTCACGGGTGAAGAGTCCCGTGGTCGCGCCGGACGACGGCTGCCAGTCGAAGGAGGCGTTGTTGATGCCCGGCAGGCCGGACAGCTGGATCGCCACGCGATGGGTCAGCGTCGGCTCGTAGGCCACAGCGACCGGGGTGGCGACATTGGCGATGTCGAAGGAGAACTGGTAGGTGTACGTGCCGTCGCCGTTGTCGGTGAGCACGCCTGCAGTCGCCGTCTCGGTGGTGGCCTGGTTCTCCGGCGTGGTGCCCGGGAAGCCGGCCGCCGGGGTGGCGGTGCGGTTGATGTAGGACACCCACTGGCTGGACGCGGCGCCCACACCAGGGACGAGCTTCGCCAGCGCAAAGCGGATCTGGTTGGGTTGCAGCCCCTGCAGCGGCTCGCCATTGCGGTCGGCGAGGCGGAACGACACGACCGGCGGCGAGGCGATGGTCACGCTGGTCACGGTCGCGACGATCGCGTCGGCCGTGGTCACGGAGGCCACGCCCGGGCCGGGGGCCGGGGTTCCCGGGGGACCCGCAGGACCGGTCGGGCCCGTCGGACCAGCCGGACCGGCCGGACCGGTTGCGCCGTCCGAGCCATCGTCACCCGAGCAGCCGGCCATGCCGGCTGCCAGGAAGGCTGCGACGGTGACGGCCGCAAACCCCCTCAATGTCCTTTTTCCAAACATGTCGGCTCACTCCCCTTCTGACTTGTACCTGCGAGCCAGAAACGCGGGACACGGCAAACGGGCTGCCGCGTCATGAGGGTGAACGTTATTCCCGGGATACAATCGAGGACATCAGTAGTTCTTACGCATTTGGCGCAGTCCGGGTAGGTATTTTCGACTCGATGATGCGTAGCAACATGCGGGCGTGTCGGGGTACTGTGCCGCCGGCCGCCGGGAGCAATTCTCATTCGCAGATTGGAGTGGCGCAGATGATGCTGGACAGCGCGTGGTGGGGGCGGCTCTTTGCCGCCATCGACAGCAAGGATACCGCGGCCTTTCTGGAATTCCTCGCCCCGGACGCGGAGTTCCGCTTTGCCAACGCCCCCGTGGCGCAGGGTCATGCCGCCATCGGCGCCATGGTGAGCGGGTTCTTCGGAATCATCGGTGGCAGCCGCCACCGCCTGATCCGTTCCTGGAAGGACGCGGACACCGCGGTATGCGAGGGCGAGGTGACCTACACTCGCCTCGATGGCAGCACGCTGACGCTGCCCTTCGCCAACGTCTTCTACCTGCGCGGCGAACGGATCGGCCGCTACCTGATCTTCATCGACAACAGCGCGCTGTTTTCGTAGGAGGGGTCAGACGCCACTCCCTACCGCCGCGCGAAGCGGGTCAGGCGCTCGAATGCGGCCGCCGGCGTTTCCGCGTCCTCGTCCTGTTCCTGCTCGAGTTCCTCGCGGATGTGCGCACGCATCTGCTCGCGGAAGACGTTCACGGATTCGAAGAACGCGCTCATCATCAGCACCCACAGGTACATGCCCCGCTCGGTGAGCGTGTAGCCCGTCTCGTCCTCGCGCACCGCGCCGGCGAGCTTGAGCGCGGTCATCTCGACCAGCATGCGCCTGCGGAAGCGGCCGCCGAATCGGCGCTCGAGCCATTGGTGGTCGAGCTTGAGGCCGAACAGCCTGAGCAACATCTCGTAGCGCATCTGCTCGTGCTCGCTCATCACCCGCTGCTGCGCGATCGCCGTCTCGCCGCGGCTCATGCGTTCGGCGTAGGCATTGAGCGAGAACGTCGTCGCATACATGGTGCCGGCGACGTAGCTGAACGACCCGCTGCCGATGCCGACGTAGTCGCTGGAATCGACGATGTACTCGTCGACGCCCTGCGCGTCGCCGCGCGTGAAGCACCACGCCGACACCGGGCGAAAGGCGCCCTCCAGCCGCTCGAGGATCCGGGAGTAGTAGCCGCGCACCCGTTCGCGGTCGATGCGGCCCATGCGCGCCGTCATCTTGCGGCGGGCACTGTCGGAGGTCATGAGCGGATAGAACGACACCTGGTTCGCCGCCGAAGCAAGCACCGTGTCGAGGTCGCTGTCGAGGATCTCCGGGCCCTGGTGCGGCAGGTTGAAGATCATGTCCACGTTGAGGGTGCGGAAGCGCCCGGCAGCGCGCTCCAGGCTCTCGAGGATCTGCTGGCGCGAACCGTACTTGTCGTAGCGCTCCATCTCCTTCAGGAGCCCGTCGTCGAAGCTCTGCACGCCGACCGAGACCCGGTCGACCCCGGCGGCGGCGAGGATGTCCAGGTTGCTCCGCGTCAGGTCCGACGGATTGGTCTCGACCGAGATCTCGCGCACCGGGAAGGCGGCGCGTATGAGCTCGAAGGTCCGTGCGAGCTCGTCCGGCGCGACGGTGGGCGTGCCGCCGCCGACGTACACCCCGGTGAAGCGGAAGCCGGCGTCCCGGTAGGTCTCGATCTCACGACGCAGTGCCAGGAAATAGCGGCTCGCCTTCGACTCGCGGTACTGGACGCGGTGGAAGGAACAGAACGGGCACAGCACCTGGCAGAAGGGGATGTGCACGTACAGGAATGCGCCGCCCCCGGCCGGCGGCGCCGGCACGGTCGCCGGACCCGTGTCGAAGCGCATGGCGCGACGCGAGGTGGCGCGAAAGTAGGGCAGCAGCAGGCGTTCGTACAGCATCTGGATCCTTCACCCGGGAAGGGGACATTCCTGTTTTCCTTCCTGCCGCCATTCGGCGTCGCGACAGCGCTCGAAGCGGGACAGCAGCCCGTCGTGGACAGCCGGCTCGACGGGTCCCGCCGCGATCCACTCGAGGGCGAGATCGTCGAGCGCAACTGCAGTGACGGACTCGCCGCGCCCCATCGATTCCACCAGGCGTCGCAACTGGTACTCGCGCCGCAGGTCCAGGTCTTCCGGCGGCGTGGCGGCACCGGCGCTCAGTTCCGCGCGGATGCACAGCAGGCGCAGCGCCCCCTCGTTCGCGGCCAGGTCGGCGCTGACCGTGCCGGCGGCGACTGCTGCGATCTGTTGCTCGAGGATATCGCGCGTTCCCTTCGGCGGGTGAGTGAGGCCGGCGACGGCGGATCGGGCGGCCGCCTGCAGCGCCTCGCAGTCGGCCGGCGGCCGTCCCAGCACGATTGCGAGCCCGTAGGCGCGAACCTGGGCGGCAGCCGCAAACACCTCGGCCCACCCCAGACGCGTAGCCACCGCGCGCTGCCGCCGCCGGGCTTCGGCGCAGCGGGCGACCGCGCGAGAGAACCGCTGATGCAGGTCGCGCGCAACCGCCCGCGGCAGGTCCAGGGACTCGAACCGGGTGCGCAGCTCCTCGAGCTGCGGCAGGGCGGCGATCAACGGCTCGCCGGTCAGCTCCGCGATGCGTTCCAGTTCTTCGCAGCAGCCGGTTGCCTGCGCCTGGTTGGCCTCGAGGGCGGCAGCGTGCGCCGCGGATTCCTGCGAACTCTTCTGGAAGACCGCGTCGCAGTACCGCCTGAA
>CAZXAS010000006.1:5636-11275 GCA_964638185.1 uncultured Steroidobacteraceae bacterium | reverse complement strand
GCGCCGCGGATTCCTGCGAACTCTTCTGGAAGACCGCGTCGCAGTACCGCCTGAACTCATCCCACAGCGGCGCGTCCTGGTTCCGCGGCACGATCCCGACGGACTTCCAGGTCCGCTGCAGGTTCTTCGACTCCTCGATGGCCTTGCGCGTATCCGCGAGGTCGACGAGTTCGGCGCTGCGGGCGATCAGCTCGCGCTTCGCCTGTACGTTGCGGGCGTACTCGGCATCGAGGCGCGCCTTCAGATCCTGCACCAGCGCATGGAAGCGCGCCTGGAGCGGCTTTACGGTCGCCTGCTCCACCGGCGCGTACTGGCGCCACTCGCGCCGCGACTCGAAGATGGCCCGATCGATGGCCCGCCAGTCCGGGGACTCGCCGGCCTGCTCTGCGGCGAAGGCGGACAGCCGCTCGATCAGCGCCTCGCGCCGCGCCTGATTCTCCCGGCGCAGCTCGGCCTGCCGGGCAAAGTGCTCGCGACAGGGCTCGTAGGCGCGCTCCGCCGCCTCCTGGAACTGCTGCCACTCGGGCGTGGGCTCCTCCCCCGCGCCGCGGTTGAGGGTCCGCCACTCGTCCCGCAGCTGGCGGATGCGCCGTGCGAGTTCCTCGGGGGCCAGATCGGCGCCGACCAGGGACCGCATGCGCTCGACCAGCTCGGCCCGCTTCGGCACGACCCGGAAGTCCTTCCAGTCCTGCAGCTCCGCGAGTCGCGCGTCGATCCGCTCGAGCTGTCGCGAGAACCGCGCGGGCAGGGCGGGTGCCTCCTGCAGGGCTTCCGCGATCGTCGTGCGCAGTCGCGCGGCACGTGCCGTCCCGCCATGATCCAGCGCCGCCTGCGCCTGTCGCAGCAGCCCGAGAAGATCGCGCACCTTCGCCTCGTCCGCTGCACGCCTCTCGCGCTCGGCCTGACGCTCGGCGGCGAGCACACGGGCTTGTTCGACCGCCGCCGCGGCCGCTTCCTGTGCCTCCAGCTCCCGCTGGCGCCGCTCCTCTTCGATGGCGAGGGCGGCGGATCGCCTTTGCTGTTCCTCTGCCTCGAGCGCCTGCCGGTGCCGCTCGATGACCTCGCGCGCATGCTGAAGGTGCTCTGCAACCCGGCGTCGAAGCTCCGCGGCCGCGTGCGACTCGAGCGCGCGCCACCGGGCCTCGAGCTGCGTCAGGGTGGCCAGGTACGACGCATCGCAGGGATGCTCGCAGTGCCGTTCGATGGCGGCGGCGGTCCCTTCCATGTCCGCCTGCAGCTCTGCGGCTCTGCGGGCTTCGGCAAGCTGCTCATCCCGCCTGGTCGTGAGAATCCGATGGACCTTCTTGTCCTTGCCGTGGCGCGTGGCGCGGATCAGCTCGCGCAGCTGGTCCGGATCGACGATGCAGCGGGCCGCCGCCTGGCGGGTTTGCGTCGAGCTTGCCTCGAGCACCCACTTGCCGACCGTGGCCATATCGCCAGCAGCAATCGCCTGCGACAGGCTCGCTTCCTCTTCCCGGGCGCGCGTGGCGCGGTCGGTCGGTGGTGGTGCCTCGATTCCGTCGACACCTTCGCTGGCCGCCGGTGCCCCGGTCGCGGCAGGTGGCTCACCAAACAGGCGTGACAGGATTGACATCGTGGGGTCCAGGATCGGGCGGGCCGGCCCGGCATCGACATGAGTCCCCGCGTCCCGCACCCGACGCAGATGCGCGCTGAAGCATCACGCGATGCCTTCCCGCTGAATGAACTACTCGACCGTCACGCTCTTCGCGAGGTTGCGCGGCTGGTCCACGTCGGTGCCCTTCAGCACCGCCACGTGGTAGGCGAGCAGCTGCAGGGGCACGGTGTACACCGCCGGCGCCTGGAAGTAGCTGATGTGGCGCGGCATGGTGATGACGTGCACGCCCTCCGACGGCTCGATGCCCGATTCCGGGTCGGCGAACACATAGAGTTCACCGCCACGCGCGCGCACTTCCTGCAGGTTGGATTTGAGCTTCTCCAGCAGGTCGTTGTTCGGTGCGACGGTGATGACCGGCATGTCCGCGTCGACCAGCGCCAGCGGCCCGTGCTTGAGCTCGCCCGCCGCGTAGGCCTCGGCGTGGATGTAGGAGATCTCCTTCAGCTTGAGCGCGCCTTCCATGGCGATCGGGAACAGCGCCCCGCGGCCGAGGAACAACGCGTGGTGCTTGTCCTTGATGCGCTCGGCCATCGCGCGCACGTCGGCATCGAGCGTGAGCGCCAGCTCGATCAGGCCTGGGATCTCGATCAGCCTGCTGACCAGCGCGTGCTCCCGCTCGCGGGTGATGCCGTGGTGCTTGGCGAGCGCCACCACCAGCATGCCGAGTGCGGCAAGCTGCGTGGTGAAGGCCTTGGTCGAGGCCACGCCGATCTCCGGCCCCGCGCGGGTCAGCATGACGAGCTCGGACTCGCGCACCAGCGAGCTCTCCGGCACGTTGCAGATGGCGAGCGTCGAGAGATAGCCCTCGTCCTTCGCCAGGCGCAGCGCCGCCAGCGTGTCGGCCGTCTCGCCCGACTGCGAGATCGACACGAACAGCGTGTTGGCCGGGACCACCGGCTGGCGATAACGGAACTCGCTCGCGATATCGACCCAGCAGGGCAGGCGCACGATCTGCTCGATGAAATAGCGGGCCACCGACGCGGCATGGAAGCTGGTGCCGCAGGCGACGATCTGCACCGCCTCGGTACGCTTCAGCACGTCCATGGCCGCCGGGCCGAAGGCTGCCTCGAGCAGCCGGCCGCCGGCCGCGCGCTCCTCGAGCGTCTGCGCCACCGCGCGAGGCTGCTCGTGGATCTCCTTCAGCATGTAGTGCGGGTAGTCGCCGCGCTCGACCGCATCGGCGTCCAGTTCGCTCTCGCGCACGGCGCGCTCGACCCTGTTGCCACCCGCGTCGACCACCTCGACACCTTCGCGGTGAATGGCCGCGACGTCGCCTTCGTCGAGGAACATGAAGCGGCGGGTCACCGGCAGCAGCGCCGAGACGTCCGAGGCGACGTAGTTGCCGTCCTCGCCGAGCCCGATCACCACCGGGCAGCCGGCGCGGGCCAGCACGATCGTGTCGGGGTCGTGCTCGGAGACCACGGCGAGTGCATAGGCGCCGTGCAGCTCGGCGACCGTCGCGCGCACCGCGGCGAACAGGTCGGGGCCGGCCTGCCGGTGCAGGTGAATGCGATGCGCGATGACCTCGGTGTCGGTCTCGGACGTGAACACGTAGCCGCGCGCCACGAGGTCGGCACGCAGCTGCTCGTGGTTCTCGATGATGCCGTTGTGGACGATGGCCACGCCGTCGCGCGAGATGTGCGGGTGCGCGTTGCGTTCGCTCGGGACGCCGTGGGTGGCCCAGCGGGTGTGCGCGATGCCGAGCATGCCGTGCGTGGGCTGGCCGACCAGGGCATCCTTGAGTTTCTGCACCTTGCCGACGGTCCGCAGGCGCGTCAGGTGCTGTCCACCGTTCAGCACGGCCACCCCGGCCGAGTCGTAGCCGCGGTACTCCAGGCGTTCGAGACCCTCGATCAGGATGGGCACGATGTCGCGTTCAGCGACGGCGCCGACGATACCGCACATGTGTGTTTGTCCTGGTCAGGCGTTTGCCGAAAGCTATTGTAGTGGAATGCCGGCACCGCCGTAGCCGGCGTCACTTCACAGAATGTTCTTTCCGGTCAGCAGCTTACAGGCCTGAGCAGACGGCGGCGCGGTTACCCGGGCTTCTTGACGGGGCGCTTCCAGCCGTCGATCGTGGACTGGCGGCTGCGCTCCAGCGTCAGCTTGTCGGGCGGCGCGTCGCGGGTGATGGTCGACCCGGCGCCGATGGTCGCGTTCTCGCCGACCCTGACCGGCGCCACCAGCATGGTGCCGGAGCCGATGAAGGCGCCGTCGCCGATCTCGGTGCGGTACTTGTTGGCGCCATCGTAGTTGCAGGTGATGGTACCGGCGCCGACGTTGACCTTCCGGCCGACGGTGGAATCGCCGAGGTAGCTCAGGTGGTTCGCCTTGCTGCCCGGCCCGAGCACGCTGTTCTTGAGTTCGACGAAGTTGCCGATGTGGGCCCCGTCGGCGACCTCGTTGCCCGGGCGCAGGCGGGCGAAGGGACCGACCGAGCAGGCGCGACCGATGACGCTCCGCTCCATCACGCAGTTGGCATGGATGACGGTGTCGTCGCCGACCTCGCAGTCGCGCATCACCACGTTGGGGCCGATGCGCACCCGGTCGCCGAGCCTGATCCGACCTTCGAACACCACGTTGACGTCGATGGTGACGTCCCGGCCGTGCTCCAGGCTGCCGCGGACGTCGCAGCGCGCCGGGTCGATGAGGGTGACACCGGCCAGCATCAGCGCGTCGGTCCGGAGCCGGCGGTAGCCGGCCTCCACTTCCGCCAGCTGGCGCTTGTCGTTGACGCCCAGCACCTCGATCACCGTCGGCGCCAGCACCGCCTCGACCGAGTAGCCGTCGCGGACGGCGAGGGCCACGACGTCCGTCAGGTAGTACTCGCCCTGGGCGTTGTCGTTCGACAGGCGGCCGAGCCACCCCGCGAGCGGCGCAGCCGGCAGCGCCATCAGGCCCGTGTTGACCTCGTCGACCGCGAGTTCCTTGCGCGTCGCGTCCTTCTGCTCGACGATCCGATAGACAGTTCCGGCGTTGTCGCGCAGCACGCGCCCGTAGCCGGACGGGTCGGGAAGGCGCACGGACAGGACCGCGAGCGAGCGCCCCGATCTCGCCGCGAGCAGGGCGCGCAGCGTTGCCGGGCGGGTCAGCGGCACGTCACCGTAGAGGACGAGCACGTCGTGATCGGCCGGGATCGCGGGCATGGCCTGCATCAGCGCATGCCCGGTGCCGTGCTGCTCGGCCTGCAGGACCCAGCTCACCGGGGCGTCGGCGAGGGCCTCGCGCACGCGCTCACCGCCGTGGCCGTACACCACGTGGATCGCCGCCGGCTCGAGGTCGCGGGCGCAGTCGATGACGTGCGCGAGCAGGGCGCGGCCGGCAAGTGGCTGCAGCACCTTGGGCAGGTCGCTGTTCATGCGCTTGCCCTGGCCTGCGGCCAGGATGACGACGCTCAAAGGCATGCGGCCGGACTCCCTGTGAGGGCCCGATTCTAGGGCAAGCCGGTTCCGGTCGCATGGGCCGGGGGCCGCCATCGCATGCTAGGCTTGCTTGGCGCGCCCCGCCGGCGCCCATCCACCAGGCTCCTCCAGCCGGTCCCGACGAGGCGATGAACGGCCGACGTTATTACTCGACCCCCGCGTTCGCAGTGTCCGCGCTCTTCGGCGGACCGCTGTCGGCCATCGCCTTCGCGGCCATCGAGGCCCGTTCGCTCGACCGCCTGCAACGCGACCTGCCGTGGCTGGCCGCGGGCCTCGGCGGCTTCCTCATCGCGGTGCTGGTGGCCGCGCACAGCGGGCTCCTCGACACGGCGGTCGCGGACCTCGGGACCCGCCACGTCGCCACCTGGGAGCAGCTGGCCTATCGATTGGTCGCTTTGGGCTTCTTTGCCGCCTACTGGCGTTTGCACCGGACCGACCGGCGCGAGTTGAAGCGCAAGGGGGTCGCGCCGGTGCCCGGCTATGGCGCCGGGCTCGTCGCCCTGCTCATAGGATTGATGGGCGGGACCGTGGTGCTGCTGTCGCTGCGATGATCGTCGGGTGCCAGGCACACCCCTGGCACA
>CAZXAS010000006.1:0-5536 GCA_964638185.1 uncultured Steroidobacteraceae bacterium | reverse complement strand
TGGCACATGCTTGGCACAACACGGTGCCAGGCGTGTGCCTGGCACCGGCATTACCCGCGCTTGAGCTTGCGCAGCTTCTCGATCGCCTTGAGCTGCGCCGCGGCACGGGCGAGCTCGGCCTGCGCCTCCGCCACTTCCATGGCGCCGACACGGTCGCGCAGGGCTTCCTCGGCGCGCTGCTTGGAGGCGAGCGCCGCCGCTTCGTCGAGGTCGCGGGCGCGCGCCGCGGTGTCGGCCAGCACCGTCACCAGGTGCGGCTGGATCTCGAGCGCGCCCCCGCCGATCCAGAACCACAGTTCCTCGCCGCCACCCGCGGGCTTCACCCGCACCTCGCCGGCCTTGAGCGTCGTCAGCAGCGGCGCGTGACGCGGCGCGATGCCGATCTCGCCCTGCGAGGCCGGCACGAACACCATTTCCGCATCACCGGAATGGATCTCGCCCTCGGCGCTGACGATGTCGACGTGGATGGTGTTGGCCATTTGTAACCTCGGTGATCAGTGAGCCGTTGGCCGTGATCCGTGAGCCGCTAGAGATGGTCTACCTTCGGCTCACTGTTCACGGCTCACGGCTCACGCCGTTTCAGGCCAGCGACTTCGCCCGTTCCACGGCCTCTTCGATCGTGCCGACCATGTAGAACGCCTGCTCGGGCAGGTGGTCGTACTCGCCGGCGATGATCGCCTTGAAGCCGCGGATGGTCTCCTTCAGCGAGACGTACTTGCCCGGGCTGCCGGTGAACACCTCGGCGACGTGGAACGGCTGCGACAGGAAGCGCTGGATCTTGCGCGCGCGGGACACGGTCAGCTTGTCCTCCTCGGACAGCTCGTCCATGCCCAGGATCGCGATGATGTCCTGCAGTTCCTTGTAGCGCTGCAGGATCGCCTGCACGCCGCGCGCGGTCTCGTAATGCTCCTCGCCGATGACCAGCGGGTCGAGCTGGCGACTGGTGGAGTCGAGCGGGTCGACCGCCGGGTAGATGCCGAGCGCGGCAATCTGGCGCGACAGCACGACGGTGGCGTCGAGGTGGGCGAAGGTCGTCGCCGGCGACGGGTCGGTCAGGTCGTCCGCCGGCACGTACACGGCCTGGATGGACGTGATCGAACCGGTCTTGGTGGAGGTGATGCGCTCCTGCAGCACGCCCATTTCCTCCGCCAGCGTCGGCTGGTAGCCGACCGCGGAGGGCATGCGGCCGAGCAGCGCCGACACCTCGGTGCCCGCCAGCGTGTAGCGGTAGATGTTGTCGATGAACAGCAGCACGTCGCGGCCCTTGCCGCCGGCCTGCTTCTCGTCGCGGAAGTACTCGGCCATGGTCAGGCCGGTCAGGCCGACGCGCAGGCGGTTGCCCGGCGGCTCGTTCATCTGGCCGTAGACCATCGCCACCTTCGAGTTGGCCAGGTCCTTGGTGTCGATGACGCCCGACTCCGCCATCTCGTGGTAGAAGTCGTTGCCCTCGCGGGTGCGCTCGCCGACGCCGGCGAACACCGACAGGCCCGAGTGCGCCTTGGCGATGTTGTTGATCAGCTCCAGCATGTTGACGGTCTTGCCCACGCCGGCGCCGCCGAACAGGCCGATCTTGCCGCCCTTGGCGAACGGCACGAGCAGGTCGATGACCTTGATCCCGGTCTCCAGCAGGTCCTGGCCGCCCGCCTGGTCGGCGTACGCCGGCGCCGGGCGATGGATCGGTAGGAACTCGTCCGACTTGATCGGACCGGCCTCGTCCTGCGGCTTGCCGAGCACGTCCATGATGCGCCCGAGCGTGCCCTTGCCCACCGGCACCATGATCGGCGCCCCGGTCGTGTTGACCGTGAGCCCGCGCCGGAGGCCCTCCGAGGCGCCCATGGCAATCGTGCGCACGACGCCGTCGCCGAGCTGCTGCTGCACCTCGAGCGTGAGGTCGCGCTCCTCGAGCTTCAGTGCCTCGTAGACCTTCGGGATGCCCTCACGCGGGAACTCCACGTCGATCACCGAGCCGATGATTTGCACGATCTTGCCGGTAGCCATTCTGTAATCCTCTGAATTTCGTGAGCCGTGAACCGTAAGCCGTGAGCCGGAAGAATCCGGATCGCACGGCTCACGGCTTACGGTTCACGGCTCACGTCTTCTTCAAACCGCCGCCGCGCCGCCGACGATCTCCGAAATCTCCTTCGTGATCGCGGCCTGGCGGGCCTTGTTGTAGATGAGCTGCAGCTCCTCGATGAGCTTGCCCGCGTTGTCAGTGGCGCTCTTCATCGCCACCATGCGCGCCGCCTGCTCGCAGCCGACGTTCTCGGCGACGGCCTGGTAAACCTGCGACTCGACGTAGCGCATCATGTAGCCGTCGAGCAGCTCGGCCGCGCTCGGCTCGTAGATGTAGTCCCAGCGCTCCTGCAGGTCCGATTCGTCGACGGTGAGCGCCGGCAGCAGCTGACGCTCCTCGGGACGCTGGGTCATGGTGTTGACGAAGCTGCTGCTCACCAGCAGCAGCCGGTCGATCCCGCCTTCGCGGTACATGTCGAGCATCGCCGTGACCGGGCCGATCAGGTCGGCGACGCGTGGCCGGTCGCCGATGTGGGAAATGCTGGCGGCGACCGGCAGCTTGAGCCGGCGGAAGAACTGCATCGCCTTCGAGCCGACCAGGCACAGGTGCAGCCCGATGCCCTGCTGCTGGCACTCGCGCGCCGTCGCCAGTACCTGCTTGAACACGTTGACGTTGAGCGAGCCGCACAGGCCGCGGTCGGTGCTGATGACGATGATGCCGACCGCCTTTGCCTCGCGCTCCACCAGGAACGGGTGGCGGTAGTCGGGGTTCGCCATGCGGATGTGGCCGATGACCTTCCGCATCTTCTCCGCGTACGGGCGCGCGGCACGCATGCGTTCCTGCGCACGGCGCATCTTGCTCGCAGCGACCATCTCCATGGCCTTGGTGATCTTCTGCGTGCTCTTGATGCTCGAGATCTTGGTGCGGATTTCTTTGGCGCCGGCCATGTGGTGTTCCTAGCGGATGGGGACCAGCGGATGGCGGACGGGCGCGGGGCCCGACCACCGTCCGGTTCAGTACGCTCCGGTGGAGAGGAACTCCTCGCAGCACTTCTTCAGCGCCGCCTCGACGTCCTTGCTGAGCTCGGGCTTGTCGTTGATCTGCTTCAGCAGCTCGCCGTAGTTGGTCCTGGCGAAGGCCTGCAGCGCGTGCTCGAAGTCCACGACCTTCTTGCGGTCTACCTTGTCCATGTAGCCGCCGTTGACGGCGAACAGGGTCACCGCCATCTCGGCCACCGACATCGGCGCGTACTGCGGCTGCTTCATCACCTCGGTCACGCGCACGCCGCGATCGAGCTGGCGACGGGTGGCCTCGTCGAGGTCGGAGGCGAACTGCGAGAACGCCGCCAGCTCCCGGTACTGGGCGAGCGCGAGGCGGATGCCGCCGCCGAGCTTCTTGATGATGTTGGTCTGCGCCGCGCCACCGACGCGCGACACCGAGATGCCGGCGTTCATGGCCGGGCGGATGCCGGCATTGAAGAGGTCGGTCTCGAGGAAGATCTGGCCGTCGGTGATCGAGATCACGTTGGTCGGGACGAAGGCGGTGACGTCGCCGGCCTGGGTCTCGATGATCGGCAGGCCGGTGAGCGAGCCGGTGCGGCCCTTCACCTTGCCGTCGGTGAACTTCTCGACGTACTCGGCCGACACGCGCGCGGAACGCTCGAGCAGGCGCGAGTGGAGGTAGAACACGTCGCCCGGATAGGCCTCGCGGCCCGGGGGGCGCTTGAGCAGGAGCGAAATCTGGCGGTACGCCCACGCCTGCTTGGTCAGGTCGTCATAGACGATCAGCGCGTCCTCGCCGTTGTCCATGAAGTACTCGCCCATGGCGCAGCCGGAATACGGCGCGATGTACTGCATCGAGGCCGGCGTCGAGGCCGAGGCGGCCACGATCACCGTGTGCTCCATGGCGCCGTGCTCCTCGAGCTTGCGCACCACGTTGGCGATGGAGCTCTGCTTCTGCCCGATGGCGACGTAGATGCACTTAACGCCGGTGCCGCGCTGGTTGATGATGGTGTCGATCGCGAGCGCGGTCTTGCCGGTCTGGCGGTCGCCGATGATCAGCTCGCGCTGGCCGCGGCCGATCGGGACCATCGAGTCGATCGCCTTGAGCCCGGTCTGAACCGGCTGCGACACGCTCTTGCGCCAGATCACGCCCGGCGCCACCCGCTCGATCGGGCGGCGCTCCGCGGCCGTGATCGGGCCCTTGTCGTCGATCGGGTTGCCGAGCGCGTCGACCACGCGTCCGAGGAGCCCCGGGCCGACCGGCACCTCGAGGATGCGCCCGGTGGTCTTGACCGTCGCGCCCTCGCTGACGTGCCGGTACTCGCCGAGCACCACCGCGCCGACCGAGTCCTGCTCGAGGTTGAGGGCGAGCCCGAAGGTGTTGCCGGGGAACTCCAGCATCTCGCCGTAGGCGGCGTCGGCGAGGCCGTGGATGCGGCAGATGCCGTCCGTGACGCTGACCACCGTGCCGACGTTGCGTGCCTCGGCCGCCGACTCGAACTTCTCGATGCGGGCCTTGATGAGATCGCTGATTTCCGAAGCCTTGATGGACATGATCCTTTCCTTCGTTATGCAGTCACGGCCGCGGCCAGCCGCTCGAGGCGGCCCTTCAGCGAACCGTCTATCACCAGGTCGCCGGCGCGTACCACGGCGCCGCCGATGAGCGCCGGGTCGAGGTGCGTGCTCATGCGTACCTCGCGGCCGAGTCGGCGGCGCAGCGCCGCGACCAGGCGGTCCCGCTGCGCGGGCTCCACCGGCATGGCGGCGACGAGCTCCACGTCGATGACGTTCTCGACCTCGGCCCTGAGCGCCTCGTACTGGGCGGCGATCTCGGGCACCAGGCCGAGGCGGCGGTTGTGCGCCAGCGCCTCGATGAAGTTGCGCCCGTGCTCGTCGGCGGCATCGCCGGCCGCGTCCGCGACCAGCGAGACCAGCTCCGCGCTGCTCACGTGCGGGCTGCCGAGCAGCGCCGCGACGCGCGGATCCGAGACCACCGCCGCGGCGGTGGCCAGCAGCTCCGACCACACCGGCAGCCGGCCGTGCTCGCGCGCGAACTCGAACGCCGCGCGTGCATAGGGCCTTGCGATGGTCGCCTTCTCAGCCATGTGCGCCTCCGCTCAACGCCGCTCAATCTCGGCCGCGAGCTGGTCGAGCAGGTCGGCGTGCGCCTTGGCATCGACCTCGCGACCCAGCAGCCGCTCGGCGCCTGACAAGGCGAGCGCCGCCACGTCGCGGCGCAGGCCGTCACGGGCCCGCGACGACTCGGAGGCGATCTCGGCACGCGCGGCCGTCACCAGCCGCTCGCCCTCGGACACCGCGGTCTGCTTGGCCTCGTCGATCAGCTCGTTGCCGCGCTTGTGCGCCTGGTCGACCACCTGCACCGCCTTGTCGCGGGCCTCGCGCACGATCTCGCCGGCCTTCGCCTTGGCGTCTTCCAGGTCCTTCTGCCCGCGATCGGCGGCGGCCAGGCCGTCGGCGATCTTCTTCTGCCGCTGCTCGATCGCGCCGAGCAGCGGTGGCC
>CAZXAS010000005.1:32857-37200 GCA_964638185.1 uncultured Steroidobacteraceae bacterium | reverse complement strand
CCAACATCGCGATGTACTTCAACCGTATCTCGGGCTACCAGCTGACCCAGAACGCACGCTCGGGCGGCAACACCACCTCGGCCACGGTCAATGCGGGCGATGCCGAGGTGACCGGTTTCGAGCTCGAGACCAACTACCGGCCGGCAGCGGTCGACGGCCTGACCCTGACCTTCAACTATGCCTATGCCGACCCGAAGTTCACCAAGGGTACCGACGAGAACCAGGGCGTGCTGAACGACGTGCTGGACGACAACCTGGTCAACTGCTCGACCGGCGACCAGTTCCCGGACGTGACCGGGTGCCAGTCGCTGTTCGGCAGCATCGTCGGCAAGCAGATCCCGCGCACCGCGGAGCACCAGGCCTATCTCGACCTCGAGATGCGCCGGCCGATGGGTGCGGGCAGCTGGGAGTGGTTCGCCGGAGCCAACTACTCGTACGAGTCCAGCAAGTACGCGCAGGTGCACAACCTGGCCGAGACCGGCGAGACGACGCTGGTCAACGCGCGGCTCGGTGTGACGTCCGACAACTACTCGATCTCGCTGTGGGGCAAGAACCTCACCGGCGAGGACTCGGTGCCGAATATCCTGCGTTACGCGGATGGTACGGACGACTTCAAGCGGTCGTTCGCCGCCTCACAGCGCCGTGATACGTACTACGGGCTGACCGTGACGGCCAAGTTCTGACCCGTCCCTGACGACACCGGCGCGGGCGAGACCCCTCTCGCCCGCGCCCGCTTTTCCGGTGCCGTTCTCCGGTGCCAGGCACACCCCTGACACACGCCTGGCACTTCCCTGGCACTTCCCTGACACGTGCCAGGCACTCCCTTGGCACCGCGCGAACGAAGTTCACCAGAGCGCTTGCGTGCCAGGCATGTGCCACAGATGTGCCAGGGGTGTGCCTGGCACCGGGTTACTGTTCGATCAGTTCGATGAGTTCGCCGGCGGCGCCACGGGTCAGGGCCGCCCGGCGACCGGAGTAGGGTGCGGCATCGATCCTCACCGGCGGTGCGATGAACTCGGCCTCGACCTCGTCGAGGTTCGCAACGCCGAAAGTCACCATCGACATGCCGGGCGGCAATTCGCCCTCGCGCTTTGGCCGCGCGGTCGCGGCAGCGGGGTACTGGTCGAGTTCGATCAGGAAGTCCTTCGGGAAACGCACGATGCCGAGCTGGAACTGGTGGTCGGCCGGCAGGCCGTAGGCCTTCGCCAGCACGGAGATGGTGGAGGGCGCCGGGTCCGTTGTCGGCATGCCCAGTTTTTCCGCGTAGAAGCGGCGCATGGCCGCGATGTCCGGACCGCCGAGCACCACGATGAACGTCCGGTCGACGAAGGTCTGCGCCGAGCCGAGGTCGAACATCGACTTCCCTTCCGGGATCCGCGTCAGGTACACGAGTTCCTCGGCAGGCCCGAGCGCCTGCATGGCCACGATCTCGGGATTCATCGACAGCCCCTTCGGCTCGCCGATGATGCGGAAGGGCGAGTCCTTGAGCCGCTCGTGAATGGCGAACGTGTCCTGGACGAGGATTTCATTCGAGTTCCAGCCCCAGGTCTTCATGGCTGCGAAGCCCTCGACCGGATCCTGGCGCACGACCCGCAGGTAGACCGGCGCGCCGCTGGCGGGCTGCATCAGCAGGTAGTCGCGCCCGGCCACCGCCGGTGCCTGCCACAGCAGCGCCTGCGCGTCGCTGACCTGTCCGCGCTCGACCACCCGGTAATCGAGGTACTCGCCGTACGCCCGCTCGACGACCGCGAGATCCGGCACGGCCATGGTCACGGCGATGATCACCTGCAGCATTTCGAGCCTCCTGGCCGCGGGATGCACCGCGCGGGTTGTGCTATGGTCGTCGGCGCATTGTATACAGTCAGCCGGACGCCGCGCGCGTCCGCCAGGCGCGGCGGGGACCATGATCGATCTCTATTTCTGGCCGACTCCGAACGGCCAAAAGGCCAGCATCATGCTGGAGGAGACCGGGCTCGAGTACCGCGTGCTCCCCGTCGACATCCTGCGCGGTGAGCAATTCCGCCCGCAGTTCCTGAAGCTGAATCCCAACAACAAGATCCCCGTGATCGTCGACCGCGACGGTCCCGGCGGTCGCCCATGCACGGTGTTCGAGTCAGGCGCCATCCTGCAGTACCTCGCGGACAAGTCCGGACGATGGCTGCCCAAGCGCACGCGCGCGCGCTACGAGGTGCTGCAATGGCTCGCCTTCCAGGTGGGCAGCGTCGGGCCGATGTTCGGCCAGTGCGGGCATTTCCTCGGCTACGCGCCGCATCGCATTCCCTACGCGATCGAGCGCTACCGCAACGAGACGCTGCGGCTGTACGGGGTGATGGACCGGCGCCTGGCGCGCCACGAGTACCTCGCCGGCCGCTACTCGATCGCCGACATCGCGACCTGGCCATGGGTGGCGGTGCGCTGGCTGCATCGCATCGACATCGACGAGTTCCCGAACGTCAGGCGCTGGTACGAGGCGATCGAGCGGCGTCCCGCGGTCCGGCGGGGAATGGCGGTACTGGCGGAGCGGACGAAGATCGGCAACCCGGATGCGCGCACGCGCGAGGTGTTCTTCGGCCGCACGCAACTCGCGCAAGGACGCCGGGCCGGCCGATGACGGCGGACACCACCTACCCGAGGCTGTTCACGCCCATCGAGCTGGCCGGCCGCACGCTCAGGAACCGCGTGACCCACGCCTCCATGACCACCCGCATGGGGCGCGAGCAACGCCTGACCGAGACCCAGCTCGCCTACTACCGAAATCGCGCGCGCGGCGGCTGTTCGCTCATCGTCACCGAGCCACTCAATGCCTGGCGCGTGCAGCGCGCGCCGCACAAGGTCCGCGCCTGGGACGATGCCAGCCTCGAGGACCTGCAGCGCTGGGCGGACGCGGTCGAATCCGAGGACTGCCGCCTGCTCGGGCAGATCCAGGACCCGGGCCGTGGACGCCATGAGCGCGGCCGGAATCCGTTCGCGCTCGGCGCCTCGTCGTTGCCGGACGACCTGAGCTGGACCGTGCCGCACGTGCTCGATGTGGCCGACATCCGGCAGATGATCGACGACTTCGCGGCCACGTCCGCGCGACTGCAGCGCGCGGGGTTCTCCGGTGTCGAGATCTCCGCTGGCCACGGCCACCTGTTCCACCAGTTCATGTCCGCGTGGTGCAATACGCGCGAGGATGACTACGGCGGCTCGCTCGACAACCGCCTGCGGGTGACCCGCGAGCTGATCGCCGCCATCCGCGCCGCCTGCGGCGCGGGGTTCATCGTCGGCCTCAAGCTGCCTGGCGACGACGGCGTGCCGGGCAGCATCGGGCCCGACGAGGCGGCGCTCATCGCGCCCGGCCTGTGCGCCGCGGGCGCGGTCGACTACGTGTGCTTCACCTGGGGTGCACACGCCCGATCGCTCGACATGCACATTCCGGACGCGCACTGGCCGCGCGCCCCGTTCCTGCCGCTGATCCGCCGGTTGAAGGCCACCGTCCCCGGCGTGCCGGTGATGGCCGTCGGCTACCTGTCCGACCCGGCCGAGACCGAAGGCATCCTGGAGCGCGGCGATGCCGACCTCATCGCCCTCGGCCGGCCGCTGGTCACCGACCCGGCATGGCCGAACAAGGCCGCCCGCGGCCACGAGCGCGACATCCGCCGTTGCGTCGCCTGCAACAGCTGCTGGGGGCGCATCATGGAGCACGCCCCGCTCGCCTGCGACAACAACCCGCGCGTCGCCATGGCGGACGAGACCGACTACTGGCCGGTGCCGTCCGCACGGCGGCGCAAGGTCGTCGTGGTCGGTGCCGGCATCGCCGGTCTGGAGGCAGCCTGGGTCGCCGCCGCGCGCGGCCACGCCGTGACAGTGCTCGGCGCGGGCGCCACGCCCGGTGGCAAGACGCGACTGCACTCCCTGCTGCCGGGTGGCGAGAACCTGTCGAGCATCTTCGACTACCAGCTGACCGCGGCGCGGCGCGCCGGCGTGGCATTCGAACCGGGAGTGCGCGCAGGCGTCGCCGACGTCATGGCACTCGGCCCCGACGCCGTGGTGCTCGCGACAGGCTCGCACATGAGCTGGCCGCGTAGCCTGCCGATGGCCTGGCGGGAGGAGGGCATCGTGCCCGACCTGCGCGCCGCCATGACAGATCTCGCCGGCCTCACGGCCCGGCAGGGCGGAACGGCCGTGCTGTTCGACATGGACCACACCGAGGGAACCTACGCAGCGGCGCAGGTGCTGATGCGCCTGTACGACCGCGTAGTCGTCGTGACGCCCCGTGATCGCATTGCGGAGGACGTGCCGCTGGTCACGCGCCTCGGCATCCTGAGGCGGTTTGCGCTCCAGGGTATCGAGGTCCTGCCGCT
>CAZXAS010000005.1:0-32757 GCA_964638185.1 uncultured Steroidobacteraceae bacterium | reverse complement strand
GCGTGGCAAGTCGCGGTCGCAGAGGCCGTCGTGCGCCGCTCCGGCACCGAGGACCCCTCGACGCTCGATCCCCACCGATTCAGCTATCCCGGCGAGGTCAACGTCGTCTCCGACCTGTTCGTCGGGCTGCTGACACTCGACGCGGCCGCGCGGCCGATGCCTGGCTGCGCGGAGTCCTGGACCATGGATCCCGACGGACTGGGCTACGTCTTCCGCCTGCGGCGCGGACTCACCTGGTCCGACGGCACGCCGCTCGACGCACGCGACTTCGAATGGTCGCTGCGGCGCATGCTCGATCCGGCCACCGCCTTCCCGTTCGCTGCGCGCCTGTACTCCATCCGGCATGCCCGCGCCGTCAACGCCGGCGCGCGGCCGGTCGCCGAGCTCGGCGTGCGCGCGCTCGATGCGCACACCCTGCGCATCGACCTCGAGCACCCGGCGCCGTACATGCCGGAAGTGCTGGCGAGCTACAGTTCGCCCGCGCCGCGGCACCTGGTGGAGAAGCGTCCGCGGGACTGGATCCGCCCGGGAGTGATGGTCTCGAACGGACCCTTCGTGCTGGCCGAGTGGGTGCCGAACTCGCACGTCCGCCTCGAGCGCAATGCGCGATTCTATGACGCGGCGGGCGTGAAGCTCGACGCGGTGGTGCATGTGCACACGGATGGCGCGGCCAATGCGCTCCGGCGTTTCCGGGCCGGCGAGCTCGACGTCGTGCTGGTGGTGCCCCCGGACCAGCTCGACTGGGCGCGCAGCAATCACCCGCGCGAACTGCGCCTGACGCCGGGCTTCGGGGTCGAGCACATCGCCTTCAACGTTCGCCGACCGCCCTTCGACGACGAGCGCGTGCGTCGCGCCCTGTCGATGGCGGTCGATCGCGAGGCGCTCACGCGGCACATCACCCGTGCCGGCGAGATTCCCGCCTTCGGCCTGGTGCCGCTAGCCGCATCGAACTACGGCCGCAATGCCCGGGCGGACTTCGCCGGCCTGCCGCAGGCCGAGCGCTTGCGCCGGGCCCGTGACCTGCTCGGCGAGGCGGGTTACGGCCCCGGCCGGCCGCTCCAGTTCACGCTCGCCTACCCGAGCAGCGATGTCGAGAAACGGGTGGCCGTGGCGCTCGCGGCCATGTGGCAGGGCATCGGGGCCAGGGTTGGACTGCAGGGGTCCGAGCTGCGCGCGCTCCTGGGCGAGGTGGGACGCGGCGACTTCGACGCGGTGCGCTTTCGCTGGCTGGCGGGCACGACGGATCCGGTCTCGTTCCTCGAGCGCCTGGAGAGCGATGCGGGCGCCATGAACCAGCCCGGCTACGCCAACGCGCGCTATGACGCGCTGGTACGCCAGGCGGAGCGCACGCTCGACGTCGAGGCCCGGGCTGGCCTGCTGGCGGAGGCGGAGGCCCTGGCACTCGCCGAACACCCGGTCGCGCCGCTTTATTTCTACGCCGGCAGGCGCCTCGTCGCGACGCGCGTCGGCGGCTGGACCGACAACCCGCGTGGCGTGCACCTGTCGCGGTGGCTGTCGGTCCCGGACTGATCGCCTCGACGGCCGTCGTCGCTTGCGCCTGCATCCCTGCTGTCATACCCTTTCCGTTGTATACAACGCGGTCGCCGGATTGGATCGGCCGCGACCGAGCAGGCAACGCTCCGGAGCCCCCGGGGCCGCCACGCCGACCCCCCCCCGGGCCGCCCAAGGAGATCGACCGTGAAGCTGATCAAGTACAAGCGCAGTCGCGAGGCCGAACGCTGGATGAAGCAGGAGACCCGCGAGCAGAAGTCGCGCTACCGGAAGATCGTGGCCGAGCAGGAAGCCCTCGCGCCGAAGCGCGACCGCTGGGTCGCCGCGTTCCTCGAGCGCATCCAGACCCGCGGCTACAACGTCCACTTCGACATGCTGCGCAAGATCCCGAGCGAGGAGATCCCGACGCGGCCGAAGCGCAAGTTCAAGGTCGTATTCTGATCAACGAACGGCGAGGGGAGTAACTGAACATGGCACGTCCGCATATCGAGCCGTTCGTCGAGACCAACGTCGCCTGGAAGCGCATGACGCTGCCGGGTTTCCGCAAGGGCATGAGCTACAAGATGCTGTCCTTCGACACGGAGACCGGCGCCTGCTCCATGAAGGTGCTGCTGGAACCCGGCTACAGCCTGCCGCCCGGCCTGAGCTATTCCGAGATGGAGATGTTCGTGTTGTCGGGTTCGGTCACCTACGGCGACCAGACGCATGGGCCGGGGCACTACTTCTGCGTGCCGGCCGGCGTGGCGATGCCGGCGCTCGCGGCGCCGCGGGGCGCGCAGCTGCTGATGTTCTACAACTATGGCGAGCCGAGCTTCGTCGAGTCCGACTCGGACCATCCGAACGCCCACCGGCACCGCTACACGGCGGTCAACGCCTACGACAACATGAGCTGGAGCTCGACCAACTTCTACCCGGCGACGGCGCCCGGGTGCCTGGTCAAGGTCCTGCGCTTCGACGAGCGCACGCAGGCGTTCACTTTCCTGTACTGCATGACGCCGAACTTCTGGCAGGACAACATCAGCTACCACGACTGCGCCGAGGAGTCGTACCACATCTGGGGTACCTCCTGGATGATGCAGTTCGGCAACCTGCCGACCGGCGGTTACTTCTGGCGACCGCCGTACATCAACCACGGCGCGTTTGCCTGCAAGTACGGCACGCTGGCGCTCGGGCGCACCGACTCGCAGCTGTATAACCACTTCCATTTCAACCCATGGACCACGCCCGAGGAGAACCTCGAGCGCGCCGCGAGCCGGATCCAGCACTGGAAGCCGGAGCTGTACCGTTGGGTCGCGACCGGCGACCACAACCACCCGGTGGACTTCGAGCACCCGGACAGCCATGGCCATGCGCACGGCGACGTGCCACACCACCATGGCGACAACGACATCGGTCACTCGCACAAGGGTCCGGCACGACGCCGCATGAAGAAGTAGCGGGATTCTCTACCCGGTGCCAGGCACACGTCTGGCACACGCCTGGCACACCTCTGGCACACGCCTGACACTTCCCTGACCCGTGCCAGGCATGTGCCAGGGAAGTGCCAAGGGTGTGCCTGGCACCGGGGGGGAGTGGTCCGGTGCTACTTCCAGGCGCCGAAGATGAACCAGCTCGCACCGTTTCCGTGGGCCGGGGCCTCGCGTTCGCCGCGTGCGCAGGCTTCGAACTCCGCCTCCGGCACGGTGCCGTAGTTCGGGATCCGCGTCTGAAAGTACCGACTCGCGGCGAAGCCCGCCCGGGCGACCTCGCGCGGGAAATCCAGGGCGCGAAACGCCGCGTAGTGCGGCTCGTTGTTGTAGTACGCATCCCAGTCGAGATAGAAATTGTAGTAGGGGTCGACTTCGGCGGCGGGCGGCAGCTCCATGTGGACCATCACGCCCCCGGGCCGCAGCACGCGAAAGGCCTCCTTCAGGATCCGGCGCGTGGCCTTGAGCGATTGCTCATGCAGGAAGAAGCTCGAGCAGACGATGTCGAAGCTCCCGTCATCGAAGTCGAGCGACTCCGCATTCTGCTGCGAGAAGTGCACGTCGAGCCCCATCGAGCGCGCCCGCGCATGCGCGTAGCGCAGGAGTGGCGCACCGACGTCGACGCCATGGCCCACCAGTCCGGGGAGGATGGCGAGGTAGGGGAAGAGGTTGCTGCCCGTCGAACAGCCCAGATCGATGAGATCCCGCGGCCTGAACTGCGGGTGACGCACGCGCAACCAGTGTGCGATCGAGGCGCCGACGCCCCCGGTGCGATCCGCGCGCAGCTTGAGGGCCCCGCCGAACACCGAGGTGCCGAGCGTGTACACCGCGCCCTGTGCCACGTCGTCGGCAAGGTGCTCGGTATGGAAGCAGCCAGGCATCAGGTGGATGTCGAGCGCGCTGACGTCGCGCGGTATCTCCAGGTCCGGGTCGAGGCGCAGCGAGCCCGGCCCCGTGGGGTCCGTGGCGGCGGCGCGCGCCGCGTCGATGAGTTCCGGCAGCCGGCGCTCGACCTGCGGCATCACCGACCACCAGGTCATCTCCTGCGCGCTGTAGCGCAGCGCCGACCAGGCCTTGAAATAGGGATGGCCCAGCATTGCCTGGCGCACCTCCCTGCCATTCGCCGGTGCCCGCCCGTGGCGGGCGGCGAATGCCGGGCCGGCCTCCTCGTGGTAGGCGGCACGCAGTTCCGCGGCCATGTCGGTCATGACCCGCTTGCGCAGCAGCGAGACGAAGCCCTGCCGGGCCGCCTCGTCATGGGTCGGCGGCGCCAGCTCGTCGAAAAGGGTCTTGGAGAACATGCGCGCGCCCTCAGTAGCCTTCCCAGCTGTCGGAATGCTTCTCCTCGTCGATCAGCGTACGCATGCGGATGCGCCCGGCGTTGATCCACTGCCAGACCCGCGTCCGGTAGCGGCGGCAGTCGCTGACCTGGATCATCTCGTACAGGTAGGTCTCCGGCTCGCCCTTGCGCACCCAGTGCAGCATGATGCTTCGACCGTGGGTGTCGAGCGCAACCTCGGCGGCCCAGCCACTGATGAGTTCGTTGTCGAACCACAGCCTGCCATCGCGGTAGGTCGCCGGAAACTCGCGCACGTCCCGGCGGCCGTCATCCCAGCTGTAGTGGTTGGTCTGGTGGTAGGGCACTGGCCCGCTGGCCGGAAAGCGGCACACGAGTCGCGACCGATGCGCGTCGACCTGCCTGCCCTCGGCATCGTAATAGCGATACCAGCCGTCCCATATCCCTTCCTGGCTCGCCAGCAGCGGCATGGCTCGCTTGAGTTCGCTCATGGACCCGGTCCTCCGTCGCCACCTCGGCCGGTTCCGCCGGCCAGCGCAGCCATTGTATACAACATCGGGAATTCGTGAACTCACGTTCGCGTACGACGCGCCGGCGCTGCGCTATCCTTGCACGGCTCTGATTCGCAGGGATTCGTCGATGCCCAGAACCCAGATTCCAGCCAGCTCCAGCCTTGCCGAGGTGCGCTACGAGATCCGCGGCCGCCTCGCGCGGCGCGCCCACGAGATGGAACGGCTCGGCTACGAGATCATCTCGCTCAACATCGGCAACCCGGGGGCCTTCGGCTTTCGCGCGCCGGAGACCATGCGGCTGGCCATGATCGAGAACATGGCCTCGGCGGAGGGCTACTGTCACCAGAAGGGCATCTTCCCGGCACGCGAGGCCGTGGTGATGCAGCAGCAGGATCGCGGCGTTCGCGACGTCACCGCCGAGGACGTCTTCATCGGCAACGGTGTCAGCGAGCTCATCGACCTCGTCCTGCGCGCCTTGCTCGAGCACGGCGACGAGGTGCTGGTCCCGAGCCCGGACTACCCGCTCTGGACGGCAGCCGTGACCTTGAACGGCGGCAAGGCGGTGCACTATCCGTGCAGGCCCGAGCATGGCTTCGAGCCCGATCCTGCCGAGATCGAGCGGCTGGTGACGCGGCGCACCCGCGCGATCGTGGTCATCAACCCCAACAACCCGACCGGCGCGGTCTATTCGCGCGAGACACTCGAGGCGATCGCGAGGCTCGCCGAGAAGCGGCGGCTGGTGGTATTCGCCGACGAGATCTACGACGGCATGACCTACGACGGCGCCGAGTTCATCCCGCTGGCGCCGCTGGTGCACGACACCCTGTGCGCCACGATGTCCGGCCTGTCGAAGGTGTACCGGGCCTGCGGCTACCGGGTCGGCTGGGTGGCCTTCTCGGGCTCGCGCGAGGCAGCCCAGGAGTACATGCAGGGACTGGAACTGTTGAGCTCGCTCAGGCTGTGCAGCAACGTCCCCGGCCAGTGGGCGGTGCAGACCGCGCTCGGAGGCTACCAGAGCATCCGCGACCTGGTCTCGCCGGGCGGTCGCCTGTACCAGTCGCGACAGGCGATCATCGACGGCGTCGCGGCGAGCAAGTACCTGGCGCTGACACCACCGCGGGGCGCCATGTACGCCTTCGTCAGGGTCAAGCGCGACCTGCTGCTGGATTTCGACGACCAGGCATTCGCCATGGACCTGCTGGAGAACCGCCACGTGCTGGTGGCGCCGGGCGTGAGCTTCAACACGCCGTACAACGACCATTTCCGCATCACCAACCTGCCCGATGCCGAGACCCTCAGCACCGTGTTCGCGCGCATCGAGGAGGAACTCGACGCCTGGGCCCAGGGCCGGGCCGCGCGCCCGGCCGGACTCAAGGTCGTCCCATGAGCCAGGGAGCCGCGTAGCCTTGCCGTGTCGCACGCGGCAGGGCTGACATGGCGAGTCTCAACGACCTGTACCTGCGCCACCTCGGGGAGGGCGGCACGCTCCTGACCGCCAACCGGCGCCAGGCGCGCCTGATCCGCCGCCTGTTCGATGCGAGGCAGGCCGCACTCGGCCTGCAGGTCTGGCCGAGCGCGCAGGTGCTGCCGCTGGATGCCTGGGCCGCCGCGCGCTGGCACGAGGCGGCGAGCGTCGATGCCTCGCTGCCGCTCCTCCTCGGCGAGGCGCAGGCCGCGTGGCCGTGGCGAGCCGCCGCGCTCGAACAAGGTGACGGTACCCTCATCGACGCGGCGGAACTCGCCGCCGCGGCGAGGCGCTCGTGGCTCACCCTCGTCCGCTACGGCGGCTCGCTCGATGCGCTCGCGCGCCAGTCGCTGACGCGCGACCAGCGGCGGTTCCTCGCCTGGGCCCGCGCCGTGGAGCGCCAGCATTCAAGCCGGGGCTGGCTCGACCCGGGCCGCCTCGAGACCGCGCTGGCCGCCCAGGTGTCCCGGCTCGAGCGCGGGGCGCCATTGTTGCTGGCCGGGTTTCGACGGCCCGAGCCGGCCGTCCGGCATCTGGTCGGCGCGCTGGTCGCGGCGGGATGGCAGGTCGATGTCGCGCCCGTCACCGGGCAACGCGGCGCGCCGCGCGGCCATGCCGCGGAAGATCCGGACGCGGAGCTCGGCGCACTGGCCGCCTGGGCGCGCGAGCGACTCCAGGCCAACCCGACGGGCCGCTATGCCGCCATCGTTCCGGACCTGGACCAGCGGCGCACCGAGCTCGAGCGTCGTCTCGAGGCGGTCCTGCAGCCCCGGCTCGAGTTGCCGGGCAGCGCGGAGGACGAGCGCATCTTCGACCTGGCGGGTGGTCCCGCGTTGTCAGGCCTGGCCATCGTCGAGGCCGCGCTCGGCGCGCTCGGAGCGGGGCGCCGGCGCCTCGACATGGGGCTGATCTCGAGCCTGCTCGGACATCGCCATCTCGGTCGCGCCGACGAAGCGGATGCACGGGCGCGGCTCGACATCGAGTTGCGCACAAGGCGCCTCGCCGCGTGGCCGGTGGCAGCCCTCGCGGCGGCATGCCGCCAGGGTGGCTGTCCGGCCTTCGCGGACGCGCTGAGCGGCGCCCATGAGGTCCTGGCCAGGGCGACCGGCAAGCGGCCCGCGGATGCCTGGGCCGAGTGCTTCGGCCAGGCGCTGGCCGCCTGGGGCTGGCCGGGACCAGGGGCACTGGCGAGCGACGAGTTCCAGGCTGCCCAGGCGCTGCGCGAGCGCCTGGTGGACTTTGCCGGCCTCGCCCGTACCGCCCCGGCCATGGACCAGGCAACGGCGCTCGGCGAACTCACGCGCGCGGCGCAGGCGCCGTTCCAGCCGGAGCGCGGCGAGGCGGCACTCGTCATCCTCGACACCCTCGACGCCCCGGGGCTCGAGTTCGACGGCGTGTGGGTCGCGGGGCTCACGGCCGCCGCCTGGCCACGCGCGGCGACGCCCGACCCGCTGCTGCCTTTGTCGTTGCAGCATGCGCTGGGCGTGCCCGGCGCCACACCCGCGAACGCGCTGGCGGAAGCGATCGAGGTGACGGCGGCGTGGCAGGCGGGCGGCAGCGAGCTCGTCCTCAGCTGGCCGTGTTCCGAGGACGACGCGCGGGTCGAGCCGAGCCGGGTGCTGCCGGCCGCGCTCGAGCCGCTGCCGCCGCCGCCCGCATTCCTCGATCGCACGCGCCGGCTGCTCGCGGCCAGCGTCATGGAAGTCGTCACGGCGGATCCGGCGCCACCGCTCGTGCCGGGCGCGGCACGAGGCGGTGCGCGCATCCTGGAGTTGCAGGCCCGCTGCCCGTTCCGTGCCTACGCCGAGCTTCGTCTCGCCGCTGCGCGGCTGGAGGAGCCGACAGTCGGCGTGGACCCGCGAATGCGCGGCACGGCGCTGCACCGCGCGCTGGAACTGGCCTGGAAGCACCTCGGCGGCGCGCACGGCCTCGCCAGCGCTGATGCTGCCGAGGTCGAGGAACTCGTCGCCAAGAGCGTCGCCACCGCGCTGGCGGAAACCCTGCCGCCGGACATCGGCCCTGAGGCGCGGCGCATCGAGCGCGACTGGCAGCAACTCGCGGTCGCGGCGGAACTCGCGGCCGAGCGCGAGCGCCCGGACTTCGAGGTCGCGAGCACCGAGGGCGAGATCCGCGCCGTCTTCGCCGGACTGCCGCTCAGGCTCAGGGCTGACCGCGTGGACCGTGTCGGCGCCGGCCTTGCGATCCTCGACTACAAGACCGGCGCGGCCCGGAGCAGCCAGTGGCGCGGTGCCCGGCCCGACGCGCCGCAGCTGCCGCTCTACGCCGTACTCGCGGGCGACCAGGTCGGGAGCGTCGCGTTCGCTGCCGTGTCGGCGCGGGGCGCGCACTTCGATGGTGTCGGGCACACCGCGGGACTGCTTCCCGGTGTCGTCGCCGCGGGCGATTTCCCACTCACCGACGACCGGCAGAAGGGCTTCGACTGGGACACCCTGCGCGCCCGCTGGGCGGCCTGGCTCACGGCGCTGGCCACGAGCCACCTCGAGGGCGACGCGCGCGTCGATCCCAAGACGCCCGCGGCCTGTCGCCAATGCCACCTCGCCGTGCTGTGCCGGGTCGAGCCGGGTGCCGGGGAAGAGGAGGGCGGCGATGAGTGATGAAGCCGCCGCCGACGAGAGCGCGCGGGCCCTGGCGATCGATCCGCGCGCTTCCTTCATCGTCCAGGCGCCGGCAGGCTCGGGCAAGACGAGCCTGCTGGCGCAGCGCTTCCTCAGGCTGCTCGCCGAGGTGGAGCGACCCGAGGAGATCGTCGCCATCACCTTCACCCGCAAGGCCGCCGCGGAGATGCGTCATCGCATCGTCACGGCGCTGGCTGCGGCGGGGACGGATGCGCCTGAGTCCGGTTCGGCGCACGAGCGCCATACGTTCACGCTGGCGCGGGCCGCGCTCGCCAATGCCCGTCGTCGCGGCTGGGATCTCGAGCGGCACCCGTCACGGCTGCACATCCAGACGATCGATGGCCTGAACCACTGGTTGTCGCGCCGGCTGCCGCTCGCCGCAAGGCTCGGGATCTCACCCGAACTGCTCGACGATGCACGACCGGTCTATGCGGCGGCGGCCCGGCGTTTCGTCGCGCGCCTGGAGGACGACGACCCGCTCGCGGCACCACTCGCGCAGCTCGTGCGGCTTCTCGACCACGATGCGGCGCACCTGCAGTCGCTGGTCGCGGAC
This sequence comes from uncultured Steroidobacteraceae bacterium, assembly GCA_964638185.1. Taxonomy (GTDB): domain Bacteria; phylum Pseudomonadota; class Gammaproteobacteria; order Steroidobacterales; family Steroidobacteraceae; genus SG8-30. The sequence continues at coordinate 23,316 of CAZXAS010000005.1, read as the reverse complement.
ATGCTCGCCAGCCGGGAGATGTGGCTGCCCAAGGTCCTCGAGCTCGCCGCGCTGCCGGAGCCGCGGCTCGAGATGGAGCGGCTGCTGGCGGCGGCCGTGCGCGCGGAACTGCACCGAATCCGCGCCGCCGTGGACACCGCATTGATGTCGGCGATCCTCGACCTGCTCGGCGAGGCGCGGGATGCGGGGGAGGCGGACGGCCCGTTGTCGACGCTCGGGGTACCGAGGCAGCTGCCGCCCGCCACGCCCGAGGCGATCGCCGAGTGGCGGGTACTCGCACAGCTGCTGCTGACGCAGAAAGGCGAAGCACGCAGGGACGTGAACAAGAACCACGGGTTCCCGCCGGCGCTCAAGGCGCTGAAGGCGCGCATGAAGGCCCTGCTCGAGCAGCTCGCCGATGCGCCTGGCATGGTCGACGCGCTCGTCGCCGTCGGCGGACTGCCGCCGCCCGGATACAGTGACGAGCAGTGGCTGCGCGTCGACGCGCTGCTCCACGCCCTGGTGCCGGCGGCCGCCGAGCTTCAGGCGGTGTTTGCCGAGCGCGGACAGCTCGACCACGCCGCGGTGGCAGCCGCCGCGCGCAGTGCGCTCGGCGCCGCCGACGCGCCGTCGGAGCTCGCACTCGCGCTCGAGTACCGCATCCGTCACCTGCTGGTCGACGAGTACCAGGACACCTCGCCGGTCCAGGAGCGGCTGCTCGAGCGCCTGGTCGCGGGCTGGCAGCCGGATGACGGCCACACCCTGTTCTGCGTCGGCGATCCGATGCAGTCGATCTACGGCTTTCGCGAGGCCGATGTCACGTTGTTCCTGGAGGCACAGGCGCGCGGCATCGGTGGTGTGGCGCTGACGCCGGTGCGGCTGTCGCGCAACTTCCGTTCGCTGCCCGCCATCGTCGACTGGGTCAACCGCGTATTCGGCCAGCTGCTGCCCGCCAGCGAGGACTACGAGCGCGGCGCGGTGCGCTATTCCCCCTGCACCCACACCCGTGCCGACGAGCCCGCGACGGGTGCGCAGGTTCATGCGGGCATCGGGCGTGACCCGAAACGCGATGCGGTGACGGTGGCCGACCTGGTGGAGCAGGCGCTGGCGACGGGCGACGGTACCTCGAGCTCGGTAGCGATCCTGGTGCGCAGTCGCGGCGTGCTGCCACCGATCATCGCCGAGCTGCGCCGTCGCGGCATCGAGTACCGGGGCGTCGAGCTCGAGAGCCTCGGCGAGCGCCGCGCCGTGCGCGACCTGCTGGCGCTCGCGCGTGCGCTCCTGCACCTGGGCGATCGCACCGCCTGGCTCGCCGTGCTGCGCGCGCCCTGGTGCGGGCTGTCGCTCGCCGACCTGCATGCGCTGGCGGCAGACGACCGCCGGGCCACGATCTGGTCGCGCCTCGGCGACCCGGCGGTCCTGGCCCGCCTCTCCGGCGACGGCCAGGCAAGGGTCGCGCGCATCAGGCCGCGCCTGGCGCAGGCGATGGCGGATCGTGGCCGCTCAGCGCCCGGATCGTGGGTGCGCTCCGCCTGGCTCGCACTCGATGGCCCGGCGACGGTCGCCGACGCCTCGGACCTCGACAACGCCGAGGCCTGCTTCACCGCGCTCGACGCCTTGGGGATCGAGGTCCGCGGCACACCTGGCGCCGCGGCGGTAGAGGCTGCGGTCGAAGGCCTGCTGGCCTCGCCGGTCGGCAACCCGGACGCGCGCGTGCAGCTCATGACCATCCATCGCGCCAAGGGGCTGGAGTTCGACACCGTCATCCTGCCAGGGCTCGAGCGGCGCGCGCCGGCATCCGATCGCAGGTTGTTGTACTGGGCGCCGGTGGCGGTGGATCCAGGGGTGCGCGGGATCGTGCTCGCGAGCCACGGCGACGGCGGCGAGGCGCGCGACGCCGACGAGCTCGAATCCTGGATGAAGCGCATCGAGCGCGAGCGCGGACGCTATGAACTCGGCCGGGTGGCCTACGTCGCTGCGACACGGGCCCGCCGCACGCTGCACCTGGTCGGTGCCGCCGGCGTCGCCTGGAAGGACGGCGAGGCCGAACTGCGGCCGCCGCCCGACGACTCGCTTCTGGGCTTCCTCTGGCCCATCGTCGAGCAGGACTTCCAGAGGGCCTTCGTGCAGGCTCGCGCAGCAGGGGCGTTGCCCGCCGCCGACGCCGCCACCCGGCCACGCCGCCACGCGCCGCCGCTCGCCCGCTTGCCGGCGGACTTCGCCACGCCCACGGCGCCATCGGCCGCGCGTGCGCTCCCCGCACGTCGCGGCCAGACGCCCGAGGCGATGGTGCGCCCGCAGTTCGACTGGGCAGGCGAGGAGGCGGTGGCCGTCGGGACCGTCGTGCATGGTGAACTGGAGCGGCTCGCGCGCGCCGGGCTGCCGGCGGCCAGGCTGGAGCGGCGGCCGGACGCCTGGGCGGCCGAGCTCACGCGGCTCGGCCTGCCGGCGGCCAGTGTCGTGCAGGCCGTGGCACGGGTCGAGCAGGCGATCGGCACGATGTCCGGGAGCGCCATTGCCGCCCGGCTCCTGGATCCGGCAGCACGCGACGCGGCGAGCGAACTCTCACTGACGGCCTGGCTCGATGGCGAGTTCACGAGCGTGCGTATCGACCGCAGCTTCGTCGATGCCGAGGGCGTGCGCTGGATCGTCGACTGGAAGACCGGTGCGCACGAGGGCGGGTCGCGCGACGAGTTCCTGGCCCACGAGCTCGAACGCTATGCCGCGCAACTTCGGCGCTACGCGCGGATCATGCATCTGGTCGATGCGCGGCCGCAGCGCGTCGGCCTCTATTTCCCGCTCCTCGACGCCTGGCAGGAATGGCGGGGCGACTGAGCGGGCGCGACGAAGCGCCTCAGAGTGTCCCTTCGATCGTGAACGGGCGCCGGCCCATGGAATCCGGCGGACCGAGGAAGGCGAGCGTGCGCTGGATCCCGCTGCCGGCCTCGGGCCCGGCCGCGACTTCGCCGCTCAGCAGGTAGCTGCGGTCCGGCTTGAGTTCCAGGGTGGCCCGCACCTTCAGCGGCCCGCTTTCGTCCAGGTTGCGCAGGCGGCCGGAGATCCCTTCGCCACCGACGCTGCCGGCGCCGAGCGTCACCTCGAAACTGCCGATGTTGGCGCCGCGCTGCCCCGGCGCGTTCAACCGCCGGGCAATGAGCACACCCGAGGCCTCGGTCGGGTAGCCGTCCTCGAACACCATCCGCTCGACGTCGAACTCGACGTCACCGGTCCAGCCCGGCTGTGCGAACAGCCCGTCGAACGTGGCGACCGGCAACTGGCCCGTGACGTTGCCGAGGCTTAGGCGCCCGTCCGGTCGCGCGCGCAGGTCGAAGGCGATCTCGCCCCCTGCCGGCACCAGGCGCACGGCGTAGTCGAGTTCGAGGAGCGCCAGTCGCCAGGGCCGGCTCGACCAGTGGGCCGGCCCGAGCGAGCGGCCGCGGAAACTGATGTCGGTCGCGCTGCCGCGCCACACCGTGCCGGCAGGCCCGGTCAACACGATGTCGGGTGGCAGGAATCGCAGCAGCATCGTCGCCGGCAGCAGGGCGACGAGGAACAGCAGGAAGGCGGCGACGCCTGCCGATACGAACAGCGCCGGACGTTTCATCAAGTCATGGACCGCGCAGGACGACGCTCGCGTTCACGAGGCCTTCCGTCTCGGTGCCGTCGACGCTCGCGGTGTCGACCACCACACCGCGCTCCTGTTGCACCCGCGCCAGCCACAGCACGATGGCATCGAACGAGGCCTGCTGGAAGCGGACACGCACCGCGCCCGATCCTGCCGGCTCGACCCCGGCAAGGGTCGCGCCCAGCCCGGCCTCGGCGGCAGTGCGGTTGATGGCAAGCGTCAGCGGCTCGTCGGTATTCACGCTCGGCATCGCCTGCAGGCGCGGCGCAACCGCCTCCGCCCAGGCGAGGTCGGCCCGCTTGCCCTCGACGCGGGTCGCCGCGGCACCTGCGGCCGCCTGCAGCTGCCACACCAGCCCGCCCAGCAGCATGACCACTGCGGCGATGCCGCCGAACAGCACGAACGCCTGTTCGCGCGAGGCGAGCGAGCGGTACCAGTCGACGATCTTCATGACTGTCCCGCCGGCCGGATGGACACCAGCCCGTCGACGCCGCCGTCACTCGGGATGGTCGACTGCAGGTCGAAGGACAGGCCGCGCTGCCCCGCGGCGCGTGACAGCTGCGACAACACGTCGCTCGACGGTGCCGAGATCCTGAGGTCGAGCATGCGGTCGCGCCAGCCGAGCGAACGGATCCGCACACCCGACGTGCCGGCCATGGCCTGCGCGAAGGAATCGAGTCGCCCGAGCAGGCCCGCGGGATCCGCGGACGCCGTGCGCCCGAGCCGCGCGCGCATCTGCTCGAGCGGCTGGCCCGCGCAATCCGCACCCGGGATGGCGACCTGGCAGGCCGACTGGATCGCGGCGTCGAGCCTGCGTTCCTCGCCGCCGAGGCGAATCAGCTCCCAGGCGCTGGTGCCGACGTGCAGTACCAGCACGGCCGCGGCCAGGCCCGCGACCAGTCGCCATCGCCTCCAGTGCGCGGCCAGGCCGGTGCGCGGCGCATAGTCCCCGCACAGGAGCGACAGCGGCGGTGCGGCCACGGCACCCGCGGCCAGGAGCGGCAGCGCCCCGTCCGGCAGCAACTGCACGTCGAGAGTCCCGGTGACTTCCCTCAGCGCCTCGACCATGTCGCGGCAGGTGTCCCAGTCTTCCTCGGTCACGAAGAGCTGTACGTGGCGGTCCTCGCCCTCGAGGCCGGCCAGTGCGAAGGCCTCGGTCAGCGGTTCCGCCGCGATCACGACCGGGACCTGGCCGGGTGCGCGCACGTAGAGTTGCCCGGCCTCGAGCAAGGCGACGATCTTGCCGGGGTTCGCCGGCAGGCACAGCGCCTCCGGCAACAGCGACTCGAGGGCGATGCCGGCCGCGGTGAACTGTGCCAGCCAGGCGTCCATGCGCTCGCGCTCGGTGCCTGCCACCGGGGTGCGCCCGTCCGGCCCGACCCGTCCGGCCGCGAAGTGCATCGCCTCCACGTCGCCGGCGAGCGATTCCTCGAGCGCGAAGGGCACTACCTGCGCAAGGCGTGCGCCGCCGCGCACCGGCAGTTCCGGTTCCGCCAGCATGACGTCCGCCGCCGGCGCGAGCGCGATCACGCGCCGTTCCGCAGCGAGCGGCGCGGCGTCTTCGAGCGTGCCGGTCGCGACCGGGCCGAGGCGGCCACCGGCGGCGTCGACGATCACCCAGGAGACCGGCTCGGCGAGCCTGATGACGAGAAACTGCGTCATGGATTACTCGGTTCCGACAGAGCGCAGGACGGTGCGCACGCCACCCGCGCTGTTGCGCTCGAGCAGACTGTACAGGGTGAGTTGCGAGGTGCCAATACTGACGATCGACGTCGCCCGGAACCAGTTCGAAGTCTGCGCCACGGATGCGGCGACGAGCTGGAACTGCTCGTCATCGAGGGTGGCGCGCAGGTCGTCGACGGTCGGGAAGCAGCCGTCCTCGCGATTGCGCGTGAGCGCGTCGGTGTCGCCGAAATCAGTGATGCCCTCGCCGATGGAGGCGAGCACCTCGGGTGTCGCGGTGCAGATGTTGATGCGCCGCGTGCCCACCGGCAGCGCCGCGACGTGCGGCTTCAGGCGCGTGTAGTCCGCGAGGGTGAATCCTGGCAGCGCCAGGAGCTCGCTGGTGGTGGTGATTGCGCCATTGGCCGTGCGGTACGGCGGCGACTGCCCGATGTAGACGCCGTCCTCCGCGCCGTCTGGAAAGCGGTCGACCGTGTCGGCATCGAGCCAGTCGGCGAGCATGCCCGCCCAGCGCGGATCGATGCCGAGCAACGACAGCAGGCGGCGGAACCGTTCCACCGCAGCGTCGTCGATGGAGCCGTCGCCCTTGACCAGCGTATTGAGGTTGAACCGTCCCTGCATGTCCTCGAGGCCGCCGAGGATGCTCCCGCCGTCGATCGGCAGCGGCGGCAGCGGTTGCGCCCAGACCTCCGACAGGTCGTCGGTGTCGGGCGAGTCGCGCAGGTCGTCGGCGAGGATCTGCGAGGCCCAGGCCTCGGCGCCGAGCGCGACTGCGAATCCCTGGTTGAGGGCGCCGATGCCGCCGGTGCGCCGGAGGTCGAGGGCGGCCTCGCTGCCGATACGGGCCGCCAGCACCGTGGCGATGGCCACCAGCACCACCGCCATGATGAGTGCCACGCCGCGCTGCCTCATCCCGGCACCTCGATCACGCGCCTGATCTCGCCGTAGTCGGCCAGCACCACGATGATCTCGACCGCCAGTGGCCGCATCCTGAGCGCGGTGTCGCCCGGTGCACCGAGCGGCGGCCATTGTGGCTGCCATTCACGGCCGGGATTCAGGTAGCGCACCTCGAAGCTTTCCACTCCCGTCAGCAGTTCCCGCGTGAACGGCGGCGTGGCGAGCGTCGCATCGGTCACGTTCCAGTGGCGGCGGACCAGGGTGCGGTCCTCGACCTGGTACACCACGCGCTGCGTCGTGCCGCGCGGCGTGCCCGCGGTATTGGGGTAGCCGGCGCGGGACAACTCGACCACGCCGGCCGTGTTGGGATCGCGGAACAGCGCGGGGCGGTAGCCGTCACCCACCTGCTCGCGCACCGGTCGCGGCGCGACCTGGCGGAAGTCGGTGGTCAGTACCGTGATCGCACGCTGGACCTCGCGCACGCGGGCCATGTTCTCGCGCGCGCCCTCGACGGTGATGCGGGTCTCGGCGACGCCACGGTGCGCGATGATGCTGAGCAGCGCCAGGATCACCGTTGCGACGAGCACCTCGATCAGCGTGAAGCCACGCGCGCGGGTCATTCCTCGGGCTCCGGTTCGGGCGCCGGCCGGTCGTTGCGGTCCGCCGGATTGGGCGAGTCCTCGTCCGGGCCCGGCGCGCCCTGCGGGTCGCCGTCGCCGGGCGCTCCGTTCCAGGGCGTGGGGGAGGGCGGCGTACCGAGCGCGATGGCACCGACGAAGCCGGTGACCTGTGCGAGCGAGGAGCCGTCGGCGTCGGTCTCGCGCCGGACGCGGACATCGATGCGCCTGAGGTCGTCGACCGGCGTCTGCGAGACCGTCGCGGTCCAGTGCCACTTCTGGTTGGCGAAGTCGACCGTGCCGTCGGTCTCGTCGACCGAGGGCATTTCGCGCGACAGCCTGAGTTCGGTGACGCGGTTGTCGGCGATCCAGGTGGCAAGCGTGCGGTCGCGCAGGTAGGTGGAATTGTTGATCGTGTCCTGCACCACGCGGAACACCGCCGCCATGCCGAGGGCGACGACGGCCATCGCGACCACTACCTCGATCAGCGTGAAGCCGCGCTGCCTCATTGGTCCGCGTCGCCCTTGCCGATCTCGATGGTGCCGTCGACCGCGCCTTCGAGCGAGATCTCGGCGCCGCTCGCCGGGCGCGACAACACCAGGCGGTAGGGAGTGACCTCGCCGCTCGCGAAGGTCACGATCTGCGGCAGGCGCGACTCCGGGGTGTCGGCACGCTTGAGCAGGACCGGACGGCCCTCGATCTGCAGGGCGAATCCCAGGCCGGGCGGCAGATCACGATCGCGCAGGAAGTCGTCGCCTTCCACTGCAATCCATCCGCGCAGGCCATCGAACACCATGACCTCGTAGGCCGCCGGCTCGAGGCGCAGGCCGTAGTCGCGGCCTTCCAGCTCAGCCTGCTCGTAGGCGACGGCAACCACGTCGGCGAAACGCCGCGCCTCGTCGTCGATCTCGGTGTCGCCGCCGAGGGCGCCGACCGCGACCGTCACGACGGCGGCCATCAGCGCGATGATCACCACCACGACCAGGATCTCGATCAACGTCATGCCGCGCGCGCGCACGGCTTGACGCAGTTGGCGGGTCCGGTTCATGCCCGAACCATTCCCGGTCACTCGATATTCCAGTTTCCGATGTCCGCGTTGGGGCCCTCGCCGCCGGTCTGGCCGTCGGCGCCCAGCGAGTACAGGTCGTAGGCCTGGCCGCGCGTGCCCGGGAACACGTAGACGTAGTCGTTGCCCCAGGGGTCCTTCGACAGCTTCTGGACGTAGCCGCCGGCCTTCCAGTTGCGGATGTTCGGGTCGTTGGGCTGACGAACCAGCGCCTCGAGGCCCTGTTCCGAGGTCGGGTACTGGAAGTTGTCCATCCGGTACAGGTCGAGCGAGGTGCCGAGGGTCCGGATGTCTGCCTGTGCCTTGGTGACCCGGGCCTCGTCGACGCGCCCGAGGATCTGCGGGCCGATCAGCGCGCCGAGGATCGCTATGATGACCATCACCACCATGATTTCGATCAGGGTGAAACCGCGTTCGGACCGTGCAATCGGACGCATTCGTAACTCCAGGGGAACCGCCGCAGCGGCGGCTTGGCGAGGTCGACATGATATCAGACGGGCCCGGCCGGCCCCGGGTTCCCGCCACCCGGACAGGCGCGGACGTGACCGCGGTCGCAGTCGCCACCGCTGCCCTGGCATTCATCGCCTGCGGCTACGCCGCTGCGACCGTCAATCAGTTGCTGGAGTACCGCAGGCTGGCGCTCGAGGACCTCGAGGCCTGGAGGCTGGTCACCGCCCACGTCGCCCACCTCGACCTGCGCCATGGCCTGTTGAACGCGGCCGGCCTCGGACTCGTGTGGTGGCTCGGCCGCGGCACGCTCCGTCCCATCGAGTGGCTGGCGTTCACCGGCATGGCCCTCGTCGCGGTCGACGCGGGCCTGTACTGGCTGTCGCCGCAGGTCGAATGGTACGTGGGGGCCTCCGGCGTCCTGCACGGGCTGATCGCCGGCATCGCGGTGATGGCCCATGGACGCGGCGAACGCCGCTTCGCCGTCGTCCTTGGCCTCGCGCTCGCCATGAAGCTCGCCTGGGAGGCGACCGGCGTCGCACTCTCGTCGACCCGGCTGCCGGTCGTCACGGATGCCCACCTGTACGGCGCGGTCGGCGGCACCCTGGCCGCGCTCGCCATGCAGGCGCGGATCCGCCGCCTATAATCGCTGCGTCTCCAGTTCCGGGAACCACGCCATTGAAACTCGCTTTCGTCTTCCCCGGCCAGGGCTCCCAGTCGGTCGGCATGATGGCCACGCTCGCCGAGCCGGCCCCGGTGGTCCTCGAGGTGTTCGCCGAGGCCTCCGCCGTGCTCGGTTACGACCTGTGGGACCTGTGCCAGCACGGCCCGGCGCACGACCTCGACGCCACCGAGCGCACCCAGCCAGCCCTGCTTGCGGCCGGAGTTGCGGCCTGGCGCGCCTGGCACGCCGCCGGCGGCCCGGCGCCAGCGGTCATGGCGGGCCACAGCCTCGGTGAACTGACGGCGCTCGTCTGCGCGGGCGCGCTCGAGTTTCCGGTCGCCGTGGACCTCGTGCGGTTCCGCGGCCAGGCGATGCAGGCTGCGGTCGGGCCGGGCATCGGCGCCATGGCGGCCATCCTCGGTCTCGACGACGCCGGGGTCGAGGCCGCCTGCGCCGCGGCGGCTGGTGCGGAAGTGGTCGTGCCGGTCAATTACAACTCACCGGGGCAGGTCGTCATCGCCGGGCACGCGGCGGCGGTCGGCCGCGCCATCGAGGCCTGTCGGGAGCGCGGGGCCAAGCGCGCCGTGCCGCTGCCGGTCTCGGTGCCCTCGCACAGCCCGCTGATGCGCCCGGCCGCGGAACATCTCCGGGAGCGGCTGGCCGCCACGGCGATCGGCACGCCCACGACGCCCGTCTATGCCTTCGACGCCGGCTGGCACGACTCGCCCGACGCGATCCGCGACGGCCTGTACCGGCAGCTGTTCAACCCGGTACGCTGGTCGACGATCGTGACCCGCATGATCGACAGCGGGGTCAGCCACGTCGTCGAGGGTGGACCAGGCAAGGTCCTGGCCGGTCTGGTGCGGCGGGCCGAGGGCGGGCGGGCGTTGCAGGTATTCACGGTGGACGGCGCACAGACGCTGGCGGCGGCACTCGGCGGTTGCACGGGAGGGGCGCGATGACCGATTCCAGGACGCTCGCGGGCGAAGTCGCGCTGGTGACCGGCGCCTCGCGCGGCATCGGTCGCGCCATCGCCCTGGCGCTCGGGCGCGCCGGCGCCACCGTCGTCGGTACTGCCACCGGCCCGTCCGGCGTGGCGGCGCTCGACGAGCTGTACGCGGCCGAAGGCCTGGCCGGCCGGGGACTCGCGCTCGACGTCGGCGATCCGGCGTCGATCGATGCGGCGCTTGCGGACATCGAGGCCCGCGAAGGCGCGGTCACGATCCTCGTGAACAATGCCGGCATCACCCGAGATACGCTGCTCCTGCGCATGAAGCCGGAGGACTGGCAAGCGGTGATCGACACCGACCTGTCGTCCGTATTCAGGCTGAGCAAGGGCGTGCTGCGCGGCATGGTGAAAGCGCGGCGCGGCCGGATCATCAACATCGCCTCGGTCGTCGGCCTCATCGGTAATCCCGGACAGGCCAACTACTGCGCCGCCAAGGCGGGTGTGATCGGATTCAGCCGGTCGCTCGCGCAGGAGGTCGCCTCGCGCGGCATCACCGTCAACGTGGTGGCGCCGGGCTTCATCGACACGGACATGACCCGGAGCCTGCCGGCGGAACAACGGCAGGCCCTGGCGGCGCACATTCCCACCGGGCGGCTCGGCACGCCGGAGGACATTGCCGCGGCCGTCGCCTTCCTGGCCTCGCCGCAGGCGGGCTGGATCACCGGCGAGACCCTCAACGTGAACGGCGGAATGTACATGCCCTGAGCGGTCCTGGACCAGATAATTCGTTGATTGTCAACGATTATTGTTCATCTGTCGGGGCTGTGGCTGGCGAGTGGACTGCGCATTACTTAGAATGGCCGCCCCGTGACGGCCCGCGTGGCCGCCCGGAACCCAAAGAAGACACAGGACAACCACAAGATGAGCACAGTCGAAGAACGGGTTAAGAAGATCGTCGCCGAGCAGCTCGGCGTGAAGGAGGAGGAGGTCACCAGCGACGCCTCTTTCGTCGACGATCTGGGTGCAGACTCGCTCGATACGGTCGAACTCGTCATGGCGCTCGAGGAGGAGTTCGAGACCGAAATCCCCGACGAGGACGCCGAGAAGATCACCACGGTGCAGCAGGCGATCGACTACATCACTGAGCACCAGACCAAGTCCTGATTTCTTCCGCGGGCGGGCCCCGGCCATGACCCGGCCGGGGCCCGTCGCATGTCCGGGCCCCGCTGGCCCCGTCGATCAACGGGGGTAACCGTGAGCAAACGCCGCGTCGTCGTCACAGGCCTCGGCATCCTGTCGCCACTCGGCAGCACCGTCGCCGATGCCTGGAGCGGCGTGCTGGCGGGGAAGAGCGGCATCGGGCCGATCAACCGCTTCGATGCGACCGGATTCCCGGTCACGTTCATGGGCAGCGTCGCCGGCTTCGAGCCGGAGCGCTACATCGCGCCCAAGGACGCCAAGCGCATGGACCTGTTCATGCAGTATGGCGTCGCCGCCGGCAGCCAGGCGCTGGCTGATTCCGGCCTCGAGGTTACCGAGTCGAACCGAGATCGCATCGGCCTGATCTTCGGGGCCGGCATCGGCGGCCTCGCGACCATCGAGGAGAACTACGGCAAGTACCTGGAGGGCAAGTCCCACCGCCGTATCTCGCCTCTGTTCATCCCCTCGAGCATCATCAACATGATTTCCGGGCACCTGTCGATCATCCACGGGATCGTCGGGCCGAACCTGGCGCTGGTCACCGCCTGCACCACGTCGACCCACGCCATCGGCATCGGCATGCGCACCATCCAGTACGGCGACGCCGACGTCATGCTGGCCGGCGGCGCCGAAATGGCCCAGACACCGCTCGCCGTCGGCGCTTTCTGCCAGTCGAAGGCACTGTCGACGCGCAACGAAGCGCCCGCCCAGGCGAGCCGGCCCTGGGACCGCGACCGCGACGGATTCGTCATGTCCGACGGGGCCGGCGCGCTGGTGCTCGAGGAGTACGAGCACGCCCGGGCGCGCGGCGCGCACATCTACGCCGAGCTCATCGGCTTCGGGATGAGCGGCGACGCCCACCACATCACGGCACCGCCCGAGGACGGCGACGGCGCGCGACGCTCCATGGTGAACGCGTTGAACGACGCCGGCTGCAACCCGGACGACGTGCAGTACATCAATGCACATGCGACGTCGACCATGCTGGGCGACGTCGCCGAGACCATCGCCCTCAAGCGCGCCTTCGGGGACCACGCCTACCGCCTCGCGGTCAGTTCCACCAAGTCGATGACCGGCCACCTGCTCGGCGCGGCCGGCGCGGTGGAGGCGCTGTTCACGGTGCTCGCCATCCGTGACCAGGTGGCGCCCCCGACCATCAACCTCGACCACCCGGGCGAGGGCTGCGACCTGGACTACGTGCCGGGCAGTGCCCGGCAGATGCCGATCGAGGTGGCCGCGTCCAATTCCTTCGGTTTCGGTGGCACCAACGGCACGGTCGTGTTCCGCGCGCTGCGCTGACGGCGCGGCCGCGGGTTCCGCTCCCGTGCATTGCCAATCGCTGCACCTGGCGGGGCCAGCCGGTGCGACGCTGCTCGCGCTGCATCGCGCGCAGCCGTCGCGCTACCCGGCGCTGCTCGAGAGCGCCGCGAGCGGCGGCGCGCAGGGCCGCTACAGCATGCTCCTCGCCGCCCCGGGCGAGCGGCTCCTGCGCCGGCCCGACGGCAGCGTCCAGGGTCCGGGTCGCGGCCCGGGATTCCTCGCCCGGTTCGAGGACTGGTGGACCCGGGAAGCGACCACGGACGCCCCGGCGGACCGGCCCTTCTCCGGCGGATGGTTCGTGCTGCTCGGCTACGAACTCGCCGGCGAGATCGAGCCGACCCTGTCGTTGCCGCCGTCGCCACTGCCCACCTGCAGCCTGGCCTGGCGCATGCACGCCGCAATCGTGCACGACCACGACCGCAACGACACCGTGGTGCTGGCCGAAGTCGGCCACGCGGCCATCGCGTCGGACGTCTTGCGGGATCTCGACGCGCTCCCCGGGGCGGCGACCCCGCGAGGCCGGGGCGGGCCGGTCGCGGTCCGCGAGGAACCCGAGCAACGCTATCTCGATGCCGTCGCGCGCGCACTCGAGTACATTGCCGCCGGCGACATCTACCAGGCGAACCTGTCGCGCCGCTGGACGGCGCGGCTGCCGGCCGGGCTCACGGCCGCCGACCTCTACGCGCGCCTGCGCCGAACCAACCCGGGGCCGTTCGCGGGACTGGCGGACCTCGGTGAGTTCGCCATCGTCTCGAGTTCACCCGAGCGCCTGGTGCGCGTGGCCGGGCGGCGCGTCGAGACCCGCCCGATCGCTGGCACGCGGCCGAGGCTCAATGCCGGCGACGAGCCCGCCATCCGCGAGCTCATCGGGCACCCGAAGGAGCGCGCCGAGCACATCATGCTCATCGACCTGGAACGCAACGACCTCGGCAGGCTGTGCGAACCCGGTACCGTGGTCGCGGACGAACTGATGTCGGTGGAGAGCTACGCCCACGTGCACCACATCGTCTCCAACGTGCGCGGCGAGCTGCGTGCGGACGTGACACCGGCCGCGGTGATCCGGGCGCTGTTCCCCGGCGGGACGATCACTGGTTGCCCGAAGGTGCGCTGCATGCAGGTCATCGCCGAGCTGGAGGGCGAGGGACGCGGACCCTACACCGGGTCCATGGGCTACGTGAATCGCAATGGCGACCTCGACCTCAACATCCTGATCAGGAGCTTCACCGTGCGCGACGGGGTCGCCGAACTGCGCGCCGGCGCAGGCATCGTGGCCGACTCCGACCCGGCGCGCGAGCTCGAGGAAACCCGGGCCAAGGCGCGCGGCGTGCTGCGTGCGCTGGAGGACCCGGCGTGACGGACATCGTTCTCGTCGATGGCCGGCCGGCGGATTCCGTGCCGGCGCTCGATCGCGGGCTGCAGTACGGCGACGGGCTGTTCGAGACCCTGGCAATCCGGTCCGGCGTGCCACGCCTGCTCGGCCATCACCTCGAGCGCCTGGCGGAGGGCTGCCGGCGGCTCGGGATCCCGATGCCCGACCCGGCGGTGCTCCGCCGCGAGATCGAGGCCGCCGCGCCGGCCGCCGAGGCCGTAGTCAAGGTCATCCTCACGCGCGGGGTCGCAGCGCGTGGCTACCGGCCACCGGCAAACCCGCAATCGACGCGGATCGTGGCAGGATTCACCCGGGCGCCGCCAGGCGCCAGCGATGCGGACGGCATCCACGTGCGGATGTGCGCGACCCGGCTCGGCCGCAACCCGGCACTCGCCGGGATCAAGCACCTGTGCCGCCTCGAGCAGGTGCTGGCACGCGCCGAGTGGGTGGACGAGGGCGTGGCCGAGGGCCTGATGCAGGACGACTGCGGGCGGCTCGTCTGTGCCACGCAGTCGAACCTGTTCGTGTTGCGCAGAGGCCGGCTGGTGACGCCGGCGGTCGACGAATGCGGGGTGGCCGGCGTGATGCGCCGCGCCCTCATCGAGTGGGCCGGTGTGCGCGGGCTCCCGGTGACGGTCGGCCGTGTCATGCCGGAGGACCTCGAGGAGGCCGAGGAGGTGCTGCTGACCAACGCGCTCACCGGTGCACGCCCGGTGGTCGACCTCGCCGGACGAAGGCTCGCGACCGCGGGCCTCGCGCAGGCGTTCAACACCTGGCTGGAGCGACTGTGAAGAAGCTGCTGCTTGCGGCGCTGGTGCTCGCCCTCGTCGTCGTGGCCGGCTGGCTCGCGCTCGAAAGGGTGGACCAGACGCGCGTCGCGACGCCCATCGCCGGCCTCGACGCTCCGCGGAGCTTCGTCGTCGCGCCCGGCAGCTCGCTCAAGACCGTGGCCGCCGAACTCGCCCGGGCGGGCCTCATCGAGCACCCTGCGGGCTTCACCCGGTATGCGCGGCGCATGGGTGTCGCGACCCGCCTCCAGGCGGGCGAGTACCTGGTCGAACCCGGCACCACGCCGCGGGATCTGCTCGAGCGGATGGTCGTGGGCGCCGTGGTCCTGCATTCGCTCACCATTCCGGAGGGATGGACCCTGCGGCAGGCCGTCGCGGCGATCCAGTCGCACGAAGCCGTGGACGTGCGCCTCGCCGATGCCTCGGCCGCGACGATCGCCGCGGCGATCGGACTCGAGGGCCAGTCGCCGGAGGGACGCATCTTCCCGGACACCTATCGGTTCGCACGTGGCACCAGCGACATCGAGCTCTTGCGCCGCGGGCGGGAGAAGCTCGATGCCGAGCTCGAGGCCGCCTGGCAGGCACGCAGCGACGGCCTGCCCATCGCGAGCCCCTACGAGGCCCTGATCCTCGCCTCGATCGTGGAGAAGGAGACCGGCATCGAGGAGGAGCGCCCGATCATCGCCGGCGTGTTCGTCAATCGCCTGCGGCGTGGCATGAGGCTGCAGACCGACCCGACGGTCATCTACGGGCTCGGTGAAGACTTCGACGGCAACCTGCGCCGCGCCGACATGGTGCGCGACACGCCCTGGAACACCTACACCCGCGCCGGGCTGCCGCCGACCCCGATCGCGCTCGTCGGACGCGAGGCGCTCCTCGCCGCGGTGCAGCCGGCCGAGACCGGCGCCCTGTACTTCGTCGCGACCGGGCGCGGCGACGGCCGCCACTACTTCGCGAGGACCCTCGCCGAACACAATGACAACGTGGCGCGCTACATTGCCACCGTGCGTGGGGCGACGAAGGACGGGGCGCGCTGATGAAGGCGGGGCGGTTCATCACGTTCGAGGGCATCGAGGGCGTCGGCAAGTCGACCCAGGTCGCCGTCGCCGCCCGCTACCTCGCCGGGCGTGGCATCGACGCGACGGTGACGCGCGAGCCCGGCGGCACGCCGGTGGCCGAGAGGATCCGGCGCCTCGCGCTCGAGCCACAGGACGAGCCGATCGACGGCACGGCGGAACTGCTGCTGATGTTCGCCGCGCGCGCGATACACCTGGCCAACCTGGTCGAGCCGGCGCTCGCGGCCGGTCGCTGGGTGCTGTGCGACCGCTTCACCGATGCCACCGAGGCATACCAGGGCGCGGGGCGCGGCGTGCCGCTCGCGCACATCCGCGATCTCGAACGCATCGCCCAGCACGGACGCCGCCCGGACCTCACCCTGCTCTTCGATGCGCCGGTGGATGTCGCGCTCGAGCGCGCCCGCGCCCGTAACGGCGGTCCAGACCGCTTCGAGGCGGAACAGGCTGCCTTCTTCGAGCGCGTGCGCGCCGGGTATCTCGCGATCCTCGCGCGCGACCCCCTGCGCGTACGCTGCCTCGACGCGTCGCGGCCGGTGGAGGAGGTGGCAGCCGGAGTCGAGAACGCGCTCGAGTCATTGCTGGCAGGCATCGATGGCTGAGACGCGCAAGTCCGCAAGCGACGACACGTCCCCCGCGACGGTCGAGGGCCTGCTGGCGGCGGCGGCGCCGTGGCTCGAGCCGGCTCGATTGCAGCTGCAATCCGCGCTCGCGACCGGGCGCCTGCCCCACGCCCTGTTGCTGCAGGCGGCGGCGGGCTCGGGCGAATCGGCACTGGGCCTGTGGGCGGCACAGCTGGCCTTGTGTGACCGCCCTCACTCGGCGCCTTGCGGCCAGTGCGGCGCCTGCGTGCTGTTCCTGGCCGGCAATCACCCGGATTTCGTTTCCATTTCCTTCGAAGAAGATGCCAAGGTGATCAAGGTCGACCAGATCCGCGAACTGGCGACCCGGCTCACCCTGAAGAGCTTCCGCGGCCGCCGGAAGGTCGGCATCATCGACCCCGCCGACCGGATGAATACCCCGGCATTCAATGCGTTACTGAAGACTCTTGAGGAACCTCCTGCGGAAACGCTGCTGGTCCTCGTGGCGAGCCGACTGGACCGGTTGCCGCGAACCGTCGTCAGCCGCTGCCAGCGCCTGCGCGTCGTGGCGCCGACCGCGGAGTCCGCCACCCGCTGGCTCGCGGCCGGCGAGGCGCGCGACGACTGGGCGACACTCCTGGAGCTTGCGGGCGGCGCCCCGGTACGTGCCCAGGAACTTGCCCGGCGCGGTGTGTCGGAACTCGCCAGCGACATGCAATCCGCCCTCGACGCGGCCGGCCGGACGACGCTCGATCCGCTGGAGCTGGCGCAGGCGTGGTTCCGCGACCGGCCCGCAGACCGCCTGGCGTGGCTCGAGGCCTGGACTGCCCGCTGCATCATCGACCTGTCGGTCGGGCGCGAAGCGGCCCGCAGTTCGACCTCGTCCGGCTTGCCAAAGACACCGGCGCCGATGAACATAAGGACCGCGTTCAAGTTGCTGGACCGAGTCAGGACCGCCCGGGCGACGCTCGAGTCTTCGCTCAACACCCAGCTCTTGTTCGAGGACCTGCTGGTCTGCCTGTCCGAGGCCTGCGCCGGCCGCGATATCGGCCACCTGGAGCCCTGACCGTACGATGCGATCGCCCGCCACCAAGCCTGGACTGCTGACGCTGACCATCAAGGACAAGAGCGCGTTGTACCTGGCGTACATGCCGTTCGTCCGCAACGGTGGGCTGTTCATCCCGACCAACAGCAGCTACCGCCTCGGCGACGAGGTCTTCATGTTGCTGAACCTGATGGGCGAAGACGAGAAGCTGCCGGTCGCGGGCAGGGTGATCTGGGTGACGCCGAAGGGCGCACAGGGCAAGCGGACCGCCGGCATCGGGGTCCAGTTCAGCGAACAGGACCGCGGCGCGACGCAGAAGAAGATCGAGTCCTACCTCGCCGGGGCGCTGGGCGGGGACAAGCCCACCCACACGATGTAGCCTGCGCGGCGGCTCAGCCGCCGGCCGGCCCCAGCCGGTTGCCGGTGAGTCCACCGGTCAGGCAATACGCCTCGTAGCCGCGTTCGCTCAACAGGAAGGCGGCCGCCGAGCTGCGCCGGCCGCTGTCGCACACGAGGACGTAGGGCACGCCGTTGTCGAGCGTCTTGAGCTTCATCCGGATGAAGTAGAGCGGCAGGTTGACCGCACCGTCCATGTGGAAGGTCTCGTACTCCGAGGGCAGGCGCACGTCGAGCCAGCGGGCGCCGCGCGCGACGAGTTCGCGGGCGTGCTCCAGGTCGACCCAGTGCAGCAAGGGCTCGTTGAGCAGCGCGTTGAAGTCGTCCTTGTTGAGGCGCATCAGCGAGCCGTCGGTGAGCATGGTCACGGTGGCATTGCGCTTGGTCTCGGAGATCAGGGCCTCCTCGCCGAAGGACTCGCCCGCACCCAGTTCGGCCAGCTTGATGCCCTCGCGATTGAGCGGGGTCTCGCGCGTGACGACGCACTTGCCACGCGTCACCACGTAGAAGAAATCGCCCTCGTCGCCCTGCTTGATCACGACGTCGCCGGCCTTGCAGTTGACCCGCTCCATCCTGAGGAACAGCGCCTGGATGTTCGCCGGCGGGATGCGATGGAAGGCCTTGGTCTGCAGAAGGACCGTCATCCAGTCGTCGCTGTCGACCGCCTCGCCGGAGATCTCCGACACCTCGTAGGTCCCGGTCTGGTCCCAGGTCAGCAGCACGTCGAGCATGTCGCTGTCGATCGAGATGTACTGCAGCTCGGTCAATGCACGGGCGGAGAAGCGCCGCGGCTGGCCGGGCGCGACGGGATTGCGCGCCTCCGGTGTGCCGCCCTTGAGGGTCGCGACCTTGCGGTCGCCCGCGACGAGCTCGAGCTCGCCGCCGACCACGTAGAAGGTCCGCTTGTCGTTGTCGCCTTCCTTGAACAGGATGCGGCCGGGGTCGAGGGTGCGCACCGTCGTCTTGCGCGACAGCGCGTGCAGGTTGTCGGTCTTCATGCCGTCGAGCGGCGCGAAGGCGCGCAGGGTCGCTAGGTCTGCTGGTCTATCGTCCATCCTGCACCGCCGAGGATCGGGCGGTGCGCCCGGTTCCCGTGTTTTGGCGCCGGAATCCTACCACAGCGCTCACTGGTCCAAGCCGCGCAGGGAGCCCCAGCCGGCATCCGGCCTGAAGCGCGCCCCATGGCGGGACTCGAGTTCGGTCAGGCGGGCGACGATCGCATCGACCCCGCGCTCTCTTGCATAGTGCAGCGGCCCGCCGCGGAAAGGTGCGAAGCCCGTCCCGAAAATCATCCCGGCATCCAGCAGGTCGGCATCGGCGACCACGCCCTCGCGCAGGCAGGCGACCGCTTCGTTGAGGTACTGCAGCACCAGCCGGTCCTGGAGGTCCTCCGGGGCGCCGCCGGCCGCCGGCGGCTTGACCGCCTTGCCATCGCGCCACTCGTAGTACCCGCGCCCGGACTTGCGGCCGAGATGCCCGGCCTCGACCAGCCTGGCGATGCCGGCCGGCGCCTTGCGCTGGAAGGCCTCCGCCAGGATGCGCCCGACGTGCATGGCGACGTCGAGGCCGACCGTGTCGGCGAGTTCCACCGGTCCCATCGGCATGCCGAAATCCGTCGCGGCCCGGTCGATCACGGCGAGCGGCACGCCTTCCTCGGCGGCGAACATCGCCTCGGTCATGTAGGGCATCAGGATGCGGTTGACGGCGAAGCCCGGCGCGCTCCGGCAGGGCAGGGGCAGCTTGTCGAGCTGGCGCGTGAAGGCGATCGCGTCCTGCATGCAGGCCTCGCTGGTGTCGCTGCCGCGGACGATCTCGACCAGCATCATCTTGGCCACGGGGTTGAAGAAGTGCAGGCCGAAGAACCTGCCCCGGTCGGCCAGGCCCGCGGTCAGCTCCTCGAGCACGATGCTCGAGGTATTGCTGGCGAGCAGCGCACCGGGCTTCATCGACGGCTCGAGCCGGGCGTACAACTCGCGCTTGGCCTCGGCATTCTCGAAGATCGCCTCGATGACGATGTCCGCCTTGGCCACGCCCGCGCCGGCGACGTCGGCGACCAGGCGAGCGCGGCATTCCTCAGCCTGTCCCGGGCGGCGGCACTTCCTGGCG
Organism: uncultured Steroidobacteraceae bacterium; assembly: GCA_964638185.1. Classification (GTDB taxonomy): domain Bacteria; phylum Pseudomonadota; class Gammaproteobacteria; order Steroidobacterales; family Steroidobacteraceae; genus SG8-30. The sequence goes on along the minus strand of CAZXAS010000005.1, from coordinate 3,511 downwards.
AAGAACGTCGCGGCACGCTCGAGCGCCGGGTCGACGAAGCGCTGCTCTCGGTCCTGGAGCGTGACATCGAGGCCGCGGTAGGCGCACCAGGCGGCGATGTCACCCCCCATCACGCCGGCGCCGACCACGTGGACGTGCCGGAAGGGCCGCGAGCCCTTGCCGCCCAGGGACTTCAGCCGCTCCTGGAGGTGGAACACGCGCACCAGGTTGCGCGAGGTGCGGGTCAGGAACAGCCGGGCGATCGAGCGCGCCTCGGCCTCGTAGGCCGACCGGCCGCTTGCGCCGTGCGTCTCCCACAGCCGCACGATGGCGAATGGCGCAGGATAGTGCTCCTCGCGCGCGCGCCGCTCGACCTGCTGCCGCGCCTTGCCGCCGACGACGCTGCGTAGCCCCGGCAGTGCCATCAGCCGCTGGGCAAGCGGCGGCCGGTGCGGCGGCGGCGCAGACAGCGCCAACTCGCGTGCAGCATCGAGCAACTGCTCGCGCGGCACCAGCCGGTCGACCAGGCCGAGTTTCTTCGCGCGTTCGGCGCGGACCGTCCGGCCGGTGAGCATCAGGTCGAGCGCCGCGGGCGCGCCGATGAGGCGCGGCGCGCGCACCGTGCCGCCGAAGCCGGGGTGGATGCCGAGCATCACTTCCGGCAGGCCGAGCGCCAGCCGGCCGTCGTCCGCCGCCACCCGGTAGCGGCAGGCGAGCGCCAGTTCGAGGCCGCCGCCGAGCGCGAAGCCGTGCAGGGCGGCAACGGTCGGGCAGGGCAGCGCCTCGAGGCGGTCCAGCACCTGCTGCCCGGCACGCACCAGCGCGAAGGCCTGCTCCTCGTTCTCCAGGCCATCGAATTCGGTGATGTCGGCGCCGGCGACGAAGCCGTTGTCCTTCGCGGAGCGGACGATCACCGCGCGCGGCCGGAGGCGCTCGATCTCCCCGAGCCGCTGGTCCAGCTGCTCCATGACCTCGCGGCCGAGGGTGTTGGTCGAGGCCCCCTGGCGATCGAGGACCAGCCAGGCGATCGAGTCGGCGCCCGTCTCCAGGCTCCAGTGTGTGATGGTCTCAGTCACGTGTTTCCCTCTGAACTATGCGCGCGTCACGCGCTGGCCGTCGCCCTGCCGGCGCGTGCCGGCGTCGTCCCGCCGACGACCTCGAAGTCGAAGACCAGCGGCAGGTGGTCGGACAGCTGCACCGACGGGACCTCGAAGCCGGTCGGCTGGATTCCCTCGCCGTAGAGCACGAAATCGAGTTCCTTGCGCGGCCAGCGGCTCGGGTACGACGGCTTGCCCTCGACGTTGGCGCTCTTGAGGCCGGCGGCCTGCATGAACAGGTAGATCTCGTGCTCGCCCCAGAACGTGTTGAAGTCCCCGGCCACGATCACCGGCTTGGTCTGCCCCTTGATGAGCTGGTGCAGGTGGCGCAGCTGCAGCTGCCGGTGCCGGAACTTGAGCGACAGGTGCACCAGGAATACCGCGAAATCGTCTAGTTCGAGTTCGATGATGAGTCGCTTGATGCCCGCATCGAAATAGTGGAATCGCTCGCCGTGCACGCGCGGTGCGGCCAGGAAGGCATTGCCCTGCTTGCGCACGATCGGCACCAGCTGGTTGAAGGAGTCCTCGCCGTACTTGCACTGGTACGCCGAGTAGTGGCCGAGGTGATCGGCGATGAACCGGGCCTGGTTGACCATCCCGGTGCGGATCGAGCCGGTATCGATCTCGATCAGGCCGATGATGTCCGGATTGCGTTCCCTAAGGAACTGGGTGATGCGCTCCAGCACCTGTGGACTGGATCGCAGGTAGCCCGCGCCGGGAACGGGCAGGTGAAAGGCGGGTCCGGTGCCCGTCGCGTAGCGGATGTTGTAGACGACCAGGCGCATGCGTATACGGACCCGTCCCAAACCGCATATTCTAGAGGCTCGATCGGGCCGCGCCACGGATATGTCGCGGCCGCAACGATGCCGCGGGGGAACCATGTCCCAGGAAAATCCCATACGGCTCTTCGTGAGCCACCTGTACACACCCGACGACGAGTATCTGCGGGTATTCGAGTACCTGGAAAGCGCGCCGAATTTCTTCTACGTCAACCTGAGCACGCCCGACAAGGCGCCACCGGCGGCCGACAAGGAGGGCGTCAAGGAGCACCTGCGCCAGCAGATGGCTGACGCGGAGCTGGTCATCGTGCTGGCGAGCCAGTACCAGAGGGACAGCGTAATGGTCGAGTTCCAGGCGCTCTACGCCAAGGCCTGCGACAAGCCGGTGATGCTGATGGAACCGTTCGGCCACGGCGCCACCGTGCCGGCGAAACTGCAGGAACTCGCCGACGAGGTGATCGCGTGGAACTCGCGTGACATGAGCGACGCGATCAGGCGCCTCGCGCGCGACGAAGAGACCGGCCGCTGGGACGTGGTCGAGTTCAAGCTCGACTGAGGCGGCCGGAGTGCGTGCCCTGGATCAGGCGTCCGCGGTGTAGAGCGACACGACGGGACGCGTCCTCATCGCCAGCGCCGACGAGGGCAGGAACGCCTTCAGCAGGCCCACGATGCGGCGTGCGCATTCGCCCGCCTCAGCATTCGACATTTTACGAACAGTTGCCGCGACGGCCGACTCGCCGCGCAGCGGCTTCACGCAGGTCATGCGCGCAGCAAGCGACTGGTACTCGAGCCGCAGCGCCGAGGGCAACTCCGACTGGTCCATTTCGCAAAGATGTTTCGAGAAAGCTACGGTAAGCCTTTGTTTAATATGATCTTGTGATGCCAATTCTTGTGCGGCAGCGTGCAGGGACTCCCAGGCGGCGCTCATTCCGATCCCTCCGTAACCCGTTGTTTTTGTAAAGAAAACGGAGCGCGCGACAGCTACGCGAACCGTCGGAGCCGATCCTGTCCGGGGACGATCCCCGGAGCGAGGAAACATCGGTCCATCAACGTGGTACGAGCCGAATATAGCGTGGATTGTATTAAGTGCAATAGCACTCCGTGCCGGTTTGCGCCTCCTGGGTAACGCCCGGGGCATTGCCAACCGTGTTGTTTTCCATAAAACTGGAATATTAAGCGTAACGGTGTGAGCACCCCGATGACTCGCGACAACACCACCCGATTTGCAGCCATGCTGGCCGCACTGTCGCAGCCGACGCGCCTCAGTATCGTGGAGACGGTCGTGCAGGGCGGGGCGGAAGGAACACCTGCGGGACAGATCGCGGCCGCCGTGCATTGCCCTGCATCGACGCTGTCGTTTCATCTCAAGGAACTGAGCCAGGCCGGCCTCCTGCACGCAGCCCCGCAGGGGCGTTTCATCCGCTACAGCGTGCAACCCGCCGCGTTCCTGGCGCTGGCGGCGTACGTCGCGGAGCTACCGGGCGGACCGCCGGCGCCGGCACGCGGATCGAGGCGCGGGCAACCTGGCAAACGGACCAAGGGCAAGAGCGGCAAGGGCGGGACCGACGACAGCCAGCTGTCGATCTTCGGCGACTGACCCGGGCGCAGGCGCAACGACGGCCCGGGGGATCGCTCCCGCCGGGCCGTATCGGGTCG
>CAZXAS010000004.1:0-41232 GCA_964638185.1 uncultured Steroidobacteraceae bacterium | reverse complement strand
CGCATGGACGGCGTGCAACAGGTACGCGAGAGCAAGTACATCATGCTGCACGCGCCGCGCTCGGCGCTGCCGATGATCGCGAGCCTGCTGCCGGGAAGCGAACATCCGACGATCGTGCCGCTCGAAGGCACCACGGAGAAGGTCGCCGTGCACGCCGTATGCCGCGAGACCGTCTTCTGGGAGACACTCGAGAGCCTCAAGGCCGCCGGTGCATCGGCGATCCTGGTGCTGCCCGTGGAGAAGATGCTGTCATGAGCGGGCCGCTGCTGAAGACCTGGGACTGGAACCGCCTCGACGCCGCCGGGCGCCGAGAACTGCTGCGCCGCCCGGCCCAGAAGGACCAGGAGGAAACCCTGGAGGGCGCGCGCCAGATCATCGAGCGGGTGCGGCGTGATGGCGACCGGGCGCTGCTGGAGCTGACGGCCGAGCATGACCGGGTGCGTCTCGGGTCGCTCGCCGTCGACGCGGCGGAATTCGACGACGCCGCCACCGCGTTGTCCCCGAACGAGAAGCGAGCCATCGAGACGGCGATCGACACGGTGCGCAGGTTCCACGAGGCCCAGCGGCTTGCGCCCCTGCGCGTCGAGACTGCTCCCGGCGTGGTCTGCGAGCGCCTGGTGGTACCCCTTGCCGCCATCGGCATGTACGTGCCTGCCGGCACGGCCCCACTGCCTTCGACGGCTTTGATGATCGGGGTGCCGGCCGGCATCGCGGGCTGCCCGACACGCGTGCTGTGCACGCCGCCCAGGCACGACGGCCGGGCGGACCCCGGTGTGCTCTACACCGCCCGCGCCTGCGGCGTCACCGACGTGTTCAAGGTGGGCGGGGCGCAGGCCGTGGCGGCGATGGCCTATGGAACCGATTCGGTCCCCAAGGTCGACAAGATCTTCGGTCCGGGCAATGCCTGGGTCACCGCGGCCAAGCAGATCGTCGCGATGGACCCCGATGGCGCCGCCTACGACATGCCCGCCGGTCCGTCCGAGGTGCTGGTCGTGGCCGATCACGCGGCTCACCCCGAGTTCGTTGCCGCCGATCTGCTGGCCCAGGCCGAGCACAGCGTCGATGCGCAGGTGCTGCTGGTGACCGACTCCCGCGCCCTGGCCGAGGCCGTGGTCCGCGCGGTGGAACAGCAGCTCGACCGCCTGACACGCGGCAGGATCATCCGCGCCTCGCTGGCGAACGGTCGCATCATCGTGGTGGACTCCATGGCCACCGCGATCGATGTCGCGAACGCCTATGCGCCGGAGCACCTCATCATCGAGACCGAGCATCCGCGCCAGTGGCTGCCGCGCATCCGGCACGCCGGGTCGGTGTTCCTCGGGGCCTGGTCGCCCGAGTCGATGGGCGACTATTGCAGCGGGACCAATCACGTCCTGCCGACCTATGGCCATGCGCGCGCCTTCGGCGGACTCTCGCTGGCGGATTTCTCGCGGCACATGACGGTGCAGGAACTCACGCCCGGCGGTATCGCCGGCCTCGGCCCGACGGCGCAGACGCTCGCCATGCTCGAAGGGCTGGATGCCCATGCGAACGCGGTGACCGTGCGGCTTGCGAACCTGCCGCGGGAGGATGAATGAGCGCCGTCCTGGCCCTCGCCCGCCCGGAGCTGCTCGATCTCGCGCCCTACGCGCATGCCGCCTGGGACCCCTCCCTGGTGCGCCTGCACGCCAACGAAAACCCTTGGCGGGCGAGTTCCGACAACAGCCGTGGTGGGCTCAATCGTTACCCGGAGCCCCAGTCGAGCGAACTGGTGGCACGGCTTGCCCGGCTCTACGACGTGGCGCCCGAGCAGGTGCTGGTCGGCCGCGGCAGTGACGAGGGGATCGACCTGCTGGTGCGTGCGTTCTGCAGCGCGGGGCGAGACCGCATCCTGGTCTGTCCGCCGACCTTCGCCATGTACCGCTTCGCCGCCGAGGTCCAGGGCGCGGGCGTGACCGAGGTACCCCTCGACCCCGCGCGAGGATTCGCGCTCGACCCCGATGCGCTCCTGTCGGCGTGGACGCCGGCCACCAAGATCGTGTTCCTGTGCTCGCCTGGCAATCCGACGGGCAACCTGCTCGATCCGGCAGCCGTGGAAGCGGTGGCTGCTGGACTCGCCGGGCGGGCGCTCGTGGTGCTGGACGAGGCCTACATCGAGTTCGCCGGCCAACCGAGCCTCGTGGGGCTGCTCGGACGCTACCCCAACCTCGCGATCCTGCGAACGCTTTCCAAGGCGTATGGGCTCGCCGGCGCGCGCTGCGGCGCCGTGCTGGCCACGCCGGAAGTGATCGGCCTGCTGAGGCGCATGATCCCGCCCTACGCGGTCACGGTGCAGACCATCGAGTCGGTGCTCGACGCGCTGGCGCCGGCGCGCCAGGCCGAGGCGGCTCGACGCGTGGCCGCGCTCGTGCTGGAGCGTGCCCGGCTCGCCGCCGCACTGGCACACGTGCCCCTGGTCCGGCACGTCTGGCCGAGCGAGGCCAACTTCCTGCTGGTGCAGGCGCACGATGCCGGGCGACTGCTCGAGGCCGGCATCCGGGCTGGCCTGCTGGTACGCGACGTGCGCCGCCAGCCCGGCCTCGGCGACTGCCTGCGAATCACGGTCGGCGCGCCGGACGAGAACGATCGCCTGGTCGCGGCCCTGGAGGTTGCATGACGCCGCTGCCGACGCTCTTCATCGACCGCGACGGAACCCTGATCGAGGAGCCCGCCGACGAGCAGGTCGACGCCTTCGACAAGCTGCGCTTCATGCCGGGTGTGGTCCCTGCCCTGCTCAAGTTGCGCGACGCCGGCTTCAGCCTGGTGATGATCACGAACCAGGACGGGCTCGGTACCGACAGCTTCCCGGCCGAGAACTTCCACGGCCCGCACCGGCTCGTCATGCAGCTGTTCGAGTCACAGGGCATCCATTTCGAGGACGTCCTGATCTGCCCGCATCGACCGGCCGACGGCTGTGACTGCCGCAAGCCGCGGACGGCACTGGTGGACGCCTGGCTGGATGCGCACCCGCTCGATCGCGCCCGCAGCTACGTCATCGGCGATCGCGACAGCGACCTGGAGCTGGCGCGGAACCTGGGGATTCCCGGCCTGCGGGTGCTGAAGGACGGCGGGCCGGAGACCACCTGGGAGGCCATAGCGCGCTGCCTGACCGGCACGGCGCCACGGCGCGCCAGCAGCAGGCGAACCACGCGCGAGACCGACATCGAGGTGTCGGTCGACCTCAATCGCGAGTCGCCGATCGTGATTTCCACCGGACTGGGCTTCTTCGACCACATGCTCGAGCAGGTGGCGCGCCACGGCGGCTTCTCGCTGGAGCTCGCCTGTCGCGGCGACCTGCACATCGACGAGCACCATACGGTCGAGGACTGCGCGCTCGCGCTCGGCGAGGCGCTCAAGAGCGCGCTTGGAGACAAGCGCGGCATCGGCAGGTTCGGGTTCGTGCTGCCGATGGACGAGACGCAGGCGCGGGTCGCCATCGACCTGTCCGGCCGGCCCTACGCGGTCTTCGAGGGGAAGTTCGGGCGCGAGCGCGTCGGCGAGCTGCCGACCGAGCTGGTCCCGCATTTCTTCCGCTCGCTGGGCGAGTCGCTGGGTGCGGCGATCCACGTCGCCGTCGAGGGCGAGAATACGCATCACATGGTCGAGGCCTGCTTCAAGTGCGTCGGGCGTGCGTTGCGTCAGGCGTTCCGGATCGAGGGTCGCGAGCTTCCGAGCAGCAAGGGCGTCCTGTGACCGAGGTCGCCCTCATCGACAGCGGCGGCGCGAACATCGCGTCGCTCGTCTTTGCGCTGGAACGCCTCGGCGTGCGGTCGCGCCTGACCACGGACCACGGCACGATCCTCGCGGCGAGCCACGTGATCCTGCCCGGTGTCGGCGCGGCTGCCGACGCCATGGCGCGACTCGATGCCCACGGCCTCACGCGGCTGATCCCCAGCCTGACCCGGCCGGTACTGGGCATCTGCCTCGGGATGCAGCTGCTGTTCGAGCAGAGCGAGGAAGGTGATACCCGCTGCCTCGGCGTGCTCCCGGGCACCGCCCGCCGCTTCAGCGCCGTTCCCGGCCGGCCGGTGCCGCACATGGGCTGGAACGAACTGCGCATCACGGCGTCGAGCCCGCTCCTCGAGGACATCGAGGACGGCGCCTTTGCCTACTTCGTGCACAGCTATGCCCTGCCCGTCTGCCCGGCCACGATCGCGCGCTGCGACTACGGTGGCGAGTTCAGCGCCGTCGTCAGCCAGGCGAACTTCCACGCCACGCAGTTCCATCCGGAACGCTCGTCGCAGACCGGGGCGACGCTGCTCAGGAACTTCACGCGGTTGCCATGATGGAACTCATCCCCGCCATCGACCTCAAGGATGGTCGCGTCGTGCGCCTGCTGAAGGGCGACTTCGACGCGCGTACCGACTACGACCTGTCGCCCGCCGAACTCTACGACCGCTATGCCGCGGCTGGCGCACGGCGCATACACGTCGTCGACCTCGATGGCGCCCGTGACGGCGCGGCCGGGAACCGCGCGGTCGTGGCCGCACTCGCCGCCCGGGACGGGCCGCGCCTGCAGTCCGGGGGCGGGTTGCGCGACCATGCCAGCCTGCGCTCGCTGTTCGAGGCCGGTGTGGAGCGGGCCGTCGTCGGCAGCATCGCCGTGCAGGATCCGGACACCGTCGTGGACTGGCTCCGTGAGTTCGGCGCATCGCGCATCGTGCTCGCCCTCGACGTGCGCCTCGACGACGCGCGCACGCCGCGCCTCGCCACCCACGGGTGGCGCAGCCAGTCGGCCGTCTCGCTCTGGGATGCGGTCGAACGTTTCGCGGCCGCGGGTCTCGCACATGTCTTGTGCACGGACATCGACCGCGACGGGGCGCTCTCCGGCCCGAACACCGCCTTGTACAGCGAGGCGGTCGGGCGCTTTCCCGGCATCGCCTGGCAGGCCTCCGGCGGCGTGGCGAATGCCGCCGACCTTGCCGCGCTGGCGGCATCAGGCGTCGCCGCGACCGTCAGTGGCAAGGCACTGATCGAGGGCCGGATCCAACTCGAGGAGCTCAAGCCATTCTTGCCCGCCGCATAATTCCCTGCCTCGATGTCCGTGACGGCCAGGTCGTCAAGGGCGTGCGGTTCCGCAACCATCGCGTCGTCGGCGACATACTCGGGCTTGCCCGTCGCTACCGCGACGAGGGCGCCGACGAGCTCGTGTTCTACGACATCACCGCGAGCCCGCAGGGCCGGTCGGTCGATCGCGCATGGATCGGCAGGGTCGGTCGCGTGCTGGACATCCCGTTCTGCGTAGCGGGTGGCATCCGCAGCGTGCGCGAGGCCGAGGAGGTGCTGGCGGCCGGCGCGGAGAAGGTGTCGGTCAACTCGCCGGCGCTGGAGAATCCGGGGCTGATCGACGACCTCGCGCGGCGATTCGGATCCCAGTGCGTGGTCCTCGGCGTCGACAGCAAGCGCATCGACGGCGAGTGGCAGGTGCACCAGTACACCGGCGACCCGGAGCGCAGCCAGCGTGCGGCGCGGCGGACGCTCGACTGGGTGATCGAGGCGCAGGGGCGCGGCGCCGGCGAGGTCGTGCTCAACTGCATGAACGTCGATGGTGTTCGCAACGGCTACGACATCGAGCAGCTGGCCGCGGTGCGGGCCGTATGCGACGTCCCGCTGATCGCGTCGGGCGGCGCCGGCAGCCGCGAGCATTTCGCCGAGGTCTTTCGGGAGGCGGCGGTCGACGGCGCACTGGCGGCGAGCGTATTCCATGACGGCATAATCGCCATCCCCGACCTGAAGGCCTGGCTCAGGACGCAGGCGATCGAGGTGCGGCCATGAAGATCGAAGAGATCCGTTCGCTCGACTGGGAGAAGGGTGGCGGCCTGCTGCCGGCGGTCGTGCAGCACGCCCGTGACGGTCGCGTGCTCATGGTGGGGTTCATGAATCCCGACGCGCTCCGCGCCACGCTGGGCGGGCGGCGCGTGACGTTCTACAGCCGCACCCGGCAGTCGCTCTGGACCAAGGGCGAGACCTCGGGCAACGTCCTCGAGGTCGTCGGCGTCAGCACCGACTGCGACCGCGACACGTTGCTGGTGCAGGCCCTGCCGGCCGGCCCCGTGTGTCACCAGGGGACGGCGACCTGCTTCCCTGAGGCGGCGCCGACCGCGGTCAGCCGGCTCGCCTTTCTCGACACGCTCGAACGCGTCGTGGCCGAGCGCGTTGCCAGCCAGCCGGAGGGCAGCTACACGGCCAAGCTCTTCGCCCAGGGCGCCGGGCGGATCGCCCAGAAGATCGGCGAGGAAGGCGTCGAGGTGGCGCTCGCGGCCGTCGGCGACGATGACGCCAAGCTCGTCGGCGAGTGCGCCGATCTCGTCTACCACCTCATCCTGATGCTCAGGCACCGCGGCATCGCGCTCGCCGACGTCACGGCCGAACTCGAACTGCGCCACGCGGCACGCACGCGCGTGCCGGTGGGGGATTGACCGTGCGCGGAATCATCCTCGCCCTCGCCTCGCGGCTGCGCTTCCCGTGGCTGTTCGCGCTGACCGCCGTGTTGTTCGTCGTCACGCTGGTGGTGCCGGACCCGCTGCCTTTCCTCGACGAACTGCTGCTCGCGCTGCTGACGCTGGTGTTCGCCGGCTGGCGTCGCCGCAAGCGGGCTTCCACCGAGACCGCGCCCCCGAGACTGCCGCCGGCGGAGTGAGCGCCGCGCCGGCCCGCGGTCACAATGTCAGTTCTTCGGCCGGCGTCCGCAGGTTGTAGCGCGACGCCATCGCGGCGCCATAGGCGCCGGCGTTCGCGATGAGCAACACGTCGCCCTCGCGGGTCGGCGGCAGCACCCGGTCATGGCCGAGCACGTCGCCCGACTCGCAGATCGGCCCGACCACGGTGAAGACGTGCTCGCCGGCGTCCTCGAGCCGGCTCAGGTTCACGATCTCGTGGTAGGCCCCGTAGAGCGCCGGGCGAATCAGCGAGTTCATGCCGGTCGCGACCCCGAGGTAGCGGACGCTGCCCTTGCCCTTCAGTTGCGTGACGCGCGCGAGCAGAACGCCGCTCGCGGCGACGATGTAGCGACCGGGTTCGAGCCACAGTTCGAGCCCCGGACGTGATTCGAGGAACGAGCGCAGGCCGAGGTCGAGCACCGCCAGGTCGAGCGGCAGCCGCCCGGCCCGCTCCGGGACACCCAGCCCGCCACCGAGGTCGAGCACCCGCACGGACGGGAACTGCCGCGCCACCTCGGCCAGTGCTTCGGCGGTCTGCAGCCACATGGCGACGTCGAAATTGCCGCTCCCGGTGTGCGCATGGAGGCCGGTCACGGTCACGCCGGCTGCATTCGCAGCCGACTGCAGCTCCTCCATCTCGAACATCGGCACGCCGAACTTCGAGTGCACGCCGGCCGTGCGCACGTGCTGGTGATGGCCATGGCCGTAGCCGGTGTCGACCCGCACGAAGACCTCGGCGCCACGGAACAGCTCCGGCCAGGCGCGCAGCACATACAGGTTGTCCACGGTCAGCCGGATTCCCTGCTCCAGCGCCCAGGCGTACTCCTCGCGCGGCGCGAAATTGGGCGTGAACAGGATGCGATCCCGGTCGATCCCCGGAAGGGAGCCGATGACGTGTTCCACCTCGCCACGCGAGACGCACTCGAACGACAGGCCCTGGGCCTCGACGCACTTCAGGATTGCCGGATGCGAGTTCGCCTTGATGGCGTAGAGGACACGCGACAATGCCCCTACGCCCGCAAGCGCGCGGGCCTGGCGCTCGACGGTCGCGAGGTCGTAGACGTATGCGGCATCGCGCCCGCCGAATTGCTGCAATAGCGCCGTGCTGCGGCTGCGCCACCACTCCGGTTCCTCGGCAACCGTGCGACGCGGCGCATAGAGTTGCTCCCAGGTCGGCCCCATGACCGGGTCATTCATGGTCGCGCGGATCAGCAGGTCGTGCAGTTGCGACACCAGCCGGTCGCCCTGGTCCTCGTCGATGACGAAGGTGAAATTGAGGTCGTTGGCTGCCTGGCTCACCAGGTAGATCTTCTGTTCCTCGAACAGCTCGAAGGCATCTCCCAGCTGATGGATGATCGCGCGGATGTTGCGCCCGAGCAGCGACAGCGAGGCGCACGGTCCGATGACCCGCACCCGGCACAGGCGTGACAGGTCCGCGACCAGGGCCTCGATCGCATCCGTGTCGAGACTGTTTGCCTGCGGGTCGAGCGTCACGCTGACGTTCGTTTCCGAGGTCGATACCAGGTCCACGGACAGGCCATGGGCCTTGAAGACCTGGAAGGCATCGGCGAGGAACCCGACCTGGTGCCACATGCCCGGACTGTCCATGGACACGAGCGTGATCCCGCGCCGCAGCGCCACCGCCTTGACCTGGGCGCCGCTGTCGGCCGGGTGCGCACTGATGACGGTGCCCGGCTGGTCGGGACTGTGGGTCGCATAGACATACAGCGGAATCGAGTTCTGTCGCACCGGCATGATGCAACGGGGATGCAGCACCTTCGCGCCGCTGGTCGCGATCTCCTGCGCCTCGTCGTAATGCAGCGACTTGAGCAGCCGCGCGGTCGGCACGTCCCGCGGGTTCGCCGAGAACATGCCGGGCACGTCGGTCCAGATCTCGAGACGCGCGGCGGACAGGCGCGACGCCACGTAGGCCGCGGAGGTGTCCGATCCGCCACGGCCGAGCAGCACCGTGTGGCCGTCGCTGTCGGCCGCGATGAATCCCTGCGTCAGGATCACCGTGCCGTGCGCCTGCAGTCGCTGCGCCAGCGCCGGGTCCGGGTCGGAGTTACAGGTCGCGGACAGCAATGCGGCACGGTCGGTCGCATCCCGGCGTTCCTCGGCGACGAGCAGGCTGCGCGCGTCGACGAGCGTCGTCGCAATGCCTTGTCCGTTCAGGAAGGCCGCGCCGAGTTCTGTGGCCATCAGTTCGCCGGTCGCCATCACGCGCGCCCGGACGCGGTCGCTGACCTCGCCGACGAGCGCGATGCCGGCGGCAATCTTCTCCAGGTCCGCGAGGTGACGGCTGACACCTTCCGGCACCTCGATCCCCAGTTCAGCCGCGAGGGAGTGATGGCGTGCGCTGATGCTGGCGAGGTCCGGCCCATGGTCGCCGGTGAGCGCGTGCGCGAGCAGTGACTCGAGGGCATCCGTGATCCGCGACAAGGCGGAATGCACGACCACCGGCGCCTCGCCCTCGGCCACCCGGCGACCCACGATGCGTGCGATGTTCTGCCAGTTGGGCAGCGACGAGACGCTCGTCCCGCCGAACTTGAGTACGACCCATGGAGCGCCGGCAGCGATCATCTTTTCCCCTTGCCGCGCGCCTGGATGCTGGCGCGCTGGACCAGCCGCCATTTTGCATTGCGGCGTGAGGTCCTGTCGCGGGCGAGTCAGGGCCGCAAACGAAAAAGGCCGCACGCCTTGCGGTGTGCGGCCCATCGGTCCGGCGTCGAGGCGGCGTCAGGCCTCGTCGATCTCGTAGTCGTCGGTGAGCTCGCGCTTCAGGCGACGCTCGTTGAGCACGTCCTCGAGGCGGCTCCATGCGGCCTGGGGCGATCGGCGACCCGGCTTCGGGCGCCCGCCCGGCACGACGATGAGCTTGTCGAGGTCGTCTTCGGCCTCGGCCTCGAATGCGTCTTCCAGGGTGAACTCGTCGCGCTCGCTCATTTGATTCAAATCCCTTTTAAATCAATAACCTGAAACATTTGCGTGACAAAAAAGGGCTGCGAAATATATACGAAATCGCGGGCAGTTCAAGCCTTCCTCGTGGACTCGGTCCAGACGAGAGCGCCGATCCCGAGGCCGAGCGCGTCCGCGGCGCGTCCCTCCACCACCGCCGCCTCGATGACGCCGAATGCGTTCACGAGCGCCACGGGTGCACCGATCGATGCCTCACCGTAGGTGCGTACGAGTGGCAGCACATGCGGGCCGAAGGTGACGCTCTTGACTTCATCCACTTTCAGCGAAGATTCCTCTATATTACTGAAAAGATTTCCAAACCTGTCGATAAGGATGACCTCACCCTGGCAGCGACCGTGCTCCGTCCGGGTCTTGGGCATGCCGCCCGTCACCCAGTTCCCGGACACCGGGCCGAGTTCCTCGAATGGGAGGCGGGTCGACGCGATCTCGCCGGCCAGCGGCGCGAAGATATCGCGGCCATGGAAGGTTGCGCTGAGGGCAAGGAGACCGAGGCGGGCCAGCACGGCCTCGGTGACGACCCGGACCTCGGCCCCGGGCGAGTCCGCCAGGGTGGCGAGCAGCCCGTTGTCAGGCGCGAGGAAGACCTGCCCGTCGAGCGCGACGGCGAGGAGTCCGCGCCCGGTGCCGACTCCAGGATCCACCACGGCCACGTGGACGCTCCCCGGTGGGAAATGCTGGCGTGAACGCTCGAGCCAGAACCCTGCCTCGACCGGTCGGTGCGGCGTGATGCCGTGGGTCAGGTCGATGATGCGCGCGCCGGGATGGCGCCCGAGGATCCGGGCCTTCATCAGGCCGACGTAGGGATCGTCGAGGCCGAAGTCCGTCGTGAGACTGACGATCCCGGACGCCGGCGTCATGTCACCCAGGACGGCGTGGCGAGCGGCGCGACACGCCCCGGGATCCGCGGCCTACCGGCACTTCTGGAGGCACTCGGTGTACTGGTCGTCGCAGGCCTTGGCCTTGCGCTCGTCCCCGTCGGCCGCAGCCATGCACTTGTCAGAGGCTTCGTCGCAGCGGGCGACGCACTCCTCCGAGGCGAATGGCCGCTCCGTGGTATCGGACGTGGCCGCGGCCCCCACTGCGGCCGCGAGGGCGGCGGCGGCGGCGATCAGGTACCAGGCTCGATGGGACATGGACTGCTCCGGCGATGGGCCGCCTGCCGGCCCGGACATGCGCGTTTATAGGATACGTGCCGGCAGGCTGGCAATTCGGGCATGTCGCCGCCCCGGGAGGGCTCAACCGGTCAGGGCGCGATAGACCATGCGCCCGCCGGTGAGCAGCAGGAAGGCCCCGAAGGCGAGCCTCAGGGAGGGTCGTGACAGGCCGTGGGCCATGCGCGCACCCAACGGGGCCATGAGCACCGTCGTCGGCAGCAGCGTCGCCAGCGCCAGCAGGTTCACGTACCCGAGGCTCCATGGCGGCAGCCCGGCGCTGCCATGGCCGAGCAGCGCAAAGCCGGCCGCGGCCGGCAACGCGATCCAAAGTCCAAGCCAGGCCGAGGTCGCCACGGCCCGATGAACGGGCACGCCCCAGGCGGTCAGCACCGGCACGGTCAGCGAGCCGCCGCCGATGCCCATCATCGCGGAGACGAAACCGATGCCACCGGGCACGACCAGCCAGCCGGGATGAGTCGGCACCTGCTCGGCGCGGGACGGGTCCTCCCGCCCGAGCAGCATGCGCGCGGCGATCGCGAGCGCCACGATTCCGAAGACGGCCGAGAGGACGCTGCCGCGCACCGCCGCGGCGAGCCAGGCGCCGAGGATCGCGCCGGCGGCGATCGCTGGCGACCAGCGCCGGGCGATCGGCGCGTCGAGGGCCCCGCGGCGCTGGTGGGCACGGGCCGAGGACAGCGCGGTCGGAATGATGGACGCGAGCGACGTGCCGACGGCAAGGTGCATGCGGATGTCCGCGGGCACGCCGAAGCGGCCGAAGACGAAGTCGAGGACCGGGACCAGCACGATTCCACCGCCGACCCCGAGAAGGCCTGCGAGCAGTCCCGCCCCGATGCCGGCCAGCGCCGTCATGCCAGCCAGCAGCAACGTGGCCTCGCTCATTCAGGCATCACCCGGCGCGGCCGAGCAAGCCGCCGCCGGCCGCCTCCCTGGCCGCGCGCAGCAGCGCGCCCACCATGGGTCCGAGCGCGGCGAAGCGTGCATCCCGGGTCTGGCCGAGGCGGTACCGGTAGTAGATCTGCTGCACCACCACGGCCAGGCGGAACAGGCCGAACACATAGAAGTAGCGCAGGTCGTCGACCGGTATCCCGGCCGTCTGGCAGTAGCGATCGACGAATTCGGTCCGCGACAACGAGCCGGGCAGGTGTGTGGGCAGCGTGCGGGTGGCGACGAGCCAGGGCGGGTCGCCCGGCTCGACCCAGTAGGCGAGCGAGCAGCCGAGGTCCATGCGTGCATCACCGAGCGTCGCCATCTCCCAGTCGAGTACGCCGACGAGCCGCGACGGGTCGGCGGGGTCGAAGACCACGTTGTCGAGCTTGTAGTCGTTGTGCAGGAGCGCATGGCGTTGCCCGGCGACGGGCATGCGTGCCGTGAGCCAGTCGGTGATCTCGCGGGCGTCAGCCGCGTCGTCGGTGGCAGCGCGCACATAGCGGGCGGCCCAGCCCTCCACCTGCCGGCTGACGTAGCCTGAGGGCTCGCCGAGGTCCGCGAGGCCGGCCGCCATGTAGTCCACTGCGTGCAGCTCGGCAAGCACGTCCGCCAGTGCCTGCTGACCGGCGCGCACCAGTTGCGGTGTGGGCTCGAGTCCCGCTGGATAATCGCGCCGCAGGATCAGGCCGCGGATGCGCTCGGCGACGTAGAACGGCGCACCGATCACGGACATGTCGTCGCAGAAGAGGACCGCGCGCGGGCAATACCGGAAGCGCGGGCGCAGCGCCGACAGCACCCGGTATTCACGGCCCATGTCGTGACCCGACCTGGGTCGTGTGCCGAAAGGCGGACGCCGCAGGACCCACTCCGCCGCGGGCGTCCGGAGCAGGTAGGTCAGGTTGGAGAATCCCGCCGGGAACTGGCGGACCTCGAGTGGTCCGCTGAAGCCCGGCATCCGGCCGATGAGCCACTGCTCGAGCCGGGCGGCGTCGATCTCCTCGCCCGGTCGCGGCTCGGCGGCGGCATCCTCGATGGTCAAGCCTTCGCGCCTTTCAGCAGCCGGCGCGCCACGGAAAGCTTGTGGACCTCGTCCGGGCCGTCGTAGATCCGGGAGGCGCGCTCCTCCCGGTAGAACCACGCGAGCAGGGTGTAGTCGGTCACGCCCAGGCCGCCATGCGCCTGCAACGCGCGGTCCACGACCCGCTGCAGCACGCCCGCCACGTAGAACTTGATCATGCTGACCTCGTCGCGCGCGGCTCGGGCGCCGGCGTGGTCGATTCGCCAGGCGGCCTCCAGGACCATCAGCCGGGCGGCACGGATCTCGGCGGCGCTCTCGGCAATCCATGCCTTGATGATGTCGCTGTCGGCGAGGCAGCGGCCGTCCGGCGCAATCCTGCGCTCGAGCGCGCGCGACAGCAGGAGGCCGAGCGCGCGGTCGCAGATGCCGAGCCAGCGCATGCAATGGTGGATGCGCCCCGGCCCGAGCCGGGCCTGCGCCAGCCGGAAGCCCTCGCCACGCGGGCCGAGCAGGTTGGCGGCCGGGACCCGGCATCCGCTGAATCGCACCTCGCCATGGCAGAACAGGTCGCGGCCGGTATGGCCCATCACCGGCGTCAGCCGCTCCAGCTGGTAGCCGGGCGTGCCGGTCGGCACGAGGATCATGCTGGCGCGCTGGTGAACCGGCGCATCCGGGTCGGTGACCGCCATCACGATGCACAGCGCCGCGCCATCCGCCCCGGTGGTGAACCACTTGAAGCCGTCGATGACCCACTCCTCGCCGTCGAGGCGGGCGCTGGTCTCGAGCATCACCGGGTTGGCGCCGCTGTTGCCGGGCTCGGTCATCGCGAAGACGCTGCGGATGGCGCCGCGTGCCAATGGCGTGAGCCACCGTTCCTTCTGCTCCTCCGAGGCGTACATGTGCAGCAACTCGACGTTGCCTGCATCCGGCGCGTTGCAGCCGAAGGCGTAGTGCCCGAGCGGCGATCGCCCGAGCGCCTCCGATACCAGGCCATGCGTCAGCAGGTCGAGGCCCAGGCCACCGAGCTCGCGCGGGTAGTTCGGTCCCCACAGGCCGAGCCGGCGTACCTCCTCGCGACGCTCCTGCATGGCCGGCAGCAGCGCATCGAAGTCGCCGGCCAGCAGCAACGGCTCGAGCGGCACCAGGCGCGCGTCGACGAATCCGCGGATCCGCTCGACGAGTTCCCGTGCTTCGGTGGGGGTGGAGAAATCCATGATGGCCTCGTGTTCAGCGTTGCGTGATGAGGTGTGTCGCGCCGGGCTGCTCGAGATGCGCGATCGAGTTGAAGGACTCGACCACGGACGCCTCGCCGTTGAACAGCAGCCGGATGACGCCGGTGTTGTAGAAATTGAGCTTCAGCCTGAGCAGGTCCCAGTCGCCGAGCCCGATTATCGGCTGGATGCCCGCGGCCAGGGATCCGGCTGAACCGAAGACGATCGCGGTACGGCCACGGCCGACCTCGGCCATGATGCCGGCGAGCGCGGCGGCGCAGCGGTCGCGGAACTCGGCATAGGGTTCGAAGCCACCGAGTCCCTGCGTCGCCCAGGCCTCGAGTGCCCGCACGAGGTGTCGGTGGAAGGCACGCCGGTCGAGGCGCAGTGCAGCCGGATCGACGGGCTCGCCGCTGTGCCGCGCATAGGCGGCCACCAGGGCCTCGTGGTCATACTCCTCGAGACCGGGCACGACGCGTACCTGCGGACACTGACCGCTCGGCGCAAGGCCTGCGGCAAAGGCGGCCGCGGAGTCGCGCTGGCGCCTGAGTGCGCCGCTGTAGACGAGCGGTGTGGCGCGCGCAAGCCCGCTCCAGTGACGGGCGAGCCGTTCGCACTGCTCGCGGCCCAGGGCCGACAACCGGTCGTAGTCGTCGCTGCCGAAGCTCGCCTGTCCATGGCGCACCAGGTACAGCGAGCTCATCGCCGCGCCGCCGGCCCGCCGGGCGCGAGCACATGCCGGCACCGGTTCACGCCAGCCAGCCGCCGTCCACCGTGATGCACGAGCCGGTGGTGTAGGACGCCGCGTCCGAGACCAGGTACAGCACCGCACCCGCCATTTCCCCGGGCTGGGCGATTCGCCCGAGCGGCAGCAGTCGCTCGACCATCGTCCGTGTACGCGCATCCTCGTGCAGGGCCGAAGCAAACTTCGTCTCAGTGATGCCAGGCAGGAGCGCGTTGACCCGGATGCCGAAGCGGCCACACTCCTTGGCGAGGCCCTGGGTCATGTTGATGATCGCGGCCTTGGTCATCGAGTACACGGCCTGGCCTTCCATCGGGCGTACGCCGTTGACCGAGGCGACGTTGACGATGGCGCCGCGGCCCTGGGCGCGCATGCGCCGTCCAGCTTCGACCGAGGCCCAGAAGTAGCCGCGCACATTGACGTCGACGGTCTTGGCGAATGCGGCGAGGTCCATGTCGAGCGCCGGGCCGAAGTACGGATTCGCCGCGGCATTGTTGACCAGGATGTCGATGCGGCCGTGGCGCGACTCAACGCCCTGGATCATGGCGCTGATGCTGTCCGGCTCGCCGATGTGGCAGGCGGCCGCGTCCGCTTTGCCGCCGGCGGCCTGGATCTCGTCGACGACGGCCTGGCAGGCCTCGACCTTGCGGCTGCTGACGACCACGGTCGCGCCGTGCGCGGCGAGCTCGTGGGCGATGGAACGCCCGATGCCGCGGCTCGCGCCGGTCACCACCGCGATGCGGCCATGCAGGTTGAAGCTGTCGTCCGCCATGAGTCGCTCCCAGGGGTTCGTCGGGTCTGCCGGGCCGGCGTTGCCGGGTCGCCGGCCGCCGCCACGAGGGGCGTCCTTTGTCCACTGCCGCCCGCACGAAGTCAAGTGCGTCGCCGCGCGCGCGCATGCGACGAACGGACGGCGGATCGCGGTACCGCCCTGTCGGTAGAATTGCCAGGACAATCCGCCCGGAGCAACGCATGCTGATCCCTCGTCGCGAACTGGATTTCCAGCTCCATGACGTCCTGGGTGCCCAGGAACTGTGCCATCGCGAACGCTTCGCGGACCATGACCGTGCGGTGTTCGACGAGGTGATCGAGTCCGCGCGGCGGGTCGCCGAGGAGCGATTCCTCCCCTACGCCGCCCGCTCCGATGTCGAAGAGCCACGCTTCGTCGACGGCGGCGTCGAGATGTTCGCCGAGACGCGGGCAGCGCTCGCAGCCTTGAGCGAGGCCGGCTTCATCGCGGCGCCCTTCGACACCGAATTGGGCGGACTGCAGCTTCCCTGTACGGTCACGCAGGCCTGCAGTGCGCTGTTCGCGGGCGCCCATGTCGGCTTCCATGCCTATGCGATGCTGGCCGCCGGGGCCGCCAACCTCGTGTTGCACTTCGGCACCGAGGAACAGAAGCGCCGGTACGCCGTGCCGATGCTGCAGGGCCGCTTCTTCGGGACGATGTGCCTGTCGGAAACGCAGGCCGGCTCGTCGCTCACCGACATCCGCACGCAGGCGGTCAGGCAGCCGCAGGGCCACTACCTCCTGAGCGGCAGCAAGATGTGGATCTCCGGCGGCGACCACGCCCTCGCCGAGAACATCGTCCACCTGGTCCTCGCCAAGGTCCCGGGCGGGCCTCCGGGCGTCAAGGGAATCTCGTTGTTCATCGTGCCTCGTCACCATGTCGCCGACGATGGCACGGTGGGCAACCGCAACGATGTGCGGCTCGTCGGCCTCAATCACAAGATGGGCTGGCGCGGCACGGTCAACACGGTGCTGGCCTTCGGCGAGCGCGGCGACTGCCGCGGATACCTGGTCGGTCGCGAGCACCACGGGCTCGGCTACATGTTCCAGATGATGAACGAGGCGCGCATCGGCGTCGGCGTGTGCGCCGTCGGCCTGGGGTTCGCCGGTTACCTGCATGCCCTCGAGTATGCTCGCGGGCGTCCCCAGGGCCGGGCGCTGGGCGACAAGGACCCGGGCAGCATGCCCGTGCCCATCATCCGCCACGCCGATGTCCGGCGCATGCTGCTTGCGCAGAAGGCCTGGGTCGAGGGCGGCCTCGCGCTGGTGCTGTACTGCGCCCGGCTGGTCGACGACATCGCGACGGCGACGACTGACGCCGAGCGCGAACGACTCGGCCTGCTGCTCGAGTTGCTGACGCCGGTCGCCAAGTCCTGGCCCTCCGAGTTCTGCCTCGAAGCCAACAAGCTCGCCATCCAGGTGCTCGGTGGCTATGGCTATACGCGCGACTATCCGGTCGAGCGACTGTATCGCGACAATCGGCTGAACCACATTCACGAGGGGACTTACGGCATCCATGGGCTCGACCTGCTCGGCCGCAAGGTCTCGATGCATGGTGGCGCGGCGCTCGCGGAACTCGCTCGGCGCATGCTGGAGACCATCGAGGTGGCGCGGTCGGTGGATGGGCTCGCCGACGAGGCTGCCGCCCTCGGCGCCGCGCTCGCCGACGTCGAACGGACGACGCGGGAGGTGCTGGCCGCGGCCGGCACAGGAGCCATCGACAGCGCGTTGGCGAATGCCACCCACTACCTCGAGGCGTTCGGCCAGGTCACCGTGGCGTGGCGCTGGCTGGCACAGGCGGTAGCGGCGGTTCGCGCCCTGGCTGTGGCCAGTGCCGCGGATCGCGGCTTCCTCGAGGGCAAGCTCGCCGCCTGCCGGTACTTCTTCCGCTATGAGCTGCCGCGAACCGCGCCACAGCTGGCGCTGGTCCGGTCGCTCGACCGCAGCACCATCGATTTTCCAGACGGCGGCTGGTAACCGGGTCGTCCGCCAGGCCGGCGAAAGGGGGCGTGGGCAGGCCGGGCCCGGCTCAGGGAAAGAGCAGCTCCGTACGCCAGCCCTGGCCGTCGCGCCGGTAGAGCACGCGTTCGTGCAGGCGGAACGGCTTCTGCTGCCAGAACTCGATGCGGTCCGGGCGCAGCCGATAGCCCGACCAGTGGGGCGGACGCGGTACCTCCCCAAGCGGATACTTGAGGACGTACTCGGCCACGCGCTTCTCGAGTTCGAAGCGCCCGGTCATCACCTGCGACTGGCGCGAGGCCCATGCCCCGATACGCGAGTCGCGCGCGCGGGAGGCGAAATAGGCGTCTGCCTCGGCAGCGGAGACCAGCTCGACCGGTCCCTCCACCCGGACCTGGCGATTGAGGGACTTCCAGTGCAGGCACAGCGCGGCACGCGGGTTGTCCGTGAGATCGCGTGCCTTGCGGCTGCCGAGGTTGGTGTAGAAGACGAGACCGGCCGAATCGATCTGCTTCACCAGCACCATCCGCACCGACGGTGCGCCGCTGGCATCGGCCGTGGCGAGCGCCGCGGCTTCCGGATCGTTGGGCTCGCCGGCACGCGCCTCCTCGAGCCACTTCGCCAGGAGTTCGATCGGATCGGACGTCGCCATGGACCTGCTCGCTGCCAACCGGGTGGACGCAGTCTAGCCCCCACGGCGGCGCAGCACCTCGCGCGATTCGAGATGCCCGGCGCCGACGCGTGCAGCGCCGCTCAGAGCATCACGGGCGTGAACGCATAGCCCAGGTCGCGCGCGACGGCCTCGTGCGTGACGCTGCCGGCATGGACGTTGAGGCCATTGGCGAAACCCGGGTCCCGGGCGAGCGCCGCCCGCCAGCCCTGCCCGGCGAGCGCCTTGACGTAGGGCAGCGTCGCGTTGGTCAGCGCGAAGGTCGAGGTCCGTGGTACCGCGCCCGGCATGTTGGTCACGCAGTAGTGGATCACGCCGTCGACGTTGTAGGTGGGCTCGGCGTGCGTCGTCGGACGGCTGGTCTCGAAACAGCCGCCCTGGTCGATGGAGATGTCCACCAGCACCCCACCCTTCTCCATCCGGGTCACCATCTCGCGGCTGACCAGCTTCGGCGCCGCGGCGCCGGCGACCAGGACCGCCCCGATGACGAGATCGGACTGCGTCACCAGCCTCTCGATGGTCTCCACGGTGGAATAGGCCGTCTGGATCGCGTTGCCGAACTGCACGTCGAGTTCGCGAAGGCGCTTGAGCGAGCGGTCGACGATCGTGACCTGGGCCCCGAGCCCGACCGCCATCTGCGCCGCGTTGGTGCCCGAAACACCGCCGCCCAGGATCACGACACGCGCCGGCTGCACGCCGGGCACGCCGCCGAGCAGCACGCCGAAGCCGCCGTAGGCCTTCTGCAGCGCGGTCGCGCCCACCTGGATGGACATGCGGCCGGCCACCTCGCTCATCGGCGTGAGCAATGGCAGCGAGCCGTCACGCGCCGAGACCGTTTCGTATGCGATCGCGGTGCAGCCCGACTTCACCAGCGCGGCCGCCTGCTCCGGATCGGCGGCGAGGTGCAGGTAGGTGAACAGCACCTGGCCCTCGCGCAGCATGGCGCATTCCGCGAGCTGCGGCTCCTTGACCTTGATGATCATCTCGGCGGTGTCGAACACCGCAGGCGCATCCGGCAGGATCTGCGCGCCGGCAGAACGATAGGCCGCGTCCTCGATACCGATGCCGACGCCGGCGCAGGTCTCGACGAACACCTCGTGGCCATCCGCCACCAGTTCGCGCACGCCGGCCGGGACGAGGCCCACCCGGTACTCATGGACCTTGATTTCCTTCGGACAGCCGACCTTCATGACTCCCCCCTCCTTGAACGCGTGTCGCCGCGTGTACTGCCAGACACGTTACGGCGAGCCCCAGGAAAGAGCCTTGCTTTGGCGCGTCGGTACGGGGCCCGGAACGCATGAGATTGCGTCGAATGAGTCATTGGCGCAAGATCCTGTCCTCATGGACAAGACTGACACCGCAATCCTGCGCGAGTTGCAGCGCGACGGCCGCCTCAGCAACGTCGAACTGGCGCAGCGCGTGCACCTGTCGGAGTCGGCGACGCTGCGGCGCGTGCGCTCGCTCGAGGACGGTGGCCAGATCAGCAGGTACGTGGCGCTGCTCAATGCGCAGAAGACCGGCTTCCCGACCAATGTGTTCGTGAGCATCACCCTGCATCGCCAGGACCAGAACGACCTGCTGGCGTTCGAGCAGGCGGTGAAGCGCGTCCCGGAGGTCATGGAGTGCTATCTGATGACGGGCGAGTCCGACTACCTCGTGCGCCTCGCCTGTCGCGATGCCGCGGATTTCGAGCGGCTGCACAGCCAGCACCTGACACGCCTGCCCGGCGTCGCGCGCGTGCAGTCGAGTTTCGCGCTCAGGGTCGTGCGCCGCACCACCGAGCTTCCGATCGAATGACGCCCGGGACGTGCGCGCGGCGCGCGCGGGCCGCATACTGGTCTCCGACGACACCGGACGCGGAGTAGCGAGTCATGGCTGCGGAACGAATTGCCCCGATCATCGCCGCCACCGATACGGCGGCCGTGGACCGCGCCTTCGAGGCCCAGCGCCGCGCGGCCTCCGCCGAACCGTACCCGTCTGCGGCGACCCGGCGCGAACGCCTCGATCGCCTGGAGCAGGCGCTGCGGCGTCATGAACAGGCCATCCGCGAGGCGATCTCGGCCGACTTCGGTCACCGGGCACACGAAGAGACGCTGCTGCTCGAACAGTTCGTGAGTCTCGAAGGCATCCGCCACGCCCGCAGCCACCTGCGCCGCTGGATGAAACCGGAGCGGCGTGCCGTGGCCTGGTGGAGCCTGCCCGGACGTGCCCGCATCCTGTACCAGCCACTTGGCGTCGTCGGGGTCATCGTCCCCTGGAACTATCCCCTGTACCTGGCAGTCGGGCCGCTCACTGCGGCGCTTGCGGCCGGCAATCGCGTGATGATCAAGATGTCGGAGTCCACGCCGCGCTTCGGCGAACTGTTCGCGCGCGTGATCGCCGAGGCGTTCAGCATCGACGAGGTCTGCGTGCTCAATGGCGAGGTCGAGGTGGCACAGCATTTCGCCGGCCTGCCCTTCGATCACCTCCTGTTCACGGGTTCGACGAGGATCGGGCGCGAAGTGATGCGCCTTGCGAGCGCCAATCTCACGCCGGTCACGCTCGAGCTCGGCGGCAAGTCGCCCGCGATCGTCACCGACGACTTCGATCTGGACGAGGCTGCGCGACGCATCATGCTCGGCAAGCTCGCGAACGCCGGCCAGACCTGTGTCGCCCCCGACTACACGCTCGTGCCGGCCGGGGCGGTGGAGCGCTTCGTCGCGTCGTGCGGGCAGGCGGCGAAGGATTTCTATCCGTCGCTCGTCGACAACGAACAGTACACGTCGATCGTGAACGAACGGCAGTTCACCCGGCTGCAGCAGTATCTCGACGACGCCCGTGCGAAAGGCGCGACGCTGCATGCCTTGCACGAGGATGCCACGCTGCCAGCCAGGCGCCGGCTGTCGCCGGTCGCGATCACCGGCGTCACGGACGACATGCGCGTCATGCAGGACGAGATCTTCGGTCCGCTGCTGCCTGTCGTCCCCTATCGCGATCTCGACGAGGCGATCCGCTACGTCAACGCGCGACCGCGGCCACTGGCCCTGTACTTCTTCGGGGGCGGGGCGACCCGTGACCGGGTGCTGCGCGAGACGGTCGCGGGCGGTGTCACGGTCAACAACACGTTGTTTCACGTCGCGCAGGACAACCTGCCATTCGGTGGCGTCGGTCCGAGCGGAATGGGCCAGTATCACGGCCTTGAGGGGTTCCGGACCTTCTCGACGCCGAAGTCGGTGTACTACGACGGCCGGCTGAGTGGTTCGGTGCTGCTGCGCCCGCCCTATGGAAAGCTGTTCCGGCTGGTCATGAACCTGCTTCACCGTTGATCGGGACCCGCGCCCGCGCATGATCGACTGGGACCTGCCGGACCCGCACCTGCACTCGATCGTCGCTGCGAGCGACGATATCGACGCCTACGGCCACGTCAACAATGCCGTCTACGTCCGTTGGCTCGACCAGGCGGCGTGGTCGCACTCCGCCGCGCTGGGGCTGCCGCCCGATTCCTGCACCGCAGGCAGGCGCGGGATGGTGGTCTGGCGCACGCAGATCAACTACCTTGCCCCGGCGTTTGCCGGGGACCGGGTCGAGGTCGCGACCTGGATCCTGAGGAGTGACGGCCGTCTGCGCGTCGACCGTCGCTTCCAGGTCATGCGACCGGCCGACGGCCGCACCCTGCTCAGGGCCCTGCTGCACTATGTCTGTGTCGACCTCGACAGCGGCAAGCCCCGACGCATGCCGGCGGCGTTCATCGAGCGCTATCGGCCGACGCCAACGACCCTGGCGTCACTGGAATCGCAGCCCGGGCCCTTCGCACCCGGCGTCGAGCCGCCGGGCTGATCGCTCAGCCGGCGGGTCCGGCGGCGTCGAGCAGCGCGGTGACCTCTTCGTCGGTCGTCTGCGAGAAATCGTCGTACCACGCGCCAACCGCAGTGAAGCTCCGCGGAGTCTGCAGGCATACGACCTCGTCGGCCACGCCACGCAACATGGCGACCGACTCCGGCGGCCCGACGGGTACGGCGACGACCACACGGCTCGCGCCTTGGCGCCTGATCGCCTCGACCGCGGCCTTCATCGACGCACCCGTAGCCAGGCCGTCATCCACGACGATCACCGTGCGGCCCGCGAGCCGCGCCGCCGGCCGCCTGCCGCGATAGAGCCGTTCCCGGTCAGCGAGCACCTGACGTTCGCGCTCCTCGACCCGGCGCAGCGCGTCCTGCCGGTCGCCGAGCAGCGCCAGCACGTCCTCGTTCAGCACCATCACTCCGCCGGAGGCGATCGCGCCCATGGCGAGCTCCGGTTGCCCGGGCATGCCGAGCTTGCGCACCACGAATACGTCGAGTTCGGCGCCGAGTTCCCGCGCGACTTCGCCCGCCACCGGCACACCACCGCGTGGCAGGCCGACCACCACTGCGTCCTGGCCCGCATGACGCCCCAACGCCAGGGCGAGCGCCCGTCCCGCCTCCTGCCGATTCATGAACACGCGCATACTCACCACCCCTCTACGCGGAGCATTGGTCTCCATTTCGGCGTCCGCAGGGGCGGCGTTGAGCGTCGGACCGTGGCCCCGCAGCCGGATGTGGGCGCCGCAGGCAATGCGTTGTCCAGTGCATGGCCGGACCGATGGCCTGGAAACCGCCGGACGCGGACCTGACGAAGACAGTCTCGGAGGTACGTGCTCGCCGGTCATGCGTGAATCTACGGTGTCGACCGGCCACCCTTGGGATCACCCCCATGCTCGCGAGGCGCACATGAAGCTCTCCATCACCGTGAACGGTGAACTGCGGCAGCTCGACGCGGATCCTTCGATGCCGCTGCTGTGGGCCCTCCGGGACCTGCTCGGCCTGTACGGTGCGAAGTACAGCTGTGGCATCGCGCAGTGCGGAACCTGCACCGTTCATCTGAACGGCAGGGCCGTTCGCTCCTGTGTGATTCCGTTGAAGGCAGCAGCCGGAGGCAACGTCACCACGATCGAGGGGCTCGGCGGGTCGCACCCGGCGCAGCAGGCCTGGGAAGAACTGCAGGTCCCGCAGTGCGGCTATTGCCAGACCGGACAGATCATGCAGGCCGTGGCGCTGCTGGAACGTAACCCGGATCCCAGCGATGACGACATCCGGGCCGGCATGAACGGCAACCTGTGCCGCTGCGGCACCTACCCGCGGATCGAGGCGGCGGTTCGCCGCGCCGCCGTGATCGGGCGGGAGCGGAGGACCCGCTCATGATCACCCGTCGACAGTTCCTGGCGGGGTCCGGCGGCCTGGTGCTGGCCTTCACCGTCCGCGGATCGCCGCAGGCCGCCGCACCCGGTGAAGCCCCCCGCGGTGCGATGCTCACCGCGTTCCTGGTGATCGGCACGGACGGCAGTGTGACCCTGCGCTCGCCCACCACGGAGATGGGACAGGGAACCCACACCGGGCACGCGCTGGTCATCGCCGAGGAACTCGGTGTCGACATCGCGCGAATCCGGGTGGAGACGGCCGAGCCTGCCGACCCGTTCCGGCGCAACGGATCGATGTCCTCGGGCGGGTCCTGGGGCATGCGCGCCTGGTACGAACCGCTGCGCAAGGTCGCCGCGCAGGCGCGCGCGATGCTCCTCGCCAGTGCAGCAGCCGAGTGGAACCTGCGTGCAGACGAACTGACCCTGGAGGGTGGATGGGTCAAGCATGCGGCGACGCAGCGCGCCATCGGCATCGGGGCGCTGGCCGCCGCTGCGAGCCAGCTCGAGCCGCCTGCCGATGCCACGCCCCGGCCACGTCGTACCGGTCAGGCGGATCCTTCGCGCGTTCCGCGCGTGGACCTTCCAGCCAAGATACGCGGCGAGCCGGTCTTCGCCTCCGACATCGTGCGACCGGGGATGCTCTACGCCTGCGCCCGCCTCGCGCCGGTATTCGGCGCCGAGGTCGAGGCCATCGACGAGGCGCCGGCCCTGGCCGTCGCGGGTGTACGACGGGTCGTTCGCATCCCGGGTGGCGCCTCGGTGGTCGCCGACCACAGCTGGGCCGCCATACAGGGCGCCGAGGCGCTGCGAATCGAGTTCAAGCCGACCGGACACGAGAAGCTCGACTCGGGAGTGATCTCCACCCGCATGCGTGCCGGCCTCGACCGTGACGACGACGCCATCGAAGCGCGCAGCGACGCCGATGCGATCGCCGCGATTGCCAGCGCCGAACGGACGCTCAGTGCCGACTACGAGGCGCCCTTCCTCGCGCATGCGCCGATGGAGCCGTGGACCTGCACCGTCGAGCTCGACGCGGACGGGGTGCTGCACCTGTGGGCCCCGTCGCAGGCCCAGGACCGGTACCGGGTGGCCGCCGCGACCGCCGCCGGCATCGATCCCGACCGCGTGCGGGTCCACACCACCATGCTCGGTGGCGGCTTCGGGCGGCGGCTCGGCGCGGATGGCGTGGCGGGTGCAGTCGAGACCGCGGTCGCAGTCGGCCGGCCCGTGAAATTCTTCTGGAGGCGCGAAGACGAGTTCGGCCAGGGCTGGTATCGGCCCGCCCAGGCCGCGCGCCTGCGCGCTGCCGTCGACGAGAAGGGCAAGGTCACCGCCCTGCACGTGCGCACCTGCGGGCCCTCGCTGACGAACTCGTTCGGCGCCCGCGGCCTTCCGGCCGGCGAACTCGACGGCTCGTCGGTACAGACCCTGCGCGATTCGCGCTACCGGCCGGGGGCGTTCCGGGTCGACTGGGTGCGCGTGGACCTGCCCGTGCCGCTGGCGCCCTGGCGCTCTGTCGGCGCCACGCAGAACGGCTACTTCATGGAGTGCTTCCTGGACGAGCTGGCGAAGTTCGCCGGACGGGATCCGTATGAACTGCGGCGCGAACTGCTGTCGCACGACCCGCGCGCCT
Source organism: uncultured Steroidobacteraceae bacterium (assembly GCA_964638185.1). Lineage (GTDB taxonomy): Bacteria > Pseudomonadota > Gammaproteobacteria > Steroidobacterales > Steroidobacteraceae > SG8-30. The sequence continues at coordinate 16,258 of CAZXAS010000004.1, read as the reverse complement.
TGCGTGTCATCGATACGGTGGCGCGCGAATCCGGGTGGGGTACGCCGCTGGCCGAGGGCCGCGCCCGCGGCATGGCATTCGTCGAGAGCTACGGCTCGCTGTGCGCCCAGGTCGCCGAGGTGTCCCTGGAGGACGGCCGGCCGCGGGTGCACCGCGTGGTGTGTGTGCTGGACTGCGGCGCGGTAGTGCTTCCAGACGGCGTGCAGTCACAGATCGAGGGCGGCATCGTGATGGGTCTGTCCGCCGCAATGGGCGAAGCCGTGGCGGTCTCCGGTGGCGCTGCCGTGAACACGAACTTCGACACCTATCCGCTGCTGCGGATGGCCGATGCCCCGGCGAAGATCGAGAGCGTCATCATCGAGTCCGGCGAGGCCATGGGTGGTGTCGGTGAGCCGCCGTTGCCGCCCACGGCGCCGGCCGTCGCCAATGCGCTCTTTGCGCTCACGGGCCGCCCGGCCAGGCGCCTGCCGTTGTCGGAGACGCGCTGGACCTGAGCTCAGCTCATGTGCAGGCCGCCGTTCAACGAGAAATCGGCACCGGTGGCGAAGGCCGATTCGTCGGACGCGAGCCATGCGACCATCGCGGCGATCTCCTCGGGCTCGCCGAGGCGTCCCACCGGGATGGTCGCAACGATCTTCTCCAGCACCTCCGGCTTCACCGCACGGACCATCTCGGTGCCGATGTAGCCCGGCGAGACGGTGTTGACCGTGACTCCCTTGTTCGCCACTTCCTGCGCCAGCGCCATGGTGAACCCGTGGATGCCGGCCTTGGCCGTCGAGTAGTTGGTCTGTCCGCGCTGGCCTTTCTGCCCGTTGACCGACGAGATGTTGATGATGCGGCCCCAGCCACGGTCGAGCATGTCGTCGATCACCTGCTTGGTGACGTGGAACAGGCTGTTGAGGTTGGTCTCGATGACGAGGTGCCACTGCTCGGACGTCATCTTGCGGAAGGTGACGTCCCGCGTGATGCCGGCATTGTTCACCAGCACGTCGATCGGGCCGTGCTCGGCCTTGACCGCATCGAATGCGGCCTTGGTCGAGTCCCAGTCCGCGACATTGCCCTCGGAGGCGAAGACCTCGCACCCCGACTCCCGCATCTCGGCGAGCCAGCGCTGGCGCCGGCCGGACCCCGGCCCGCACCCGGCGACGACCCGGTAACCGTCCTGGCACAGGCGCCGCGTAATCGCGGTGCCGATGCCGCCCATGCCGCCTGTCACATAGGCCAGCCTGCCCTTGCCTCTCATGCTTCCCCCCTTGCGCCGTCCGTAGGCTTGCAGCCTCGAGCCATCATAGGGCCGGCGGCGGGTGTGCCTGCAAGCAGACTTTGGTCTCCCGGGTCGTTCAGCGATCCTTGCGCGCGCGCAGCAGCCGCCATACGGCAAACAGTAGCACCAGGAGCAGCAGGAACTGGATCGCGCGTGCCATCAGCCGGCCTCCGCCATGCGTTCGGCGAGTTGCCGCCCGTTGCGGCAGCAGTCGTTCATGGCGATGCCATGATACGCGTTGCAGACCAGGTGCAGGCCGGGCAGCTTGCGCGCGCGCTCGAAGATCGCGTCGACGCGTGCGAGGTGACCCACGACGTAGTGCGGGATGCCGCGGTCCCAACGGCGCGTGAACGTGACGTCGGGATCACAGGTGATGCCCATGATCCGCTCTACACCACGCCGCGCCGTCTCGACCAGACCGGCCGGGTCCTGGTCGACGAGTTCCGGGTTGCGTTGCCCGCCCAGCATGACGCGCAGCGACTTGCACCCGTCCGGCGCGCGATCGGGGAAGATGCTCGAGTCCCACAGGATGCCGAGGACCGGCTGGCGCGCGCGGGTGGTCGTGAGCACACCGAAACCGTCGAGTGGGTGCTCGAGCGACCTGAAGCCAAGCCCGACCACTGCGATCGGCGTGTACTCGACGGCGCGCAGAAGCAGCGCCAGCTCCGGGTCCGTGGCCTCGAACATGGGCGCCGCGGCATGCGCCTGGGCAGCGACGACCACCTGGTCGAACCGCGCCGATGACTGCTCCGACTCGACGCGCCAGGCGCCACCGTCGCGCCCGATCGCCCTGACAGGTTCCCCTGGACGCCACTCGCCGCGAATGGTGTCCTGCAGGTGGCGTGTGAAGGTGCTGACGCCACCCGTGAAGCTCATCAGGATGCCACCGGGCCCGGCCTCCCTGCGGCGCCGGGCCAGCATGCCCTTGAACAGGCCGCCGTGCTCGCGTTCGAGTTGCACGACCAGCGGGAAGGCGGCGTTGACGGATATCCTCGACGGCGTCGTGCCGTATATTCCTGCCGTCATCGCATCGAGGAAGACGTCGGTCAGGCCCTTGCCGACACGGCGGTAGCCGAACTGCTGCAGGGTCTCCTCGCCCTCATCACGGCGTGGCGGCACCAGCAGTTCCGCGGCGACCCGCAGCTTCTGCGGCCAGCCGAGCAGTCGGGTCTTCAGGAAGGCGGGCGGCGACTCCGGCAGAGGGTGCATCGCCCCGTCGAAGATGAACCGCCGGCGGGCCAGGTCTGAACTCGGCATCAGCAGGCTCGCGGCGCCGCTGTCCTCGACCAGCCTCAGCGTATCGGGCTTGCTGGTCAGGAAGCCATTGCCACCGCCCTCGAATCGGAATCCCTGCACGTCGACCGTCTGCATCGTGCCGCCTGGCTCACGGCCCGCGTCGAAGATCGTGATGTCCCAGCCGGGTCGAGCGCGGTGGAGATAGAAGGCAGTGGACAGGCCGCTGATCCCGGCACCGACGATCGCGATTCTCATGCCCGGCAGTCTACCCGCCCTGCCGGGGCGCGGGCAGGATGCCCGGTACTGGACATGCGCCGTAGCATGAAGACAGCGCCCGGAAAAAGAGGCGCCCGCGTCATGGACGCGGGCGCCGGGTCATGCGTCCTTGCAGACGGTTATGGGCAGGTGCCCGGGAGCAACGGGTCGTCGGTGCAACCGAGCGCCACCCAGTCGATCTGCCCGAGGCCGTGGCAATCCGTGCAGTCGTTGTTGAGGCCGAGTGCCTGTTCCTTCGGCGCGACCTCGTGGTTCACCGAGAGCAGCATGGTCGTGTCGGCAAACTGGTAGCTGCCCGGCGTGTACTGCTGGCCCGTATACAGTGCACCGTCCTGCAGCGCGAGGTCCCAGTCGTACTTCGACCAGTACGGATTCGGTCCACCCTTGAGGCCGAACAGGTGCGGCACGATGAACTTGTACGTATCGCTGTTCGCGTCATACGCGGCGGGCTGGTTGCCGACCATCAGCTTGTAGGTGTAGATCTTTGCACCGGGCGTGAAGCGGTCCGCTGAGGGCGAGGCGAGGTCGGCAGGCGCGCTGGCGGGGAACGTGTCGTTCACGCCGATCATCGCCTTGTTCCACTTTCCATCGGAATAGCGCAGGGCCGGCCGCACGTTCTTCTTCCAGACGAAGCTGCCCTTCATCTTGTCGTAGAGCGCCATGCCGGTATCCGGGTCGACCGGGATCGGCGAGATGTCCTGGCCGGCGTCGGCCCAGTACCACTCGACCTTGGTCGCGAACTTGCGGGAAATCGCCGGGATGTGACACACCTGACAAGCCAGCGTCGCATGCGTGGTGACGATGTTCTGCGCCGTGGTGCCGGCATGGATGCCCGCCGCATTGCCGTGGCAGTCCTCGCAGGATTTCATGTTGCCCTCTTCCACCGAGTGGTAGGGCATGCCGCCGATGCCGTGGGAAATGGCCTTGCCGTCCGCATCGCGCTTGACGTCGTGGCAGTCGACGCAGCTCATGTTGCCGCCATCCGTGCCCATGTGGACGTCATATTCACGGGTCGTGGCAATGAGGTCGTTGGACAGGTCGCCGTGCTTGACGTTGTCGCCACCACCCGCACCGGCATGGCAGAACAGGCACGCCTTCCGGGTCGGCACACCGCCGTTCTCGGCTACGCTCTGCGCGACCAGGGTCAGGTCCACCGACGGATCGGGCAGGCCGGCTGACGGCGCAGCCTTCTTGTAGGTGCCCGTCTGGTCGTGGCAGGCCAGGCAGTCGATGTTGCCCGGATCGCTGAAGTCATAGGTCTTGTCGGCGTAGTTGTAGCCGATGTGGCACTGGGTGCAGCGGCCCTCGTTCGATGGGACCGCGATGCAGAAATTGTTGATGATGTCGACCTTGCCGTGGATCTCGGCCTCGAAGCCCTCGATGTTCGATGCCAGCCCGGCCCAGTTCCAGTGGCCGGTCTCTAGGATCTCGTCCGCCATCTTGCCGTGGCAGTTGAGGCAGGACTGCGTCCCCTCGTACGCGTTCTCCTGGAAGTAGCCCTTGTGCAGGCCCGCCGGGTTGTAGCTGCCGTTCGGCGCACGGCAATCGTCGACGTCGACCACGCCATTGCCGTCGAGGTCCTCGTCGGGCAGGTCCTTGACGCCGTTCTCGTTGAGGTCCCAGCAACTGATACCTGGGTCGCCCGCCGTGCCCGGTGTTCCCGGCGTACCATCCATGCCGTCCTGTCCATCGTCACCGCTACAGCCACCCAGTCCGAGCGCGAGCACCGCGACGGACAGCAATGCGGCGAGCCGGACTCCTCCGAGTCTTGGCGCATTCATTAGCAACTCCCTCTGTTTCCACCGATGAAACGGGCCAGTCCGTCCCCGGACCGGCCCATCCAGCTGCGCTCTGCAAGTCGTGTGGCGTGATCGAACAAGACTTTCATGGCGCCCGGCATGTGGCCTGCTGGTGGCGGAAATATCAGTGATCACTAATGTGTATACAATGCGCGTTGTTGGCAGTTGCACTGCACAAAACCGAGGGGTCGCCGGCGACAACAGGACGGGTACCAACGTGAGGTGGTCGCGACGGCAGTGAGCTTTGGGCGAGTGTGCTTGACCCTCGACGCGCAGCCGTTATGCTGCGCGCCGATGAAGATCGGCAAGCCGCTGCTGTTGATCATTACGCCGCTCGGCGTGGCGGGCGGACTGTACGAGGGCTATCGCCTCGCCGGCGGCCTCGTTTTCCTGATGGCGGCGTTCATCGTCTTCATGTGCGCCGCATTCGCCCAGGTCGTGCTGGTGATCAGGCGCGAGCGCTCGCAGGATGAGGAGCGCGCTTCAGGTCAGCAAACGACACGGTGAGCTGCGCCGAAGCACGCTGCCGGGTCGCCCGGGAAAGATGGTTGGTCGGAGCGCCGAGATTCGAACTCGGGACCCCTTGCACCCCATGCAAGTGCGCTACCAGGCTGCGCCACGCTCCGACCGGAGAGAACCTTCCGCGCGGCTGGGGTCATCGGGCCCGCGCGGTGCAATGATAGCCGATGCCGGCCCGCCCTGGGCGAACGCGCCTCAGCGGCGCAGCATCTTGAGGATGTCCTCGAGTTCGGCCCGCACCTGCCGGATCACCTGCTGGCTCTGTGAGACGTCCTCGCGGGCCTCGTCGCCCTCCAGCCGGTTGCGCGCGCCACCGATGGTGAAGCCCTCGTCGTACAGCAGGCCACGGATCTGGCGGATCAGGATCACGTCCTGGCGCTGGTAGTAGCGACGATTGCCGCGCCGCTTGACCGGCTTCAGCTGCGGAAACTCCTGCTCCCAGTAGCGCAGCACGTGGGGCTTGACGCCACACAGCTCGCTCACTTCGCCGATGGTGAAGTAGCGCTTCGCCGGGATCGGCGGGAGGTCGCTATTGTGGCTTGGTTCCAGCATATGCCTCGACGCGGGCCTTCAGTTTCTGTCCGGGACGGAACGTCACCACGCGCCGGGCGGAGATCGGGATCTCCTCGCCGGTCTTGGGGTTGCGACCAGGCCGCTGGTTCTTGTCGCGCAGGTCGAAGTTCCCGAAGCCCGAGAGCTTCACCTGCTCGCCGGTCGCGAGCGCGGCGCGGATCTCCTCGAAAAAGAGGTCCACGAGTTCCCGTGCCTCGCGCTTGTTCAGCCCCAGCTGGTTGAACAGCGCTTCGGCGATTTCCGCTTTGGTCAAGGCCATCCCGTTAGTCCCTGATCGAGGCGTTCCTGTCATTCTTTAGTCTCGCCACGACGGCGGCCACCACGGCGTCTGCGTCCGCGTCAGTAAGCGTGCGAGAAGTTTCCTGCAAAATCAAGCCTAAAGCGACACTTTTTCTACCGGGTTCTATCCCCGTACCCCGGTACACGTCGAAGACGCGTAGTTCGCGCAGCAGGCCTGAGGCCGCAAAACTAACACTTTCACGGATTTCGTCCAATGTGACTGTTTCGTCGACCACGACGGCCAGGTCGCGGCGGATAGCCGGAAACCGGGATACTTCTTCTGCATCAGGTAGTTGAGCGTCGAAACTCGAAACATAATCGAGTTCGAAGATGACCGGCGCCGTTCTCAATTCGAGTTTTCTGCAAATCTCCGGATGCAACTCACCGATCCAGCCGAGCGTGGCGTCGTCGCGAACCAGACGTGCGCTGCGTCCGGGGTGCAGGCAGGACACGGCGTCGGCGACAAAGCGAACGTCGGTGCGCCCGGTCAGTCGGAGCAGGGCTTCGACATCGCCCTTCAGGTCGAAGAAATCGACCATGCGCGCCGCACTGCCCCACTGCTCCGGCAGTGCCGTTCCCCAGGCGAGGCCCGCGAGCGACTGTTGCTCAACGAGACCGGCGCCACCGGTCAGGAAGCGCGTGCCGAGTTCGAACAGTCGTACCCGGTCCTGTTGGCGTCTCATGTTCTCGACCAGGGTCCCGATGAGGCCGGGCCAGAGCGACCGGCGCATGACCGCGAGGTCGGCGGAAATGGGATTGGTGAGGCCGAGCGGGTCGCCTTCGGGTGCCAGCAGCCGGTCGAGCGCGGGGTCGACGAAGCTGTAGGTGATGACTTCCTGGTAGTCCCTATCCGCAAGGGCCGTCAGTACGCGTTCACGGGCCACGCGCCGCTCACTGGCTGGCCGTGGCACCTGCGGCATCTGCGCATCGATTGCCGGGATCGCGTCATAGCCATAGATGCGCGCGATGTCCTCGATCACGTCTTCCGGCAACGTGACGTCGAAGCGATAGCTCGGCGGAATGACGCCGATGCGGTCCCCTGCCCCGGCGACCTGCATGCCGAGCCGGCGCAGGATCGACTCGACCTCGTTGCGCGGCACGTGCACGCCGAGCAGTCGCGACACGCGCTCGGGCGCAAGCTGGATGCCGGGCCGCTTCGGCAGGAACGCGTCATCCTGCGTGAGCACGGCAGGCCCGGGCTGGCCGCCGGCGATCTCGACCAGCAGTCGTGTCGCACGCTCCAGCGCGCGCTCCTGAAGGCGCGGGTCGACGCCGCGCTCGAATCGCTGTGATGCGTCTGTCAGCATGCCATGGCGTCGTGCGCGGCCGGCGATGACCTCGGGTGCGAAGAACGCGACCTCCAGGAACACGTCGCTCGTGTCCGCCGCGATGCCGCTCTTCTCGCCACCCATCACGCCGGCGATGCCGACCGGCCCGGCGGCATCGGCGATGACGAGCACGTCGGTCGCGAGCTCGACCTCGCTGCCGTCGAGCAGCACCAGCCGCTCGCCAGGGCGTGCGTAGCGGACTTCGATGCGCTGATCGAGCCGGCGCAGGTCGTAGGCATGCATCGGCTGTCCGAGCTCCAGCATGACGTAGTTGGTCACGTCGACCACCGGGCTGATCGCCCTCAAGCCCGCACGACGCAGCCTCTCGGTCATCCACAGCGGGGTCGCGGCATCGGCGGCGATGCCGCGGATGACCCGACCGGCGAATCGCGGGCAGGCCGCTGGTTCGAGGAGCCGGACCTCGAAGCGATCGCCGATGGCCGCGGCCACGGGCTCGATGTGCGGCGGCGTGAGCCGCGTGCCGCTCAGCGCCGCCACCTCGCGGGCAATGCCGCAGATCGACATCGCATCGCCACGGTTGGGGGTCAGGCTCAGTTCGAGAATGGAGTCATCGAGCGAGAGCGCCTCGCGCAGGTCGCTGCCAGGAACGAGCCCGGGCGGCAGGTCGAGGATGCCCTCGTGCGCCACCGACAGGCCGAGTTCGCGGGCCGAGCACAGCATGCCGGCCGACTCCACGCCGCGCAGCCGCGCACGCTTGATCGTCACGCCGCCGGGCAGGCGCGCGCCGACCCGGGCCAGGGCCACGGTCATTCCGGCGCGGGCATTGGCTGCGCCGCAAACGACCTGCAGGGCCACGCCGGTGCCATCGTCGACCGTACAGACGGACAGCTTCTCCGCATCCGGGTGCGCGTTGCGCTCGGTGATGCGCGCGGTCACGACACCCTCGAAAGCGGGCGCGGCCGGCTCGACGGCCTCGACCTCGAACCCGGCCATGGTCAGGCGCTCGGCGAGCGTCGGGACGTCCCAGCCGCTGTCGACCCACTCCCTGAGCCAGGTGCTGCTGATCCTCACCGCTACCCCCGGTTGAACTGCCTGAGAAACCGCAGGTCGTTCTCGAAGAACGCCCGCAGGTCATCGACGCCGTAGCGCAGCATCGTCAGCCGGTCGATTCCCATGCCGAACGCGTAGCCCTGCCAGCGGTCGGGGTCGATGCCGCAGGCCCTGAAGACGTTGGGGTGCACCATGCCGCAGCCGAGCACCTCGAGCCAGCCGGTCTGCTTGCACACGCGACAGCCCGCGCCGTCGCAGAACACGCATTGCAGGTCGGCCTCCGCCGAGGGCTCGGTGAACGGGAAGTACGAGGGGCGGAAACGAAGGGCCAGCGGGCGCTCGAAGAACTGCTCGAAGAAGTGCACCAGCATCGCCTTCAGGTTGGCGAAGCTGATCTGCTCGTCGACCACCAGTCCTTCGACCTGGTTGAACATCGGTGTATGGGTCATGTCGGAGTCGCAGCGGTAGACGCGGCCCGGCGCGATGATCCGAAGCGGCATCGGCTGTGTCTGCATCGCACGGATCTGGACCGGCGAGGTATGGGTCCGAAGCACCCGTCCGTCGGGGAAATAGAACGTGTCGTGCATCGCCCGCGCCGGATGGTCCGCGGGAATGTTGAGCGCCTCGAAGTTGTGGAAGTCGTCCTCGACCTCCGGACCTTCGGCGACGGCGAAACCCGCCTGGCGGAATATCTGCTCGAGTCGCAGCCGCGAGCGGGTGACCGGGTGCAGTCCGCCGCTGCCCTGGCCGCGGCCCGGCAGGGTAACGTCGATCGACCCGGCGGCGAGCGCGGCGGCGAGCGCAGCCTGCTCGAGTTCGGCGCGGCGTGCGTCGATCGCGGCGATTAGCCGTTCCTTGGCGCGGTTGATGCGCGCGCCCGCCTCGCGACGCTCGTCGGGAGCGAGCTTGCCCAGGCTCTTCAGTTGTTCGGTGATGACGCCCTTCTTGCCGAGCGCCGCCACGCGTACGGCGTCGAGGTCGGCGAGTCCGTTGCTCGCAGCGACCTCGCGCAGCGTCGTCTCTATCAGCGTATCGAGGTCCTGCAAGGCCTCTCCTCCCTGACGGACCGAGCAGGCGCCGGACCCGCTGGGATCCGGCGCCTGCGCACCGTCGTCAGTCCGAAGCCCTTGCCCCTAGCCCGCCGCGAGCGCTGCCTTGGCCTTCTCCGCGATGGCACCAAAGGCCGGCAGGTCGTGCACCGCCAGGTCGGCGAGCGCCTTCCGGTCGATCTCGATGCCGGCCTTCTTCAGGCCGTTCATCATCCGGCTGTAGGACAGCTCGAAGCCGCGTGCGGCGGCATTGATGCGCTGGATCCACAGCGCGCGATAGTCGCGCTTCTTGATCCGGCGTCCTGCATAGGCGTACTGGCCAGCCTTGATCACCGCCTGCTTGGCGGTGCGGTAGACCTTGCGGCGGGCGTTGTAATAGCCCTTGGCCTTCTTCAGGACCTTCTTGTGTCGGCGTCCGGCAATGACGCCGCGCTTTACTCGTGCCATGTCACTCTCCTCGTTTCAGCGTGGGTCAGAGATGGGGAAGCAGCCGGGCGAGCCGGCCGACATCGGTCTCGTGCACCATCGCGCCCGAGCTGAGCTGGCGCTTCCGCTTGCTCGGCTTCTTGGTGAGGATGTGACGTCTGTGGGACTGGGCGCGTTTGAAGCCTTTCGCCGTCTTGCGAAAACGCTTCGCCGCTGCCCGGTTGGTCTTCAACTTGGGCATCTTCGACTCCTTTTGTTGCCTCTTCACACCGCTTGCGCGGGCTGGAGGCGTATCGGCGGCGTACCGCCGGTCACTTTTTCGGTGAGTGGCTCAGTCGCCGCTCACCGCTTCTTCGGAGAGATCACCATCACCATCTGGCGTCCCTCCATCAGCGGGCGCTGTTCGACCACGCCGAGTTCGGCAAGGTCGGCAACGACCCGGTCGAGGAGACGGCGCCCGAGTTCGGTATGCGCCATCTCCCGGCCACGGAACCTCAGGGTTACCTTGGCCTTGTCCCCGTCGGTGAGGAAGCGGGTCAGGTTGCGTAGCTTGACCTGGTAATCCGCCTCTTCCGTGCCCGGCCGGAACTTCACTTCCTTCAGCTGGATCTGCTTCTGCTTACGCTTCGCCGAGTGCGCCTTCTTGTTCTGTTCGAACAGGAACTTGCCGTAATCCATGATCCGGCAGACAGGTGGCTCGGCGGTCGGCGAAACCTCCACCAGGTCCATCGCCGCATCAGCGGCCATCTGCAGGGCCTCGGCGCGGCTGATGACGCCGACCTGGCCGCCCTCGGCATCGATGACACGCAACGTCGGCGCGAGAATTTCCTCATTGCGCCGCGTGCGCTTCGTGGTTGAAATACGTTATTCCTCCGAAAAATCACGGCCGCGGCTCGCCGCATCCCGGACGATCCGCGCCGCCACCTCTTCCAGGGGCATGGCGCCGAGATCCTTCCCGGATCGGGTGCGCACGGCCAACTGCCTGGAGTCCCTTTCCCGATCCCCTGCAACGAGGAGGTACGGGACACGCTCTAGCGTGTGCTCGCGGATTTTAAAGCCGACTTTTTCATTTCGCAAGTCGCTTTCCGTGCGAACCCCCTGATTCTTAAGGAATTCCGCAGCCTGTTGGGCGTATTCAGCCTGATTCGAGGTGATGTTCATCACCACAGCCTGCACCGGCGCGAGCCAGGTGGGCAGTTTTCCGGCGTAATTCTCGATCAGGATGCCGATGAATCGCTCGAAGGAGCCGAGTACCGCCCGATGCAGCATCACGGGCCGGCGGCGGCTCCCGTCCTCGGCGACGTACTCGGCGTCGAGCCTGCCCGGCAGGACGAAATCGACCTGCAGCGTCCCGCACTGCCAGTCGCGACCGATTGCGTCGCGCAACACGAACTCGAGCTTCGGGCCATAGAAGGCGCCCTCACCCGGGTTCATGGTGTAGTCGAGGCCGGTCGCCTCCACCGCCGCGCGCAGCGCTGACTCGGCCTGGTCCCAGACCTCGTCGCTGCCGGCGCGCTGCGGCGGACGATCCGAGAACTTGATGTGTACGTCGGTGAAACCGAAATCCGCGTACATGCTCATCAGCAAGTCGCAGAACGCGACCGTCTCCGCCGTGATCTGGTCCTCGGTGCAGAAGATGTGACCGTCGTCCTGGGTGAACGCGCGCACCCTCATCAGGCCGTGCAGCGCACCGGAGGGCTCGTTGCGGTGGCACGAGCCGAACTCGGCGATCCTGAGCGGCAGGTCGCGGTAGGACTTGATCCCCTGCTTGTAGATGAGCACGTGACCGGGACAGTTCATCGGCTTGACCGCGAGGATGCGTTCCTCCGACTCGGCGATGAACATGTGCTGCGCGTAGTTCTGCCAGTGGCCGGACTTCTCCCATAGCGAGCGGTCCACGAGTTGCGGTGTCTTCACCTCCACGTAGCCCGCATCCTCGACCCGCTCGCGCACGTAGCGCTCGATGGTCCGCCACAGTGTGTGACCCTTCGGATGCCAGAAGACACTGCCGACCGCCTCTTCCTGCTGGTGGAACAGTGCGAGTTCGCGCCCCAACCGGCGGTGGTCGCGCTTCTCGGCCTCCTCCAGGCGCAACAGGTAGGCCTTGAGCTGCTTCTCGTCGGGCCAGGCGGTGCCGTAGACGCGCTGGAGCATCTCGTTGTTCGAATCGCCACGCCAGTAGGCGCCGGCGAGCTTCATCAGCTTGAAGGCGCCGAGCTTGCCGGTGCTCGGAACGTGCGGTCCTCGACAGAGATCCTCCCAGGCACCCTGGCCGTACAGCGAGATGTCCTCGCCCGCCGGGATGGACTCGATGATCTCGGCCTTGTAGTGCTCGCCGATCGCGCGGAAATGAGCGGCTGCCTCGTCGCGCGGCATGAGCCGCCGGTGCACCGGCAGGTCGGCCACGGCGAGTTCCTTCATCCGGGCCTCGAACTTCTCGAGGTCTTCCGGCGTGAACGGACGCTTGAACGCGAAATCGTAGTAGAAGCCGTCGTCGATCACCGGGCCGATGGTCACCTGTGCGTCCGGGTAGATCGACTGCACGGCCTGCGCCAGCAGGTGTGCGGTGGAATGCCTGATGACCTCGAGGCCTTCAGGATCGCGCGCCGTGATGATCCTGAGCCTTGCGTCGGCCGCGATCTCGTACGAGGTGTCCACCAGCTTGCCGTCGACGTCGCCCGCCAGTGCCGCCCGCGCGAGACCCGCACCGATGCTCGCCGCCACCGCGGCGACGGTGACGGGCTGGTCGAAACTGCGTTGGCTGCCATCCGGCAGCGTGATGACCGGCATCGACTTGTACTCCGCTCGTTCCACTGGGGTGCCGACGACTGGGACGCCGCCGGCCGGCGACGCCCCGGGGCAAGCAGCGCCCGGATCCGGAAAGCCGCGCATCCTAGCATGACGCGGCCCAGCACGGCGCGCCGGAAAGGTCAAGAACAGCGTCACGTTACGTACGGATCAGGATGCGGATTCGAGGGCTTTCGAGTAGGCTTCCGCCCCGTGTTGCTTGCAGCATCGTCGAAACGTCCGCCCCGGCCCGCGACCAGAGACCGCGCCAGGCCTCCCCACCGGCTGTATACCCTGCTGGAATGGCGAGCCCTGCTGGAGTTCGGATCGCTGCCGCTGAGCTGGCCCGCCCTTCAGACCAGCCCGGCCGGGGACGGTCATCCGGTGCTGCTGCTCCCGGGCTTCGCCGTCGGCGACTCGACCCTGGGGCCGTTGGCGCTTTTCCTGAGGTCCCGTGGCTATGCGGTCGAGACCTGGGGCCTTGGGCGCAATCGCGGATTTCAGCGCAAGTTCACTTTCGCCCTTGAGCAGAAGCTCCGGCACATTCACCACCGCACCGGCCGCAAGGTCAGCCTCGTCGGCTGGAGCCTCGGTGGCGTCTTCGCCTATGACCTCGCGCATCGCGCGCCCGAGTGTGTCCGGACGGTGATCTCACTCGGCAGCCCCATGCAGTTGAGCCCGATCAACGTCGAGGCACCGTTGTCGGTCAAGGTCCTGTACCGCTGGCTGGCGCACCCACTGGGCCCCATCGCCCATCTCGCGCTCGCCCGCGCCAAGCTGCTCAAGGTGCCGCCGCCGGTGCCGTCCACCTGCATCTATTCCGACACCGACGGGGTCGTACCGCCGCACGCAGCGATCCTGCCCGGCGACTTCCCGACGCATGAGAACCTGCGGGTCCCGGGCAGCCACATCGGGCTCGGCGTGAACCCGATGGTGTTGTGGGTGCTGGCCGACCGGCTGGCACAGGCCGAGGGAAGCTGGACACGATTCGTGGCCAGCGGCACCTTCGGCAAGCTCTACCAGCGATTGCTCGCGCTGCCCAAACTGGGGTGACGGGCGTCAGGCCCGCGAGCGCGTGCCACGCACCTTGGCGCGCGCCTTCTTCTTGGCGGCCTTCTTGGCCCCCGTCCCCGCGCGCCGCTTGGGGCGCTTGCCGCGTCGGTTGCGCCGGCCTGGCTGGCGCGCGAGTTCCAGGTACTCCTGGAACACGTCACGGATGCACTGCGCGAAGAATTCCGGGTCGGGCATCAGTTCGCGGCACGAAGTCGGCGATATCACGATCCGGCCGTCGTGGCTCGTGACCGAGAACACGAGGCCCATGCCGTCGGTGATGGGCATGATCGACGAGAAGTAGGTCATGCGCGCGCCGTTCAGGAACAACGGCAGCGCCGGACCCGGAACGTTGGTGATCGTGCAACTGGCGAGCGGAGCATGCTGGCCGACACCGAGCGCGGCGCTGGACAGGAGCCGCGCGGTCGTCGCCAGCGTGCGCGCGGGCGCATGCTTGCTCAAGTCCGTGAGTTCGCGCGCGCCGACGGCGTGTTCCATCTCGTCCGAGCTGGAGGTGTGGGCCTGGACGTGCCGCAGCCGCTCGACGTGGTCCACGATATCGGTGCCGAGCGGCACGCGCAGCATCCGGACGCCCGTCGGCTGGGTCGCGTGATCGGCATTGCGGATGGATATCGGCGCGATGGCGACCAGGCTCGCGGGCGGCAGCTCGTCGTGCGTCTCGAGATAGCGGCGCAGCGCCCCGCCGCATACCGATAGCACGACGTCGTTGACGCTCGCGCGCGGCACCAGCTCGCGTACCTCGCGGAATTCCTCGAGCAGGAAGCGGCGAGTCTCGAATACCCGGTGGGGCGAGACCTCGGCATTGAAACGCGTGATCGGATGACGCTCGGGATGCAGGAAGGCATCGCTCACCGCCCCGAGCAGTACCGGACCGAGCTTGCGGAACGTGCGCATCAACGGCCCGGCCATCTCGAACGGCTGGATGATGTTGTGCAGGGCGGCGCGCGCAAGGAGCGCCGATGCCCCTGGTGGCGGTTCCGGGAACCACGGTGTTGGTGGATCGGGGGGTGCGGAACGTGCCGTGGTGTCGTGCAGGAGCGTCGTGATCTCCGCGCCACCCGACAGGTCGATGGCAGCGTGATGGATCTTGGTCAGGAGGGCGAAGCTGTCATCCGGCAGGTCGAGGAAGCTGTCGAGCCCCTCCACCAGGTAGATTTCCCACAATGGCCGTGAGAGGTCGAGCGGACGGGCATGGATGCGCGACGCCTGGATGCAGAACTGGCGCCAGTCGCCGGGATGCGGCAGCGCCACGTGACGCACGTGGTACTCGAGGTCGAAGCGCTCGTCCTCGACCCAGTAGGGATAATCGAGTTCGAGCGGTACGCGCAGCAGCTTCTGCCGGAAGATCGGCGACAGGTGCAGGCGGCTCTCGATGTGGCGCAACAGTCCCTTGAAGCGGATCTTGCCGCCCGGCGCCGTCGACGGGTCGTAGATGTTGACCAGCGTGATGTTGGCGTTGGCGTGGCCGGAATCGGCATACAGGAACAGGGCGTCGTCGCCGCGCAGCTGACGCATGAATGGGCGCCTCCTCGCCCGCGCATACGGGCATTCGCCCCGAGTCTATCAACCCTGCGGCGTGGTGGCCGCGCTGTTTGCCGAAGTGCCCGATGAAGTGTGACGCACGATGTAATCCGCGATGACCTCGACGGCCTCGGCTGCTTCGGCGAGCCCGTGCATCACGGGGAACACGTGCGGCATGTCGTGCCAGACCTGCAGCGTGACGTTGCGCGCCTGCGCCGCGAAGCGCGTGGCGTCGTCGAGGAGGATCTCGGAGCTGCCCACCAGCACCAGTGACGGCGGCAGGCCATCGAGCGGAGTGAACAACGGCGAGACGTAGCGGTCGCGACGCAGCGACTCGGGAACATAACCATCTGCCAGTCCGTGCACGATGGAGGTGCGAAACAGCGGGTCGTGGCCGTCGTTGCGACGCATGGAATCACCGCTGAAGGTCGCGTCCAGTACCGGCGACAGGGCTACGAGCGCCGCCGGCATGGGCAGGCCGGCGTCGAGGATGCGCAGCGCGGTGACCACCGTCAGGTTGCCCCCCGCGGAATCCCCTGCGATCACGATCCGTCCGGGATCCACGCCCTGCCCCAGCAGGTAGCGATAACCCGCGAGGCAGTCGTCGCTCGCCGCCGGGAAGGGATGCTCCGGGGCGAGGCGGTAGTCGACATACAGGGCCCGCGCGCCGGCCCGGGCGCAGATCCGCGCCAGCATCGCACTGTGCACGTTGGGCGACGCCGCGACGAAGGCGCCGCCGTGCAGGTAGAGGATGCAGGCACCCGGGGCATCGGTGGCACCGACCCAGCGGCCCCGGCACGTGCCCAGGTCGACCTCGGGCAGGTCATCGAACCGGACCTCGCCGGCGGCACGACGGTCGAAGCGCGCCATGTCCCGGCGCACTCGCGCCGCTGAGGGATCGCGAACCAGCGCGCGCCGCGCCGCATGCAGGAAGCGCATCAGCGACCACTTGACCAGGCGTTGACGCAGGCTGCGAATGGAAGGCTCCCGATGCCAAGGCGCCACCCCGGTGACCTGACCGGATCCCGCGACTCGGGCACTTGCGGCCGGGCGAGGATCCGGGGGGTGGTGGGCGCGACAGGGATCGAACCTGTGACCCCTACCATGTCAAGGTAGTGC
>CAZXAS010000003.1:1482-44821 GCA_964638185.1 uncultured Steroidobacteraceae bacterium | reverse complement strand
TCTGCGAGGCCCGCCTCGGCACGCAGCCGCCCCACCGCGCCACGCAGCGAGAAGCCCTTGTGGGCGCTGCCGACGCCGACGCTGGTCGTGTCGCCATGAGGAAAGATCCACGCATAGAAATCCGGTGACAGGTTGCCCTGGTAGTAGACATCGCACCGTCGACCGTCGAAGTCGGCAGCACCGCCGGCCGGCGAACGGACGATCTCGTGATAGGCGGCCACGTACGGCATGTCCGCCGCCACGGCAATGCACTGGCGGGCGACTCCGGAACGGGCGCCGTCGGCACCGATCACGACGCGCGCACGCACCTCGGCCGGGCCGCCATCCCGCACGGCATAGTGCACGGTGAGGGTTCCATCCCGCTCCTGCTCCAGGCGCTCGAAATGACCGGTGCGGCGCACCGCGCCGGCGGCCGCCGCGCGCTCGCGCAGCCATTCGTCGAACTCCTCGCGATCCACCATCCCGACGAAGCCGCCGTCGATGGGCATGTCGACGTGACGCGCGCTGGGCGACACCATGCGTGCCGAATTGATCCGCGCAACCAGCAGCGTTTCGGGAATCTCGAACTCGCGGATGAGCTGGGGCGGAATCGCCCCACCGCAGGGCTTGATGCGCCCGGCCCGGTCGAGCAGCAGCACCGAGTGACCGCGGCGCGCCAGATCCGTGGCGGCGGTGGCGCCGGCGGGCCCGCCGCCGACGACTACAACGTCATACCTGCCGTTCTCGCTCATCTGCTCACCTCTGCCTTGATCCCCGCCACCAGGGTGCTCGCGCCCATGCCCGGCCCGGGTCGTGCGCGGGCCGCCGCGCCGACCCGAGCGGCGAGCTGCGCCGCGACCAGGAACGCCGCGGCTTCAGCGGCAAACACCGTCGCATACGCGAGTTGTGGCGAGCCGGTCAGCCACCGCGCCAGGTCCACGGCACCGGTGCCGAGCACGCCGCCGACCGCGAACGCGATCGCCTGCGCTGCGCCCCACAGGCCCATGCGCAATCCTTCCCGCGATGCGTGGCCGGTGCCGACCAGCGCCATCATCGAGCCGATCGCGGCTACGGAGAACACCCCATTGGCGAGACCCAGCGCGAAGACGTTGACACGCAATGACCAGGACCCGGCTGCGAGACCGGCAAGGGCCAGTGACGACAGCGCGGCAGCCGATGCGATGCAGCCACCGATGGTCCAGGCCTGTAGCGAACCGCGCCGGCGACCTGCCAGCGGACCTGCAGCGAATGCCACGAGCACCATTCCGGCCAGCACGCCGCCGTTCTGGATCGCAGAGAGACTTGTTGACTCGCCCGGGGTCAGGCCGAAGACCGCCCCTGCGAAGGGCTCCAGGATCAGGTCCTGGGCGCTGAAGGCGAGCATCGACACGAAGATGAACACGGTGAAACGACGTGCCGCGGGTTCCGACCAGACATCCGCCAGTGCGGCGCGGAAGGCCGCATCCTGTGGGCGGCCGGCGCCGGCCAGGTCGCTGGACGTCGCGCCGACCCGGTCCTCGACGCCGCGCACGGCCACGACCGCGACAGCGAATGCCAGCAGTGCCACCAGCGCGGCGATGACCACCAGTCGCGCCGGCGTATACGGATCGAGGAAGTACCCGACGGTTGCGGCCGTGACGACGAAACCGGCGATCATCATGACCCAGACGACGGAGGCCGCAGCAGCACGCCGCGGAGCATCGACGCTCTTCGCGAGCAGCACCAGGAGCGACGTCCCCGCGGCCCCGACGCCGATGCCGATCAGCGTGAAGGCGCCGATGGCGAGGGTCAGGCCCGCTGCACGACTGGTGACCATCCACGCGGTCGCGAGCGCCGCCAGGATGGCGCCTGCGCCGAGTGTCGCCATGCCGCCGATGATCCAGGGCGTGCGTCGTCCACCGGTGTCGGACCCGTGGCCGAACCTGGGACGCAGGACCTGCAGCACGTGATGCAGGGCCACCAGGGCGCCCGGTACCAGCGCCGGCAGCGCCAGTTCCACGACCATCACCCGGTTCAGGGTCGACGTGGTCAATACCACGATACCGCCGAGCGCTGCCTGCACCATCCCGAGGCGGATGATCCCGGTCCACCCGAGTCCGCGCGGGACGCTCACAAGCCGGTCTCCGCGACCCTGACACCGAAGGCGGCAACCATCATGCCGGCGACGTACAGGGTGACCCCGAGGCCGCTGTACCACACCGCTCGTGCGACCGGTTCCCGCAGGAAGCGCATCATCAGCACGACCTGCACCACGAGCAGGGCCAGCACGGCCGAGGCATGGACCGGCCGCCCCCAATCGAACAGCAGTCCTACTACCCCGACCTGGGGCAAGGCCATGACCAGGCACGCCACCTGCGCCGCCCGCCTGACGCCCAGGCGCACGGGCAGCGATCCGATCCCCATGCGCGTGTCGCCGCGTACGGACTTGAAGTCGTTGAGCGTCATGATCCCGTGCGCACCGGCGCTGTAGAGCGCGGCCAGCAGCAGGATGCGGGTGTCCGGCAGCGCGCCGCCGATGACGACCGCGGCTCCCGTGACCCAGGCGAGGCCTTCATAGGACAGGCCAACCGCGGCGTTGCCCCACCAGCCGTTGCGCTTGAGGCGCAGCGGCGGTGCGGAATAGGCCCAGGCGAGCGCGAGGCCCAGGGCGGCGGCCCACATGACCCAGGTACCGAGCGCGGCGGCGACAGCCAGCGACAGGAAGGTCCATGCAACGGCGATGTACAGCCCCCAGCGGCCGGGGATGCGCCCGGAAGGGATGGGTCGCGCAGGCTCGTTGATGGCATCGACGTGACGATCGAACCAGTCGTTCACGGCCTGGCTCGTGCCACAGACGAGCGGACCGGCAAGCGCCACGCCCGCTGCGACCTGCCACCATCGACCCGCAAGCGGCTGCCCCGCAGACACGACGCCGCAGGCGAAGGCCCACATCGGCGGGAACCACGTGATCGGCTTCAGGAGTTCGACGAACGCCGGCATTCCCGGGCGCGGCCGCGCAACGGCTGCGGTCGCCGGATGCGCCATCTCCCGTCAGTCGCCGTCGGGGGCGTTGTGGTCGCCGAGACCGTAGCGCCGCAGTTTCACGTACAGGCTCTGGCGGCTGAGACCGAGCATCTCGGCTGCAGAGGCCCGGTTGTCGCCCGTGACCTCGAGGGCCGCCTCGATGCACAACCGCTCGATGACGTCCGTCGCCTCGCGCACGAGGTCCTTGAGCGACACGCGCCCTACCAGCTCGGTCATCTGCTCGACCGACCGCGGCAGCTCTCGCCCGTTCCTGGCCTCGCCGCTCAGGCGCCGTCCGATGTTACGGATCACGAAGCCCATGCAGGGTGTATCGACGTCGAGCACGGAGACACCGGAAATCTCGACCTCGGCTGCTGTCCCGAACTCGCCGCGCAGCGTCGTCGCGAACAGGCGCATCGACCCGTGACGCTTGAGATTCGCCGTCAGCACGCTCATGTCGACACCGGGCCGCCCCAGCCAGCGGTCGAGCGACTCGCCGCGCGCCTGTTCCTCGCTCGCCAGCTGCGCGAGCTCGAGGAAGGACCGGTTGGCGCTGATGATCCGGCCATCGGGGTCGGTGATGACCAGGCCGTCCGGCGAACGCTCCACCACCTCCAGCACGCGCGAGCGAACCTCCGCGCCCGGCGCGAGGGCGCCTGGCACCCGCAGCGGCGTCAGCCTCACGAGGATCTGTGTGGAGCTGTCCTGGCGGAACATCGAGGCGGACACGGTGAATGCGGCATTGCCGTCGGTCAGCCGCGCCTGTACGCCGTCCGCGCGACCGGCCGCGCGCACCGCGCCCAGCATGGCCTGGATGTTGCGCGCGCTGTCTTCGTCGAAGCCCTGCGGGAAGGTGCGCCCGACCAGTCGGCGGGTCGACTCGCCGAGGAGCGCGGCCGCGGCCGGGTTGGCCTCGGCGATCTTCTGTGTGCCGGCATCGACGATCAGGATCGCTTCCGATGCCATGTCGAACAGGAGGCGGTAGCGGGTCTCGGCGTGACGCAGGCGCCAGTAGTCGCGCTCCATGGCCTGCTGGGCATCGACCAGTCGCTGCTGCAGCACGGCGATGTTGCGCAGGTCGCGGCCGACCACGATGACGCGGCCGTTCCTGCCGATCGGCACGGCCGAATACAGGATCGGCACGTCCGCCTCGCCGCGCACCGACGGGTGGTTGACCTGGCGCCAGCGCGGCGTGGAATTGGCGGCCGCCTGCTTCAGCAGGCTCTCGATCTTGGGTCGGCTCTCGACCGTGACAGTGTCGATCCAGGGCCGATGCAGCCACTGCTGGTAACCCTCGACGGAGAGTTCCTCGCTGCCGAGCGCGACGTCGCAGATCACGCCCTTGGCATCGACGACGAGCGCGATGTCGCTCGCGGCCTCGATGACGCGCGCGGCGCCATCGGCCTGCAGCCCGCGCAGTGACCGCTCCGGGTCCTGGAAATGCCTCGACGCGCGGACCGGCGCCTCGCGCGCCGCGCCGTCGTCGTCATCGCCGGGTCTTGCGCGGGTGCTCAACGCTGCCTCGATGAAAGAGTGAGCGAATAGAGGTGGTCGGCGCGTTCGGCAGCCTGCCTGCCATCCACGCCGGTGTCGTCGGCGCCGACTTCGGCAACCAGTTGCGGCCTGGCGGTGAACAGCGGACCACCAACGAGGATGCCGATGGCGGCGTTGCGCGAGGCGCGCCTTATGGAGCGGATGCTCGCGGCCAGCGCCTCCAGGTGGCGTTCGCACGCCAGCGACAGCCCGACCACGGCATACCAGTTACCGCGTACGAGCCCCGCCAGGTCGGCGTTGGCAGCCTGCGGCCCGCCTACGACGTCCCATCCAGCACGACGAAAGAAGTCCGCAACCATCAGGATCCCGAGGGTGTGCTGCTCTCCGGGCGCCGCGACCAGCAATGCCCGCTTGCCGTACTCCCGGAGGTCGGCCGGCGGATCGACCGGCGGGCTCAGTTGCCGCAGCACCTGCTGCAACCGGCCGAGCCCGACCGTCACCTGGGTGAAGTCGCAGAGGTCCTCTTCCCACAACATGCCAAGCCAGCGGGCCGTCGGCGCGACCAGCCCGAGCAGCAGGTTGTCGGCTGAAACGCCCCTGGCACGCAATGATTCGATGTAGGCCGAAACGACGTGGATATCCCGTTCCAGCAACAGCCGGCCAAACTCGGCCACCTCGTCCGCCGCGAGCCGGGCCTCGACGCCACCCTGCACAGGGTCGGATCGTTCCTCGAGCGTGCGATGGGCGAGCATCAGCCTCGGGACGATGTCGCACTCGATGATTCGGGCCAGTTCTGCCGCGTGCCGGTCCCGGGTGTTGGGATGCGGCGTCCCGGCACCCCCAACGCGCCGCTCCGGTGCCTGGTCGGTGTCCACTTCCGCGACGCGCGGCTGGCAGTCCAGCATGCGCGGGTCGTCTCCCCGGTCGTTCATGGATCCCCTCCCCATGATCGGCGTGTCCGGTAACCCCAGGGATCCCATCGGCAGGCCCGTTTTCCGGTGGGCAGGCCCTTGGGCGCCCACCCGCGCTGCGACGTCTGCCCCGATCCCTGGCTGACATTCTGTCGCGTCACGCGGCCGGAAGTCTGCATGTCCCGAAATCCCACCTCGAGCATATAGCCGATTTCGGAGGAAGCGACAGCATCTTCCTGCCATCCGAGAGAAATGTCAATTTTGATTTACGTCCAGTTGTATTGACAGATTCGGCGCTGCCTCATACAGTCGAATTCGCGACGCAGGTGGGGGAAATCGCGAGATGGACCAGGCGCTACGCCAGCCAGGTCGGCCACCGCCGCTTTATACGGCGGAGCAGCGGCAACGCCGCGATGCATCCCGCTGGACCCTGGTCCAGGGAATCCTCGCACCGCTCCAGTTCGCCGTGTTCCTCCTGAGCCTCTGGCTGGTGCTGCGCTACCTCGCGACCGGTGAGGGACTCGGGGCCGCGACCGCGTCCGTCGTCGCCAAGACATTCATTCTGTACACCATCATGATCACCGGCTCCCTCTGGGAGCGCGACGTGTTCGGGCGTTTCCTGTTCGCGCCTGCCTTCTTCTGGGAAGACGTCGTCAGCATGCTCGTGCTGGCACTGCACACTGCCTATCTCGTCGCCTTGTTCACCGGCCTCATGGCGGCGCGCGGCCAGATGCTCCTCGCGCTCGCCGCGTACGCCGCCTACGTCGTCAATGCCGCGCAGTTCCTGCTCAAGCTGCGCGCAGCGCGCCTCGAGCGGGTGCGCGACCCCGACGGCGCGGTCGCGCTGGGCCTCGCCGAATGACTGCTGTCGCTGCAGCGGTCATTCGTGACTGCCGCGACCTGCCGGTGCTGCGCGAGCGCGGCCAGCGCGAAGTGTTCTGCGGGCTGACGGGAATCGTCTGGCTGCATCGCAAGATGCAGGACGCCTTCTTCCTGGTGGTCGGCTCGCGCACCTGTGCGCACCTGATCCAGTCGGCGGCCGGCGTCATGATCTTCGCCGAGCCGCGCTTCGGCACCGCCATCCTCACCGACCGCGACCTCGCAGGCATCGCCGATGCGAATGACGAGCTCGACCGGGTGTGCGAGAGCCTGCTCGAGCGCCGACCGGACATCGGGACGCTGTTCCTGGTGGGCTCCTGCCCGTCGGAAGTCATCAAGCTCGACCTGGCCAAGGCGGCCGAACGCCTGAACGGCAGGTTCATGCCGCGAGTCCGCGTGCTGAGTTATTCCGGGTCGGGCATCGAGACCACGTTCACCCAGGGCGAGGACAACGCGCTCAAGTCGCTGGTGGCGGCCATGCCCGCGTCCGATGCCCGCCAGTTGCTGGTGGTCGGTTGCCTCGCCGATATCGTCGAGGACCAGTTCTCCCGCGTATTCGAGAAGCTGGGGATCGGACCGGTCCGCTACCTGCCGGCACGCCGGGCCGGGGAACTGCCAGCAGTCGGCCCTGGCACGCGCCTGCTGCTGGCCCAGCCGTTCGACGGCGAGACCGCCCGTGCACTGATTGCCCGCGGTGCGAAGCTGCTGCCAGCCCCCTTCCCGTTCGGCGCGGAGGGCACGACCGCATGGCTCGGCGCGGCGGCGAAAGAATGGGGCGTGCCCGCAAGACTGTTCGAGTCCATCACCCGGCCGCTCGTGCAGCGCACGGAGTCGGCGCTCGCACGCTACCGCGCACGCCTGGCTGGCAAGCGCCTGTTCATGATGCCCGACTCGCAGCTCGAGCTGCCGCTGGCCCGGTTCCTCAACCGCGAACTGGCCATGGAGCTGACCGAGGTCGGCACGCCGTACCTGGACCGGACCCTCGTTGCGGAGGAACTCGCGCTGTTGCCACCGTCGGTCGTGATCAGCGAAGGGCAGGACGTCGAACGCCAGCTCGATCGTCTGCGGGCAGCGAGGCCCGACATCACCGTCTGCGGGCTGGGGCTCGCCAATCCGCTGGAAGCGGAGGGCTTCACGACCAAGTGGTCGATCGAGCTCGTGTTCACGCCCATCCACGGCTACGACCAGGCGGCGGACCTGGCCGAGATCTTCACCCGGCCGCTGGAGCGGCGGGATCGCCTCGCCGTATGAGTGCTGCCCGATGCAACTGACGCTCTGGACCTACGAAGGACCTCCGCACGTCGGCGCAATGCGCATCGCGACCTCCATGCGAGGCGTGCACTACGTGCTGCATGCGCCACAGGGCGACACCTACGCCGACCTGTTGTTCACGATGATCGAGCGTCATGACCGGCGCCCGCCGGTGACCTACACGACGTTCCAGGCGCGCGACCTAGGTGGCGACACCGCGACCCTGGTCAAGGACACGGTGCAGGCTGCCTGGGATCGTTTCCATCCCGACGTCATGCTGGTCGGGGAGTCCTGCACGGCGGAACTGATCCAGGACCAGGCCGGGGCGCTGGCCGCGTCGCTGGGCCTGCCGGTGCCGGTGGTGCCGCTCGAGCTTCCGGCCTACTCGAAGAAGGAGAACTGGGGCGCTGGCGAGACGCTCTACCAGCTGGTTCGCGCCTTGCTGGCCGGCGCCCTCCCCGCTCCCGGCGCGGTAAGACCGCCGCGCGACCCGGCACGCCGGCCCCGCGCCAACCTGATCGGGCCGACGGCACTGGGCTTCCGCTGCCGCGACGACGTGATCGAGATCAGCCGGCTGCTGGGACAACTGGGGATCGACGTCAACGCGGTGGTCCCGCTCGGAGCGACCGCCGCCGACGTGCGTCGCATCCCGGAGGCGGATTTCAACGTCGACCTCTATCCGGAGGTCTCCCGCAGCACCTGCGCCTGGCTCGAGCGCAACTTCGGCATGCCGCGGACGCACACGATCCCGATGGGCGTGGGCGCCACCCGCGACTTCGTGGCTGAAGTGGCGGCGCTCGCAGGCGTCGATCCAGGGCCCGTGCTCGGTCGTGAGCAGGGCGGCGCGGTCGGCCTCGCCGCGTCCGCGTCGCGACTGCCGTGGTACTCGCGCTCCGTCGACTCGACCTATCTGACGGCCAAGCGTGTGTTCATCTTCGCCGATGCCACGCACGCGATCGCGGCGGCACGGATCGCGGCCGAGGAGATGGGCTTCACGGTCGTCGGGCTCGGCACCTACGGTCGCGAGCTCGCTCGCGACCTGCGCGAGGCTGCAGCACGCTACGGCGTCGAGGCCCTCGTCACCAACGATTACCTCGAAGTCGAGCAGGCAATCAGTGCCGCGGCGCCGGAACTCGTGCTCGGCACGCAGATGGAACGGCACATCGCCAAGCGCCTGGGAATTCCCTGCGCCGTCATCTCCGCGCCGATCCACGTCCAGGATGTCCCGGCCCGCTACAGCCCGGTGTACGGCCTCGAGGGTGCGAACGTGCTGTTCGACAGCTGGGTGCACCCACTGATGATGGGACTCGAGGAACACCTGCTGCAGATGTTCCGCGACGACTTCGAGTTCCATGACGACGCAGCTGCCTCGCACCTGCATTCGACCGTGAAGGTGCCCGACGCCGGCGCTCCCGTGGCGACATCGCAAGCCGGTGACGCAGCCGTCGCCGCCGGCCTCGCCTGGTCTACCGAAGGGGAGCAGGAGCTCAGGAAGATCCCGTTCTTCGTACGCGGCAAGGCGCGCCGGAACACGGAGAAGTTCGCACAGGACCGTGGCGTCGCCTTGATCACTGTCGAGACACTCTATGAAGCCAAAGCGCACTTCGGCCGCTGACTCGACGCCGCTGCGCGTCGTCATCCTGACGCTGGACAGCCACATGGCCAGCGCCACGGAGCGTGCGCAGCATGCGTTGCTCAAGGAGATGCCGGGACTGCGCCTGTGCCTGCATGCAGCGGCCGAGTGGGACGCCGAGCCCGCCGCGCTGGAGCGCTGCCACGCCGATATCGCCCAGGGCGACATCATCGTGGTCAGCATGATGTTCATGGAGGATCACATCCAGGCAGTGCTGCCGGCGCTCCAGGCGCGGCGCAACGAATGCGATGCCATGGTGGTGTGCATGTCGGCCGGCGAGGTCGTGAAACTGACGCGCCTCGGCCGCTTCGACATGAGCGGCACGCCGAGCGGTCCGATGGCGCTGCTCAAGCGGCTGCGCGGCGGTTCGAAGACCAACGGCACGGCCGGCCAGCAGCAACTGCGGATGCTGCGACGCATCCCGAAGATCCTGCGCTACATCCCCGGCCCGGCCCAGGATGTGCGTGCGTACTTCCTCACGATGCAGTACCTGTTCGCCGGCTCGGACGACAACATGGCGAACCTCGTCCGCTTCCTGGTGGACCGCTACGCAGCCGGCCCGCGCGCCGGCCTGCGCGGCAGGCTGCGCGCCGGACTTCCCGCCGACTATCCGGACGTCGGTCTCTATCACCCGCGACTCAAGGCCCGCATCACCGACTGCGTCGACGACCTGCCCGCTCCACCGGTGCCGATGCGCGGCACGGTCGGCCTGCTGGTGATGCGCTCGTACATCCTCGCGGGCAACACCGCGCACTACGATGGCGTCATCGCCGCGCTGGAGGCGCGCGGGCTGAAGGTGATCACGGCGTTCGCGACCGGACTCGACGCCAGGCCCGCGGTCGAGCGCTTCTTCATGCAGGACGCGCGGGCGACGGTCGACGCGGTCGTGTCGCTGACGGGCTTCTCGCTGGTGGGCGGGCCAGCCTACAACGACGCGCGCGCCGCCGAGGAACTGCTGGCGCGCCTCGACGTGCCCTACCTCTCCGCGCTGGCGGTCGAGTTCCAGTCGCTCGAGCAGTGGGAGTCGTCGGAGCGCGGGCTGATGCCGGTCGAGTCGACCATCATGGTCGCGATCCCGGAGCTCGATGGCTCCACCGGCTCGCTGGTGTTCGGCGGCCGCGAGGCCGGCCGGTCCGCCGAGCCAGGCCGGGACATGGCCGTCCATCCGGAGCGCGCCGGGATGCTCGCCGCCCGCGTCAGCCGCCTCGTCGCGCTGCGCCGCAAGCCGCATGCGAATCGCAAGGTCGGCATCGTCCTGTTCAATTTCCCGCCCAATGCCGGCAACACCGGCACTGCGGCCTACCTGTCGGTCTTTGCATCGCTGATGCACACGCTGCAGGCGCTGAAGCGCGATGGCTACGAGGTCGAGCTGCCCGCGAGTGTCGACGAGCTGCGCGAGCGCATCGTCAATGGCAACGCCTCGACCTTCGGCCAGCACGCCAACGTGCATGCTCGCATTCCGGTCGATGACCACCTGCGACGCGAGCCCTGGCTGCGGGAGATCGAGGCTCAATGGGGCCCGGCACCCGGCCGGCAGCAGAGCGACGGCAGCTCGCTGTTCGTGCTCGGTGCGCGTTTCGGCAACGTGTTCGTCGGCGTGCAGCCCGCTTTCGGGTACGAGGGCGACCCGATGCGGCTCCTGTTCGACAAGGGCTTCACGCCGACGCACGCGTTCTCGGCCTTCTACCGCTACCTGCGCGAGGACTTCGCGGCCGATGCGGTGCTGCACTTCGGCACGCACGGGGCGCTCGAGTTCATGCCGGGCAAGCAGGCGGGGATGTCCGGCCAGTGCTGGCCGGACCGCCTGATCGGCGACCTGCCGAACATCTACCTGTATGCCTCCAACAACCCGTCGGAAGGCACGATCGCCAAGCGCCGCTCGGCGGCGACGCTGGTGAGCTACCTCACGCCGCCGATCGCCCAGGCCGGCCTCTACCGCGGCCTGGCCGACCTGAAGGAATCGCTCGACCACTGGCGCCGCCTGCCCCCCGACGATGCCGCGGCACGTGCCGAGGCGGCGCCGGTCATCCAGGCCCAGGCCGCGGCCCTCGACCTCGTTGCGGCGGAGCCAGCCTGGAACGGACTCGCCGAGGACCGCGTGCACGAGCTGCTCGCGAAGGTGACGGAGCTCGAGCTGACGCTCATTCCATGCGGCCTGCATGTGGTCGGCGAGCCCCCCTCGCCCGCCGAACGCGTCGACATGCTGCTGGCGGTGGCGGAGTCGACCCGCGGACGCCGCCCTGAGCGCGCGGCGATCGAGGCGCTGGTCGCCGGTGCGCTACCGGGCGCCATGGTCGACCCCGAGGCCGGCGACACCGCCACGACCGAACTCTTCGGTGAGCTCGCCGCCATCGACCGGATGCTGGCCGAGGACCACGAGATCCCGGCGATCCTGCGCGCACTCGACGGCCGCTTCGTGCGCCCGGCTCCCGGCGGCGACCTGCTGCGGACGCCGGCCATCCTGCCGACCGGACGCAACCTGCACGGCTTCGACCCGTTCCGCCTGCCCAGCCATTTCGCCTCGCGCGACGGCGAGCGCCAGGCGGCGCGCCTGCTCGCGCGGCATCGCCGGGACGGCAACGGCGTGCCGGAGTCCGTCGCCCTGGTGCTGTGGGGAACGGACAACCTCAAGTCCGAGGGCGCCCCGATCGCCCAGGCCCTGGCACTGCTCGGCGCGCGGCCGCGCTTCGACAGCTACGGGCGCCTCACCGGGGCGGCGCTCGTTCCGCTCGAGGAACTCGGTCGGCCGCGCATCGACGTGCTGATGACCCTGTCCGGCATCTTCCGCGACCTGCTGCCGCTGCAGATCCGCATGCTGGCCGAGGCCGCCTACCTCGCCGCATCGGCCGACGAGCCGCCGGAGCTCAACTTCGTGCGCAAGCATGCCCTCGCCTACCAGGCCGAGCATGGTTGCGACCTCGACACCGCGGCCCTCAGGGTGTTCAGCAACGCCGACTCGGCGTACGGCTCGAACGTCAACCACCTGATCGACTCGAGCCGCTGGGACCACGAGGACGAGCTGGCGGAGACCTACACGCGTCGCAAGTGCTTTGCGTACGGCCGAGCGGGCCGGCCGGCGCACCAGGCGGCACTCCTCGAGCGCATGCTCGAGGGCGTCGACCTCGCCTACCAGAATCTCGACTCGGTCGAGCTGGGCGTGACCACGGTCGACCACTACTTCGACACGCTCGGCGGCGTCAGTCGCGCGGTCAAGCGCGCCAGTGGCCGCGCCGTGCCGGTCTACATCGGCGACCAGACCCAGGGAGACGGCACCGTGCGCACGCTGACCGAGCAGGTCGCCCTCGAGACCCGCACCCGGATGCTCAATCCCAAGTGGTACGAAGGGATGCTCAAGCATGGTTACGAAGGCGTGCGCCAGATCGAGGTGCACGTGACCAACACACTCGGCTGGTCGGCGACCACGGGCCAGGTGGCGCCGTGGGTCTACCGGGAGCTGACGCAGACGTTCGTGCTGGATGCGGCCATGCGCGAGCGCCTGGCGACGCTGAATCCGACGGCATCGGCGAAGGTTGCGAACCGGCTGATCGAGGCCCACGAGCGCTCCTACTGGAGCCCCGATGCGGCGACGCTGGAGGCCCTGCGTAAGGCAGGCGAGGAACTCGAAGATCGGCTCGAGGGAGTCGGCGCGGAGGCGGCAGCTTGATGACCACCACGATACCGCTGAGCTCGGTCAAGCGCCGCCCGGCGCACCCCGACGGCGAGGGAAGTGTCCAGGTTCACATGGACCCGGCAATGAAGATCGGCACCGCCAAGGTATTTGCCGTCTACGGCAAGGGCGGCATAGGCAAGAGCACGACCTCGTCGAACCTGTCGGTCGCGTTCTCCAAGCTCGGCAAGCGGGTGCTGCAGATCGGCTGCGACCCGAAGCACGACTCGACCTTCACCCTCACCAAGCGACTGGTGCCCACCGTGATCGATGCGCTGGAGACCGTCGACTTCCATCCCGAGGAGCTCAGGCTCGAGGACTTCGTATACCCGGGCTACAACGGCGTCATGTGCGTCGAGGCAGGCGGCCCGCCGGCCGGCACCGGCTGCGGCGGCTACGTCGTCGGACAGACTGTCAAGCTGCTCAAGGAGCACCACCTGCTCCAGGACACCGACGTGGTGATCTTCGACGTGCTGGGCGACGTCGTCTGCGGCGGGTTTGCCGCGCCGCTGCAGCACGCCGACCGCGCGCTCATCGTGGCCGCCAACGACTTCGACTCGATCTTCGCCATGAATCGCATCGTGGCCGCGATCCAGGCCAAGTCCAAGAACTACGGCGTGCGTCTCGGTGGCGTGATCGCCAACCGCAGCGCCGCCACCGACCAGATCGACCGCTTCAACAGCCGCGTCGGCCTGAAGACCATGGCCCACTTCCCGGACCTGGACGTCATCCGGCGCAGCCGGCTGAAGAAGTCGACGCTGTTCGAGATGGAACCGTCGCCGGAGCTCGAGGCGGTGCAGAACGAGTACCTGCGGCTCGCCGCCGCGTTGTGGGCCGGCACCGACCCACTGATCGCCGAGCCGATGAAGGACCGAGACATCTTCGACCTGCTGGGATTCGACTGATGCCCACACTGACCTATCACGCCCGGCGTGAGCAGCTGGAGGACTACTTCGACCGGACCGCGGTCGAAGCGTGGTCGAGGTTGACCTCCGACGCGCCGGTGGGAAGGATCCGCGCCACGGTGCGGGCCGGCCGCGAACGCATGCGCGACATCCTGCTCAGCTGGCTGCCGCACGACCTTCGAGGCGCGCGCCTGCTGGATGCCGGCTGCGGTACCGGAGCGCTCGCGGTGGAAGCCGCACGCCGCGGCGCACATGTGGTCGCGGTCGACATCTCGCCGACGCTCATCGAGCTGGCGCGGGAACGTACGCCCACCGATCTCGGCGACGGGCGAGTCACTTTCCTCGTCGGCGATATGCTCGATCCGGGCCTCGGTCGCTTCGACCACGTCGTGGCCATGGACTCGCTGATCCACTATCGCGGTGCGGACACGGTGCGTGTCCTCTCAGGACTCGCCAGTCGCGCGAGCGGCAGTGTCGTGTTCACCTTTGCACCCCGCACCGCCGCGCTCGCCGCCATGCACGCGATCGGCCGGCTGTTCCCCAGCGGCAATCGCGCACCCTCGATCGAGCCGATCGCGATGAACCGCCTCGAGGCGCTGCTCGCCACCGAGTCCGGCCTCGCCTGCTGGCGGCCCGGCCGCTCGGAGCGCGTCGCCTGCGGCTTCTACACCTCGCAGGCGATGGAGCTGACGCGGGCATGACCGACTTCACGACCGCGATGGCGAGGCAGTGGACGCGGGTTGCGCCGCGGCTGCTGCCGTTCGCGGACGCGGCCACGACAGAGCTGCCGCTCGGCCGCCTGTTGCGTCTCTCGCTGTTCCAGGTATCGGTCGGCATGGCGATGGTCCTGCTCACCGGCACCCTGAACCGCGTCATGATCCTGGAACTCGGGGTGCCGGCCTGGCTGGTGGCCCTCATGGTGTCGCTGCCGGTCGCCTTCGCGCCGCTGCGCGCCCTGGTCGGCTTCCGTTCCGACACACACCGGTCGGTGCTCGGCTGGCGGCGCGTGCCGTTCATCTGGTTCGGCACACTGTTGCAATTCGGCGGATTCGCGATCATGCCCTTCGCCCTTCTGCTGTTGTCGGGCGACACGCAGGGGCCCGCGTGGATCGGCACGGCGGGCGCGGCGCTGGCGTTCCTGCTGGTCGGGGCCGGCTTGCACACGACCCAGACCGCCGGGCTCGCACTGGCGGCCGACCTGGCCCCGGCCGAATCGCGGCCGCGCGTGGTGGCACTCCTGTACGTGATGCTGCTGCTCGGCATGGTGGCGAGCGCGCTCGGCTTCGGCGCACTGCTGGAGGACTTCGGCCAGGTGAAGTTGATCCAGGTCGTACAGGGCGCCGCCATGGTCACGATCGCCTTGAACGTGGTGGCGCTGTGGAAGCAGGAGGCGCGCAGCCCGGCCGTGGCCGGCGCGGCGCGGGCGCCGAGGCCGGCCTTCCGTGCGGCATGGACGGCATACGCGGCCTCCGGGCGCTCGCTCCGCTTCCTGGCGGCGGTGGGACTCGGGACGGCCGGCTTCAGCATGCAGGACGTGCTGCTGGAACCCTACGGCGGCGAGATCCTCGGCCTGCCGGTGGGCGCCACCACGATGCTCACGGCCTTCCTCGCCGGTGGCGCCCTGATGGCCTTCTTCTTCGCCGCCCGCCAGCTCGCGCGCGGCGCCGATGCCTGTCGCCTGGCAGCGCATGGCGCACTGCTCGGTATCCTCGCGTTCTCTGCGGTGATCTTCGCCGCCTCGCTGCAGTCGCCACTCCTGTTTCGCATCGGCACCCTGCTCATCGGCATGGGCAGCGGACTGTTTGCGATCGGCACGCTGACCGTCGCCATGGACATAGACGGTGGCGGCCGTCACGGGCTCGCGCTCGGTGCCTGGGGCGCCGTCCAGGCGACCGCGGCCGGCGCCGGCATCGCAGCAGGCGGGGCGATCCGCGACCTCGTCGCAGGGCTGGCGGCAACGGGCGGGCTCGGCACCGCCCTCGCGAGCCCCACCACAGGCTATGCGTTCGTGTATCACTTGGAAATCGGGCTGCTGTTCGCGACGCTGGTCGCGATCGGGCCACTGGTGCGCCATGCGGCGACCCGTGCCAGGCGGCCAGCATCGAGGTTTGGCCTGGCCGAGTTCCCCGGCTAGGAAAGGCTGAGGCTGAAGGAGGTCTCAAAATGGAAACTGGCGCCATCACCGGCTACATCGACGTCGCACAGCTCGTGCTGTACGCATTCTGGATCTTCTTCGCCGGGCTGGTCTTCTACCTGCGCCGCGAGGACAAGCGCGAGGGCTACCCGCTCGAGTCGGACCGCACCGACCGGACCGACCGCGTCGTGCTCCAGGGCTTTCCTGCCATGCCGAGTCCAAAGACCTTCCGCCTGCCGCACGGCGGGACGGTCCAGGCACCACGCCCGAGCACCGACCAGCGTCCGATCGGGGCAACGCCGATCGCTCCCTGGCCAGGTGCCCCGCTGGAGCCCGACGGCGACCCGATGACCGCCGGGGTGGGCCCCGGCGCATATGCACTGCGCGCCGAGCATCCCGACCTCACCTACGAAGGCCGGCCGAAGATCGTCCCGCTGCGCGTGGCCACGGACTACACCGTTGCCAGTCGTGATCCCGACCCGCGCGGCATGCGGGTACTCGGCGCTGACGGCGAGACCGGCGGCGTCGTGCGCGACGTCTGGGTCGACCGCTCCGAGCCGCAGGTGCGCTACCTGGAGGTCGGGGTCACCGGTGCGGCCGGCATGCGCAACGTCCTGCTGCCGATCTACATCGCGGACATCGACGGCCGGCGGCGCGAAGTCACCGTCAAGGCGATCCTCGGGCGCCACTTCGCCGCCGTTCCTGGCCTCGCCAACCCCGACCAGGTGACGCTCGCGGAGGAGGAGCGCATCAGTGCCTACTATGCGGCGGGACTGCTCTACGCAGAGCCGTCGCGCGCGGAGCCGCTGCTATGAACGAGCACGAGTACGAACCGCAGCCGGGACTCCCCGAGGCGCTGCCGCCGGGGGAGACGCTGCTGTGGCAGGGCTCGCCCCTGTTCGGCGCCCTGGCCTTGCGTGCCTTCCACCTGCGCAAGGTCGCGATCTATTTCGCGGCGCTGATGGCCTGGCGCGGCGGGAGCGATCTCGCGGAGGGACAGCCGGTCGCCGTTGCGCTCGGCTCCATGATCGGAGTGGCGCCGCTCGCACTGCTCGGCCTCGGCCTCCTTGCCCTGCTCGCCTGGCTGACCGCACGGTCGACGATCTACACGATCACCAGCCAGCGCGTGGTGCTTCGTTTCGGCATCGCGCTCGAGCTCGCCCTCAACATTCCGTACACGGTCGTGGAGTCCGCAGCCCTGCGCGCCTTCCGCGACGGCAGCGGAGACATCCCGCTCTCGCTGGCGCGTGACCAGCGCATCGGGTGGTTCGTGAACTGGCCATACGTCCGGCCCTGGAGCCGCGCTGGCGTGCAGCCGATGCTGCGCGCCGTCGCCGATGCCCCTCGGGTTGCCCGGATCCTCGGTGCGGCGCTCGAAGCGGCCGCAGGGGCACGGACCGGGGCGCCTCCTGGAGCGGCGGTGACGACCACCAGCAGCACGCGCCCGGCGCCAGCACGCCCGCGGGCCACCGCGGCAGCTTGAGGAGGCGGCGATGAGCGATCCATTCGGCGACCAGCCTTTCCCGCGCGGCACGCTCCTCGCGGCGTCCGCACTGGTGGGCGTCGTGATCCTGGCCGCAGTCGCCGGCAGGATGACCGGCATCGGCGTCGTCACGACGCCCGCGCAGGTCGCCGCCGAGGCCCGTGACCTGCGTTTCGCAGACCGCGCGGACGGCGCGGTGGTCGTGTACGAGGCACGCAGCGGTGCCGTCGTCGAGGTGCTCGCACCGGGTACCAACGGCTTCGTGCGTGGCGTGCTCCGCGGCCTGGCGCGCGAACGGCGCAGCCTCGACATCGGACCGGAGCCTGCGTTCACGCTGGCTCGCTCGCGTGCCGGGACCTTGTCCCTGACCGACCAGGCCACGGGGCGCCGGATCAGCCTCGACGCCTTTGGTCCGACCAACGCCGGCGCTTTCGCCCGGCTGCTCGGAGCGGCCGCGCCCGTGGCGACCGGCACGGCACAGCATGCCAACGACGAGAAGGGGGGATGACGGAATGACCGCGCAGAGGAAGATCCAGACGCCGGAAGACGCGACCCGCACGGCCGAGTCCAACACGCTCCTGAGTCCGCGCTTCTATACCACCGATTTCGCCGCGATGGACCGTCTCGACCTGTCTCCGGTGCGCGCTGAATGGGACGCGATGATGGCGGAGTTCCGCCGCGACTCGAACCGCAACCACTTCGAGCGCACGGAGGACTTCACGGCACAGATCCGCGAGCTGCCGGACGCACTGCGCGAGGAGTTCATGGAGTTCATGGTGAGCTCGGTGACCGCCGAGTTCTCCGGCTGCGTGCTCTACAACGACATCCGCCGCCGCGTGAAGAACCCGGAGGTGCGCGAGCTGATGGCGTTCATGGCCCGCGACGAGGCGCGCCACGCGAACTTCATCAACCAGTCCCTGAAGGACTTCGGCCTCGGCGTCGACCTGAGCTTCCTGAAGCGCGCCAAGAAGTACACCTACTTCCGGCCCAAGTTCATCTTCTACGCGACCTACCTGTCGGAAAAGATCGGCTATGCGCGCTACATCTCGATCTTCCGCCAGCTCGAGCGGCACCCGGACCGCCGCTTCCACCCGATCTTCCGCTGGTTCGAACAGTGGTGTAACGACGAGTTCCGGCACGGTGAGGCATTCGCGCTCATCATGCGCGCCAACCCGGCGCTGCTGCGCGGCCACAACCGCCTGTGGATCCGCTTCTTCCTGCTGGCCGTGTACGCCACCATGTACGTCCGCGACCACGCGCGACCGGAACTGCACCAGGCGCTGGGCCTCGATCCGACCCAGTACGACTACCAGGTGTTCCGAATCACTTCGGAGATCAGCAAGCAGGTATTCCCGATGACGCTCGACATCGACGACCCGCGCTTCCGCGCCGGGCTCGAGCGGCTGCGGCGCCTGACGGCAGCCAGCGCCGCGGCGACCGCCCAGGGTGGTATCGCGGGAAGTATCAAGCGGCTGGCGCTCGGCGCCGCTGCGGCGGCCACTTTCGCCCGCATGTACCTGCTGCCGACGGTCCCGAACGAGATCCCGGCATCCGTTCGCCTCGCGCCCGCCTGGTAGAGGAGTCCCGGAACGGCCCTGATGCGACAGTTCCTCATACCTGCGGCCATCGCCCTCTTCGCCTGGTGGTTCAGCACGGGCCTGATCCTGCTGCTGGACCGCCTGCCGCGGCGCACCTTCATCGTGAGCATGCTCGGCGCCGGCGCGGTACTGCTCCTGTCGGTCTACGGCCTCGTCGCGACGCGCGACATGACCACGACCGGTGGCGCCTACCTCGCCTTCGCCTGCGGCCTGATGGCCTGGGGCTTCCTGGAGATGACCTTCCTGATGGGCGTCATCACCGGGCCGCGGCGTACGGCCTGTGCGCAAGGCTGCGGCGGCTGGCGGCACTTCCGCCACGGGGTCGAGGCGATCCTCTATCACGAGCTCGCGATCATCGCCGCCGCCGTGCTGGTGCTGGCCATCACCTGGGACTCCGCCAACAGGATCGGCACCTGGACCTTCCTGATCCTGTGGACGATGCGCCAGAGCGCCAAGCTGAACCTGTTCCTCGGCGTGCCCAACACCAGCGAGGAGTTCCTGCCCGACCACCTGCGCTACCTTGGCAGCTACTTCCGCCGGCGGCCGATGAACCCGCTGTTCCCGCTGTCGATCACGGGCGGCACGATCGTGGCCGTGCTGCTGGTCCAGCGTGCAGTCGCGGCGACGACCGGCTTCGAGGCCACCGGTTACTGCCTGCTCGCGGCGCTGATGGCGCTTGCCCTCATCGAGCACTGGTTCATGCTGCTGCCGTTCAAGTCCTCGGCCCTCTGGGGCTTCGTGCTGGATGCGGCGCGCGGCGCCTCGCCAGCCGCAGGGCGCAGCAAACCGGAACCCCGGCGCAGTCACTGGCGGCGTGAGCCGCCGGCCGCCCGCGCTCCCGCACCCTGAGGCGGCCATGCAAACGAGCATCTGCCACGATCCGAGCGACGGTTCCCTCCTCCAGCAGGTCGCCGATCCGGCGGCGCTGCGCCAGCTGCCAGTCACCCGACTGACTGACCTGGCACGCGAGTTGCGCGCCTTCCTGGTCGAGCAGGTCGCGCAGAGCGGTGGGCACCTCGCCGCCGGCCTCGGCACGGTCGAGCTCGCCATCGCACTCCACTACGTGTTCGAGACACCGCGCGACGCCCTCATATGGGATGTCGGGCACCAGGCTTACCCGCACAAGGCGCTGACCGGCAGGCGCGACCAGTTCCCGACACTGCGCAAGCGCGGTGGAATGTCCGGTTTCCTGCGTCGCGACGAAAGTCCTTACGACGCCTTCGGAGCCGGGCACTCGAGCACCTCCATCAGCGCCGCCCTGGGCATGGCGGTCGCCGGCGGGCGTCGCGACCCCGACTTCCACAGCGTCGCCATCATCGGCGACGGCGCCCTGACAGCCGGGCTCGCCTACGAGGCGCTCGATCATGCCGGTGCCACGGGCGCCAACCTGCTCGTGATCGTGAACGACAACGGCATGTCGATTTCGCCCAACGTCGGTGCATTGAGCGGGAGCCTCGCGCGCGCCGCTGCCGAACATGGCGCGGCCGACGCAGGTGGGATGTTCCGC
Source organism: uncultured Steroidobacteraceae bacterium (assembly GCA_964638185.1). GTDB lineage: Bacteria > Pseudomonadota > Gammaproteobacteria > Steroidobacterales > Steroidobacteraceae > SG8-30. The sequence continues at coordinate 24,377 of CAZXAS010000003.1, read as the reverse complement.
CAGCTGGGGTTCAGCTACCACGGTCCCTGCGACGGACACGATGTCGAGGGCCTGGTCGAGGTCCTGCGCGAGCTGGGTTGCCGGCGTGGCCCAAGGGTGCTGCACGTCGTGACACGCAAGGGCTGCGGGTATCCGCCGGCCGAGGCCGACCCGGTCCGGTATCACGGGGTGACGCCCTTCGATCCGGCAGTGGGCCTGGTCCCGAGCCCGCGACCGAAGGCGCCGACCTATACCGACGTGTTCGCGGACTGGCTGTGCGACATGGCGGAACGCGACCCTCGGCTCGTCGCGATCACGCCGGCCATGCGCGAGGGCTCGGGCCTGGTGCGCTTTGCCGAGCGCTTCCCGGACCGCTACTTCGACGTCGGCATCGCGGAGCAGCACTGCGTCACCTTCGCGGCGGGACTCGCCTGCCAGGGACTGAAACCGGTCGTCGCCATCTACTCCACGTTCCTGCAGCGGGCGTTCGACCAGCTGATCCACGATGTGACGCTGCAGGGCCTGCCGGTGCTGCTCGCCATCGATCGCGCCGGGCTGGTCGGTCCGGACGGCATGACGCACAACGGGAGCTTCGACCTGAGCTACCTGCGTTGCCTTCCGGGAATCACCGTCATGGCGCCGGCCACCGGTGACGAGCTGCGCGACATGCTCTACACCGGGTTTCGCCAGGATGGCCCGGTCGCCGTACGCTATCCGCGGACCGCCGTGCCGGGCACGGTGGCGGCCGGCGCGATGCAGGAGCTGCCACTGGGGGTCGCGGACATGGTGCGCGCAGGATCGAGCGTCGCCTTCCTGGCGTTCGGCACCCTGCTCGACACCGCGCTGGCGGTCGCCGGCACGCTGGACGCCACCGTCGTCAACATGCGCTACGTCAAGCCGTTGGACACTCGCACGGTGCTCGAGTGCGCCCGGCGTCACCAGTTGCTGGTCACTCTGGAGGAGAACGTCGTCGCCGGCGGCGCCGGCAGCGCGGTCTCGGAGTGCCTGGCGGCGCACGGCGTCAGCGTGCCGGTCCTCAACCTCGGTTTGCCAGACCGGCACATCGAGCACGCGACCCGCGAGGAGGCGCTGCGCGATGCCGGCCTCGATCGCTCGAGCATCCTGGTTGCCGTCGCCGATCGGCTGGTCCGCGCCCGGAATGCCGGCGAGGCCAGCTCGCGTTACCGTCCATTGCGCGCCGTGGTGCAGGCCCTGGCAGGTTCTGGCTGAAGGCCGGACCCGGGAGACTCTCGGGGCTTCGAGCACCCCGGCAGCCGTCGCAGCGGGACGTGATACTGTGGCGGCCATGTCGCGCGACCTCGCACGCTATCACCGCCAGATGCTGCTGCCCGGTGTCGGGGATGCCGGGCAGGGCCGGCTCGCGGCGTCCACGGCCCTCATCCTGGGCTGCGGCGCACTCGGCTCGGTCGCGGCCGACCTGCTGGCCCGCGCCGGTGTCGGCCGCCTGATCATCGTCGACCGTGATTTCGTCGAGCTGACCAACCTGCAGCGCCAGGTCCTGTTCGACGAGCAGGACGTCGCGGACGTGATGCCGAAGGCGGAGGCGGCCAGGCGAAAGATCGCCCGGATCAATTCACAGGTCGAGGTCACCGCCATCGTCGACGACCTCGATCACGGCAACATCGAGCGCCATGCCGAGGGTGCGGACGTGCTGGTGGACGGTCTCGACAATTTCGAGACGCGTTACCTGGCGAACGACCTGGCCGTGAAGAGCACGCGCCCCTACGTGTACGGCGCCGCGGTCGGTACCTCTGGCATGGCCTTCACGGTACTGCCGCATGGCGAAGGCGCGACGGGCTGGCAGGACCCTGCGCACACCAGCCTGGCGACCCCGTGTCTTCGCTGCCTGTTCGCGGAGCCACCGCCACCGGGAACGAGCCCCACCTGCGACACCGTCGGGGTGATGAGTGCCGTCGTGTCGATGATCGCCAGCTTCCAGGTGTCCGAGGCGCTCAAGATCCTGACCGGCTGCTTCGACCAGGTCAGCAGGACGCTGCTGAGCGTCGACCTGTGGACGAACGACATCACGACACTCGACGTCGCCGGCGTCCGCGAGCGCGCCGACTGCGCCTGCTGCACGCACCGGCGATTCGAGTACCTCGACGGCGCGGCTGGCTCCGGCGCCACGACGTTGTGCGGACGCAACGCAGTCCAGCTGCGCCACCGGCAGCCGTCCGGACATCTCGACCTGGACACGATCGCCACCCGGCTCGGCACCCGCGCCGAGGTCCGCATCAACGAGTTCCTGCTGCGCGCCGTGGTCGACGACGCCGGCACGCACTACGAGATCACCCTGTTTCGTGATGGCCGGGCCATCGTGAAGGGCACGGACCGGCCGGAACTGGCCCGCAGCCTCTACGCCAGGTTCATCGGCAGCTAGACCGGCTGGCAGGCGCGGAGAAATGGCGTAGAGTTCTGGCCTGCGCCTGGGCCAGTCCGTCCGGCCGGGCCGCAGTGTGAATCACGCCCGCCAGGCCCATGTCCAGACAGGGGGAACGCACGTGACCACCATTCGTCTTCTGGTTGGGACCCGCAAGGGCGCCTTCATCCTGACCTCCGATGGCCAGCGCAGGAAATGGTCCATCGCCGGGCCGCATTTCGGCGGCTGGGAGGTCTACCACCTCAAGGGGTCGGCCGTGGACCCCGATCGCATCTACGCCTCGCAGTCGTCGGGCTGGTTCGGGCAGGTCATCCAGCGGTCCGACGACGGTGGCAGGTCCTGGTCGCAGCCGGGGGCCGGCGACGGCGACGTCGCCGCGGGCGACGGCCAGCCCAAGGGACGGAGCAACATGTTCGTCTACGACACGTCGGCGGAGACGGGCCACCCGCTCACGACCCACCAGTGGTATGACGGCACGCAGCATCCGTGGGAATTCGCGCGCGTGTGGCATCTCGAGCCGTCTCTCGACGATCCGGACACCTGCTACGCCGGGGTCGAAGACGCCGCGCTGTTCAAGACGACCGATGCCGGCGCGACCTGGCACGAGCTCGCCGGACTCCGAGGCCACGCCTCCGGTCCCGGATGGATGCCCGGCGCGGGCGGGATGTGCCTGCACACCGTCGTGCTCGACCCGCTGCATGCGGGCCGGATCTACTGCGCGATCTCCGCAGCCGGCGCGTTCCGCTCCGACGACCATGGCAGGACCTGGCGGCCGATCAACCACGGGCTGCACTCGGAGCACATACCGGACCCGACAGCCGAGGTCGGCCACTGCGTGCATCGCATCGCCATTCATCCCTCGAACCCGAGCACCGTGTTCATGCAGAAACACTGGGACGTCATGCGCAGCGACGACGGCGGCGACAGCTGGCGCGAAGTGAGCGGCAACCTGCCCAGCGATTTCGGCTTCCCCATCGCCGTGCACGCACACGATCCGGAAACGATCTACGTGGTACCGATCCTCAGCGACTCGCTTCATTACCCGCCGGGCGGCAAGCTGCGCGTCTATCGCAGCAGGACCGGCGGGGAGTCCTGGGAGCCGCTGACCAAGGGCCTTCCCCAGCGGCACTGCTATGTCAACGTGCTGCGCGATGCGATGACCGTGGACACCTCCGACCCCTGTGGCATCTATTTCGGCACCACCGGTGGCCAGGTCTATGCATCCAGCGACAGCGGCGACAGCTGGAAGGCCATCGTGCGCGACCTGCCGCCGGTGCTGTCGGTCGAGGCCCAGACGTTGTGATGATCCGGATCGTGCTGCCGCACCACCTGCAGACGCTGGCGGCCTGTCCGCGCGAGGTCACGGTGCCGGTCACCGGGCACGTGTCGCAACGGACCGTGCTCGACGCGCTGGAGGAGCGCTTTCCGGTGCTGCGCGGTACGGTGCGCGATCACGTCACGCTCAAGCGACGGCCGATGCTGCGGTTCTTCGCCGACGGTGCGGATGTCACCCACGACTCGCCGGACCTGGAGCTGCCGAGGGCGGTCATCGACGGCGAACAGCCATTCATCATCCTCGGCGCCCTCGCGGGCGGCTGACGACGATCGTCGGGGTAACGCTCCGGGCCTAGAGCGATGCGGGCACGCAGGCAGCGGCGCTGCCTCGTTCGCGCAGCGGCAGCTTCAGGAGCTCGGACAACGGCAGCCGGAATGTCACGTTCTCGGCCGGGCCCGCGAGCTCGGCGACACTGACTGGCGCGAGCTGCGCCAGCCGCTCCAGAACCGCCTGCACCAGGCTCTCGGGTGCCGAGGCCCCCGCCGTCACTCCCACGCGCTCGACGCCTGCGAGCCAGCGTGGGTCCACCTGGCCGGCGTCCTCGACGAGATGGGCGGTGACGCCGGTGGCGGCGCCGACCTCGCGCAGCCGGTTCGAGTTGGAGCTGTTGCGCGCGCCGACGACCAGCAGCAGATCGACGGCCGGCGCCATCGCCCTGACCGCTGCCTGGCGGTTCTGGGTCGCGTAGCAGATGTCGTCCAGCTCGGGACCGCGGATCGACGGAAACCGGCGCTCGAGCAGCGCAATCAACTGGCGCGTGTCATCGAGGCTCAGTGTCGTCTGGGTGACGTAGGCGACCCGTTCGTGCGCCTCCAGGGGCAGGGCCTCGATGTCCGCGGGCGTCGCCACGACGAAGACGCGTCCGTCGATCGACCCGCGCGTGCCCTCCACTTCCGGATGCCCGGCGTGCCCGATGACGACGACGGCGTGGCCAGACTCTGCATAGCGCTGTGCCTGCACGTGGACCTTCGCGACCAGTGGACAGATGGCGTCCACGACCCTGAGCTTGCGGCGCTCCGCGCGCCGCACGACCGCATTGGTCACCCCATGGGCGCTGAACACGGTGATCGCACCGCGCGGCACCTTGCCCACGTCGTCGACGAAGACGGCGCCCTGTGCGATGAGTTCCTCGACCACGCGGCGATTGTGGACGATCTCGTGCACGACGTAGACCGGAGGCCCATGGATGGCGAGTGCGCGCTCGACGATCTCGATGGCGCGCACCACCCCCGCGCAGAAGCCCCGTGGGTTCGCCAGCAGGACGTCCATCGTGACTGCGCCCCCTCAGCCGGCCGGCACGCCTTCGACCGGAGTCGATTCGGGCACGGGTTCGGCTCGCTCGCGGACTGCACCGAGCTCGGGATAGTCGGCGAACATGCTGACTCCGTTCAGCGGCTTGGGCAGGCCCTGGTGGCAGGTCTCGCAGTTGATCTTGGCGACGTCGCCAAGCGGTCCGAGACGATGCTCCGGGAATACCGGCTGCAGCGGCTCCAGGTACTCCAGGTTCAGGTTCCGCGTCATGCGGATGCCGTACCACGCCGTCACGCGTTGCGGCAGGCCCTCCTCCCAGTTGGAGAAGCTGCGGCTGTTGTGACAGCCCGTGCAGTTGATCCCGAGCGCATCGGACATGTGCATCATCAGGCCGTAGGTTCGCTCGGTCTGCATGATGTCCGCCGGGCTTCCGGACGGCAGGGCTGTCGGCGAGGCAACCCGGATGTTGTCGGCGCCGTCAAGGAAGGTGGTGAACGGGTCGTAGGGAAGCGACGCCAGCGCGACCGTCCACGCCGCGGCGTTCTGGCCGGCCCGGTTGCCGGCCATGCCGCGCGCCGTCGTTGGCCCCGGCTCCTGGAACCACACGTATGGCGGCACCGGCTGGCCACGGTGGCAGGTGTAGCAGGTCACGCCGGTTTCCTTGACGTGGCTGGTCCACTGCGTGTTCAGCCTGCGGTTCATCGCGATCATCGATCGCGACACCACCTTGGTGTAGAGCGTGTCCGCAGCCATGCTCTCGCCCTCGACATGGCAGTACGCGCAGCTCTGCTCCGGCGACACCCAGCTGGTCAGGGCCACCATGATGCGTGCGAACTCGGCGACACTCAGGTCGCCGAGTACCTGCACGTTCTCGTAGACCTCGCCCGCCGTCGGTCCATCGGCCGGCATCGCCGGGACCACCGGCGGGATGGTCACGGCTGCGAGCTTGTCGGCGGCGAGGCGCGGATTCGTCACTGCCACCATGCCGGTGCCGCGATACCCCTGCTGGACCGATTCCGGCGGCGGCAGTTCGCAGCCGGCGAGCAGCACGGCACAGGCCAGGGCCGTGGCCCAGATCGACTTGTTGCTGGCGGGCATCATGGTACGACTCCAGGCAGGGCCGGATCGACGACCGGCGGTGACGTGAGCGGGTATGGCGGCGCGACACCGTGCTTCACTGCCCAGAGAAACCAGTTGTCCACCACGGTCCCGGACAGGAGGATGCCGATACCTCCGGTGAGCGGGCACAGCACTGCGAACCACCACGCCCAGCGGTGGATCGACTCGACATTGGCGTTGAAGCCCATGGTCCAGCGCCAGAACAGCGCCATGCGCTCGCCCGCCGTCCCCCGGTCGAGCACCTGCTCGATCTCGCGGTCGCCACCGAAGCGGACTGTCGACAGCACCGTGCCGGCATGCATCGCGAACAGCAGCACCGAGCCGTACAGGAACGCGATCGACAGGGCATGGAACGGGTTGTAGAACAGGTTGCCGTAGCGGATCGAGAAGGCAGCGGTCCAGTCGAGGTGCGGGAAGATGCCGAAGGGCACGGCCTCCGACCAGCTGCCCATGAGCACCGGGCGAATGAAGCCGAGCACCAGGTACAGCCAGATGGCCGCGGCGAACGCCCATGCGACATGCGTGCCGAGTCCGAGCTGGCGCGCGCGGCGGTAGGTCCGCAGCCACCACAGCAGTATCGAGGCGGTGAGGAAGAAACCGGCCATCAGCCACCAGCCGCCCTCGTTGAGCGGCGGAATGGCGAGCCCGTATTTCGGTGACGGCGGTTCGAGTGCGAGCCACGGCAGCTGGCGCACGAACTGCACGGGATCCCAGTTGACCGATGCCCACATGTTGAGACCGATGATCTCGATCGCCAGGAAGCCGCAGAGCAGCGACGCGAGCCCGGTCCAACCGAGGTAGACCGGTCCGATCTGCGTATCGCCGAGCTTGCCGATCCAGTAGTTCAGGAACGGCGTGCCCTGGCGGCCGAAGACTCCGGTTGCCACCGGGACGCCCGGGTAGACCGGGGCGACGACCTGGACCTTGGTGAAGATGGTTTGATAGTCGGCCATGTGATTCCCCTGCCTAGCTCCAGATCGGAAGGTCGAGCCACCAGCTCCACCATTCCGGCCAGCCACGCGTCCAGAACGGTCCGCTGATGACGATGCACACGGCGCTCCAGAAACCGGCATTGATGGCCAGGAACAGGCCGAGCCGGTGGATGCCGAGTGCGCCGATCGAGTAACCGACGAAGTCGCGGAAGAACGTGTTCTCATGCTCCGCGGTCTTGACCGTCTCGCCCTTCTTGGGATTGGTGACCGAGAGGATCAGCCCGCCGTGGAGCGACAGCGCCAGCGTGGTGGTGAAGAAGAACGTCACCGCCAGCATGTGCGCCGGGTTGTAGTGGAAGTGCAGGTACTGGTAGCCGACGTTCGACACCCAGTCGAGGTGGCTGAAGATCCCGTACGGGAAGCCGTGACCCCAGGCGCCCATCAGCATCGGCCGGATCACCACCAGCGTGAAGTAGGCGAAGATCGCCACGCCGAAGGCGATCGGCACGTGCAGGCCGATGCCGAGTTTCCGGCAGATCTCGACCTCGCGAAGCATCCAGGAAACGAAGCTGCCGAGTGCGCAGATCGTGATGAGCTGCCACAGGCCGCCGTCCTGCAGTGGGGCGAGCGCCAGTCCATAGCTGAGGTCCGGCGGCGCGATGTTGATCTGCCACAGGTTCCAGGTGGGCCCGATGGCCGCTCCCCAGACGATCAGGGCAGTGCCGAGGACCGCGAAGAAGACCGTCGTGACCCCGAAGAAGCCGACATAGAACGGCCCCACCCAGAAGTCGAAAAGGTCCCCTCCGATCAGCGTCCCTCCCCGGACGCGGTACCTTCGCTCGAAACTCAGCATTGACATGGTTGGATCCTCGGGTCAGGACGTGCTGCCAGTCAGCATTTCCCTTCGAATGTCGCCTCCGGTGACGGACCCGGCCGGGTCGGAACCCTGGCCGCGTCCGCCACCGTCGGCGAACGCTATCGGCCGGCCTACGCCAGCCTGTCCGGGAGTTGTGTCACTTCCATCGCGACCGGCGTGGTGCCGGACCCTTCCAGCCAGTTGAACTTGTCTGTGCTGAGAAGGATGAAGTGAATCAACAAAGCCAGGACGAACAGGAACGTGAACATCGCAATCAATACTCTCCTCGGATCGAAGAGCAACCAGACTCGCCACATGATCTTGCCTCCTATGTGCGGTCTATTTTCTCGAAGCAGCCAGGTGTCCGCCCGTCACAACCACGGGCGCCACTGCCACACAAGGAAGTGCGCAATGATGGCGATTACGGTAAAGCCGATGAAGCTCGACACGAACAGGCCATGGAATTCCTTGGCCTCGTGTTCCGTCAGCCCCGACAGGCTTCTTTTCTCTTCAGCCATACTTTCGACCTCTGCAGAATGGCCTTGCGGCCGTTACCGCGCCCGTCCCGCGCGGCTGGGATCGCGCCGGCGAAATCGCCGCCGCGGCCATACCGTCCGGACGAGCCGGACGGATCCTGGATCCCGCACGCCCGCCGCCGGCGTCGTCGCGCCGGCCGCGAAAGCGGCGGAAGAACTGATGGAGGCAGCGGCGGCGTTCATGCGCTCAGCACCTCCTTGGGTTGCGGGCGCATGCCCGTCACGCACTCCGGTGTCACCTGTGCACGGCCAGCCGCGCGCGCGGTGCGCTCGGCCGCATCGCGCAGGCGCTTGGCGGCGGAGATGCGCACCAGCACGGGCTCCGACTCGACCAGGCGTTCCAGCGCCTCGCGGGCTGCGTCCGACCACGGCAGCTCGCGGTGCAGGCGCGAGGGCGTGGCCTCGACCCGGTCGAGTTCCTGGCCGAGCGGCAGGATGTTGAACAGGGCGTCGAACAGCGCGTTGCACACTTCCTGGACCAGGAAGGTCGCGCCGCTGTAGCCCATGAAGGGTGAGCCGGTGTGCCTGCGGATGATGGCGCCGGGGAACGACGCCGGGATGTAGATCGCCCGGTTGCCGGACTCGGCCAGGTACATCCGCTCGTTGTAGCTGCCGAACATCACCAGCGGCGGCCGCTCGCGCAGCGCCTGGCGCACGGCGGCATTGTCCGGCTTGATCCCGGGGCGACGTGCAAAGGAGAAGGTACAGGGCAGGCCGAGCTCGGACTCGAGGAAGTGCCGCACCCCGCGCTCGTAGGTCTCGCTGGCGACGATCGCGAAACTCGCCGTCCCGAAGAAATCCTGCGTCACTGACCGCCAAAGGTCCCACAGCGGCTTGATCGTCGTGTTCTTCTCGCGCTCGATGAACGGTTCAGGATCGAGCCCGGTCAGCTCTCCGAGCTTCCTCAGGAAACGGGTCGTGCTGTGCAGGCCGATCGGCGCCTGCAGGTACGGGCGCTCGAGCGCTTCGCACAGCATGCGGCCGTACTCGCGATACATGCACACGTTGACGTCGGCGTCGGCGAGCCGCGCCACGTCGGCCAGGTGGCTGCCGAGCGGGAAGACCATGTTCACTTCGGCGCCGATCCCCTCGATCAGCCGGCGTATCTCGGCCAGGTCGGACGGCATGTTGAAGCAGCCGTAGATCGGGCCGATGATGTTGATGCGTGGCTTCTGGCCTTCCTTGCGCGCCTTCGGCGGCGGCACCTTCTTCGGGCCGTACTGCGTCCACAGCCAGTTCATGGCACGGTTGGCGCTCTGCCACTGGTCTTCGTCGATCGTGCGCGGCAGGAAGCGCTGGATGTTGGTCCCTTCCGGCGTCACCCCGCCACCGATCATCTCGGCGATCGAGCCGGTCACCACGACGCTCGGCAGGTCCGGGTCGAGCGTGCGATGCGCACGCTTCATTGCCTGCTCGGTGCCGTGCTGCCCGAGTTCCTCCTCGCCGAGCCCGGTCACCACGATCGGCAGCTCGTGCGGCGGCAACCCGTCGGTGTAGTGCAGCACCGAGGTCACTGGCAGGTTCTCGCAGCCTACCGGGCCATCGATGATCACCTGCAGCCCCTTGATGGCGGTGAAGACGTACACCGAGCCCCAGTAGCCGCCGGCACGATCATGGTCGAGGACCAGCATCAGACCGGCTCCTCCGTCGCCTTCGACCGGGCGAGCTTTGCCACCTGCCGCCGGTAGCGCTCGCGGAAGTCCGGGCGGTCCTCTGGCACGTCCTCCCAGATCCCGGCCGCGTGGCCCTGGCCGACGCCGGCAAAGAACGCGTTCATCTCGTCGAAGCGCGCCTTGTTGCCAAGCGCGGCGTTCACGACCTGCGCCAGCGAACCCGCGCCGGCGACGCCCATGAGCGGCCGCGCGGAGATCAGGTTGGTGAAGTAGAGCGCCGGGATCGCCCGCTCCTTCGCCTTCTGTACCACCGGCGTCGTGCCGATGGCGAGGTCGGGCTCGAACTCGCCGAGCGCGGCGAGGTCCTGCTCGAGCGATGCGCGGTACTGTACGTGGACCCCCCTGGCCTGCAGCCAGTCACGGTCGGGATCGGACCAGGGCGTCCGCGGGCAGGCTGTGCCGACGTAGCGGACGTCGGCGCCGCTCTCGGCCAGGAGCCGGGCGACCAGCAGCTCGGAGCCCTCGTAGCCAGACAGCGTGATCCTGCCGCGAACCGGCGCCCGGTCCAGGGCGGCGCGGATGGCCGGCAGCGCGCGTTGCTTGGCCAGCGCGACCGCTGCCGACGGCACGCCGCAGGCCTCGCCGACGGCCTCGAGCCACGCCGCCGTGCCGTCGTAGCCGACCGGCGCGGAACCGACGATCCTGCGCCCGGCCGCCTCGAACTCACGGAAGGAAGCGGTGTAGAAGGGATGGATTGCCGCGACCGCCGCGCAGTCGAGCGCCGCGTACAGCTCGCGCCATTCGCGCGTCGGCACCACCGGCCCCGCGGCAAGTCCCATCGGCTCCAGCAGCATGCCCACACCGACCGGGTCGGCCGGGAACATCTCGCCGACCAGCGTCACTGTCGGCCGCTCGCTCGCACCGCCGCGGGGCGCCTGGACCGGGCCGAGTTCCGCCTCCTTGCGCGCGTAGCGCAGCATCGCGCCGGCCAGCACGTCCTTCGCCTCGGCGTGCGTCGGCACACCGAAGCCAGGCACGTCGATGCCGATGATGCGGACGCCGTTGATCTCACGGGGCAGCCGCTGCAGCGGCACGCCGGAGGCAGTCGGCACGCACAGGTTGGTCACGATGACGGTGTCATACAGCGCCGGGTCCGCGAGTTCATGCACCGCGTCGCGGATGTCCTCGAACAGGCGCCCGGTGACCAGGGTCTCGGAGTTGAACGGCACGTAGCCGACGCTGCGGCGCGCGCCATAGAAATGCGAGGTGAAGGTGAGCCCGTATACGCAGCAGGCCGAGCCGGACAGGACGGTTGCGGTACGCCGCATGCGCAGCCCGACACGCAGCGAGCCGAACGCGGGGCACATGCTCTGCGGCTGGTCATGCGGACCGACCGGATAGTCCGCGGCAAAGCGTTCGAGCGTCGCGCTCTTGCCCGCGAGCGCCGCGGCCCGGCGCAGCTCGTCCTTGCCTCCGTGGCAACCGCCCGGGGACGGCGCCACGCCAAGGCCGGCGGGCTCGCCCGCGGCGGCGACGGAATCGTACGCCACCTCCGCGCCACGGCCATCGTCCGAGCCCGTCTTCGGCAGGATCGCGGACATCAGTTCCCCCTGTCCCCCGGCCTTGCGGCCATCCCCTTTCAGACCTCGTCGTAGATCACTTCGAGCGACGCCTTCTCCAGCGACTGCGCGCCGCACATGTCTTCCATCGTGGCCGGCTGCAGCACGACGCCGCGACCGACCGCCTCGCCCTTGAACAGGCCGAGGAGCTGGTCCTGTGTCAGCGGCGCCGGCGCCACCGGCGGCGCCGCGGCAACGCTTGCCGCCAGCTGCTCGAACACCGGCGCCCAGTCACCGCCAGGCCGGCCGATGATTTCGTAGTTCGCGCTCTTGCGGCGGATGTCATCGTGGGCTGGTATCGCCGCCAGCACCGGAATGCCGGCGGCGGCAGCGAAGGCCTGTGCTTCGCCGGTCCCGTCGTCCTTGTTGATGACGAGCCCGGCCACGCCGACATTGCCGCCGAGCTGGCGGAAGTACTGCACGGCCGAGCAGACGTTGTTCGCGACGTAGAGCGACTGCAGGTCGTTCGAGCCGACGACGATGACTTTCTGGCACATGTCGCGGGCGATCGGCAGCCCGAAGCCGCCGCAGACGACGTCGCCGAGGAAGTCGAGCAGCACGTAGTCGAAGCCCCACTCGTGGAACCCGAGCTTCTCCAGCAGTTCGAACCCGTGGATGATCCCGCGACCGCCGCAGCCACGCCCGACCTCCGGGCCGCCGAGCTCCATGGCAAACACGCCGTCGCGCTTGAAGCAGACATCACCGATGGACACCTGGTCACCGGCCAGTTTCTTCTTCGACGATGTCTCGATGATCGTCGGGCAGGCTCGTCCGCCGAACAGCAGCGACGTCGTATCGCTCTTCGGATCGCAGCCGATGAGCAGTACCCGCTTGCCCTGCTGCGCCATCATGTAGGACAGGTTGGCGAGGGTGAAGCTCTTGCCGATCCCACCCTTGCCATAGATGGCGATGACCTGCGTCTCCTTCACCGCCTCGCCGACCAGCGGCGGATCGGGATCGATGGCAGCTTCCGCGCGCAACCGCTCACGCATGCCAATCCCGAGGTCGCGGGCGGTAGTGCTCATGAGGCGTTTCTCCAGTCGAGGACCATCTTCAGGCAGGCCGGGTCGCCGAACGCGGTGCGATAGGCATCGGCCGCCGCGAGTGCTTCGCTGCGGTGTGTGATCAGGCCATCGAGCGACAAGCGGCCGCACTCGATCAGCCGGCGCACCGCCACTACGTCGGGTTCGCGCCACTCGGCGGCGACCCTGATCCGCGCCTCACGCATGAACGCGGGCGGGAACGAGAACGACAGGCGCTCGCTGTAGAAGCCGGCGAGCACGATCTCGCCGCCCGGCGCCAGGCGCGCGACCAGCGAATCGAGGACGCCGCTGTCGCCGCTGACGTCGTAGACCGACCGATAGTCGCGACGCTCGTCCGCGTCGGGATGCACCACTGCATAGGGCAGATCGGCGCCGGCGCGTGCCGGGTTCGTCTCCCACACGACCGGCGGTGGTCCGTCGGTGGCTTGTGCGAGCCTCGCCAGCAGGCGACCGAGGACCCCGTGACCGACGATGAGCTCCGGTCGCAGCGCGCCCGGCTGCGAGATTGCGTGATAGGCGGTGGCAGCAAGCGCCAGCAGCACGCCCTGCTCGCCCAGCGCGTCGTGGATCGGCACGGTCCGAAGCCCAGGCACCACGAGGCGCGAGGCGGCCCCGCCGAACAGCCCGCGCACGGTGCCGAAGCAACGTGCGCCGGGAACGAACACGCGTTCCCCGACCCGCCGGCCGGCGCGCGCCCCGGCCATGCTGACCCGCCCGACGGACTCATAGCCAGGGACCAGTGGATAACCCATGCCGGGGAAATCGGGCATGCGCCCGGCCCAGAGCAGGCGCTCGGTGCCGGTGCTGATGCCGCTCCACTCGACGTCGACGACGACGTCCTCCTCCCCTGGAGGCGTGAGTTCGAGCTGGCTGAGGACGAGGCGCTCAGGCTGCTCAAGCACCACGGCCATTGTGTCCATCCCGGCACTCCGGGCTGCGCGGTCCAACCGGCGAGGCCGGACCCGAGAACCCTGATGTGTCAGTTTAGCCTGACATATCGACATGTCAAGTCGTCCTCACACTGAAAGGCGCATTCATGGACTGGCCACGATCAGGCTGGTCTGCAGCGGGATGGCCGTCGGGACGCGTCGAGTTTCATGGAAGCCGGCGGCCCCGAGCATGAGCATCAGCGTCGCCGCGCTGCGCGGCCGCCCGCTGCCCATCACCATGAGGTAGAAGCCGAAATAGGCGTCGGCCATCGATTCCGCCCCGCGGACCCCGGACATCGGCTCGGCCAGCAGCAGCACCCCTTTCGGCGGCAGGCAGGCACGAACCGCGCGCAGCAGCCGCATCGCGTCGGCGTCGTCGTGGTCGTGGATGACCCGCACCAGCGACACCACGTCCGCGCCGGACGGCAAGGCCTCGTTGAAGAAGTCGCCGCCGATGATGCGCGTGCGAGGACCAAGCCCGGCCGCCGCGAGTCGCGCCCGGCCGCGCTCGGCGACCGCAGGCAGGTCGAACAGCACCAGTTCGAGCCCGGGGTGGCGTTCCGCCGCAGCCGCGAGGAAGCTGCCATCGCCGCCGCCGACGTCCATCAGGCAGCGGCGCCGTTCCAGCGGGTATGCGTCGAGGACCTGGTCGGCGATCAGCGCCTGCGATGCCGACATCAGGTCGGTGTACGCCTGCACTTCGCCCTCGCCGACCGACGCCCGGTCGACGTTGCGCGCGTAGGCCCAATATCGGCCGAGTTCAGTGCCGACACCCGGGTGCGCCAGTGCCGCGACGGGATCTTCGAGATCCCGATACAGCAGCGCATGGTGTTCGATCATGGCCGAAAGACCAGGGTTGTCGATGAGCGCGGCGCCGAGCTCCCCGGGGCCGAACCGGCCGCCGCCACGTCGCGACAGCAGGCCGAGCGATACCGCCGCGTCGACCAGCGTGCCGGCCGCCGCGACGTCGATGCCCGCGTGACGCGCCACGTCGGCCACGCTGCGCGGGGCCTCGGCGACGAAATCGAACAGGCGCAGCCTGACGCAGGCCAGCAGGACCTGGGAGTACACGAAGCCGGCGCACAGGTCGAACAGCGCGCTCGCGCGCCGGCGCGCGATCGGGCGGGTCAGCGGGAAGCCCGACGCCCAGCGGCGGAAACGCTGGCTGCCAAGCAGGCGGTCGCGCCGCCGTGCAAGCCGGTCGAGCAGGGACGGCAGGGTGGCGGCGTCGGTCACGCTCTGGCCCTGCCCGGTTCAGTCATCAGGCCGCGTCCGGCTCAGGCTGCCCGCCGCAGGATTTCGTCCGGGACCAGGCGGCTCGATTCGGCGAGCATCAGCCCACGCAAGGCGTCGGCCCCGGCGCACGCCGGTATGGACTCGACCGCGCCCCGCACCAGCTGCTGGAACCAACGCACCGCCCCGACCAGGCCGAGTTCCCGCGCGGCGTTCGGCCGTCCCAACAGGGCATCGCGGCCTGTTGGTTTGCCGATCTCGACCGGGTCGGCGGCGACGTCGCGGATGTCGTCGGCGACCTGGTAGGCCTCGCCGAGCTTCTCGCCCAGCGCTCGCCATCGCGCAGGGTCGGCCCCGGCGGCGATGGCGCCCGCTGCCGCCGCGGCGGTGAACAAGGCGCCCGTCTTCGCGCGGTGGTAGTCGGCGAGCGAAACCTGCGGCTCGCATTCCCATGCCTGCCCGGCGACGATACCGGCCGGTGCGCCCACTGCCCGGCCGATGGTGAGCAGCAACGGCGCCGCCCGGCGTGGCGCAGCCTCGGCCGCGCGTGCCAGCGTCTCGAAGGCGAGGACGATGAGGCCGTCACCAGCGAGCACCGCGAGGCGCTCGCCGAACGCACAATGCACCGAGGCCTGGCCCCGGCGAGTGACTGCATCGTCGAAGCAAGGCAGGTCGTCGTGCACCAGGGAGGCGCAATGCAGCAGCTCTATGGCGGCCGCCGAAGCGTCGCTCAGCATGGGTGCATCGTCACCGCAGGCCGCGGCCACGGCCAGGCACAGCCGCGGGCGGACACGCGCTCCACCCGGGAACACGGCGTGGCGCATCGCGGCGGCGAGGCCCGGCGGTGCGGTGCCGGGGTCACAGTGCTTGAGCGCCCTGGTCAGGGACAACTCGATACGGGGCATGACGTCCAAGACACTGCCTCCCAGTCACCTCGACTGTCATGATCGGTTGTCACTCTGGATTGTCAAGTAAAATTAACAGATGCTCTGTCGGGAGGCTCTTGATTCGATGAACATGAAAGCGAGATGCCGGCACCGCCGGTAATCGTCGTCGGCGCCGGGATCGGTGGCCTCGCCGCGGCGATCGACCTCGCCGTTGCCGGGCGAGAAGTCCTGGTGCTCGAACGCGCGGCGGGACCCGGCGGTAAGATGCGCCGGGTGACGGCCGGGCCGGCCAGCATGGATGCCGGCCCGACGGTCCTCACCATGCGATGGGTATTCGAGGAGTTGTTCGCCGCGGCAGGTGCGTCGCTCGATACACGCCTCGGCCTGTCGCGCGCCCAGCTGCTCGCGCGCCACGCCTGGCAGGACGGCAGTCGCCTCGACCTGCACGCCGATCCCGAGCGTTCCGCGGCCGCGATCGCCGACTTCGCAGGCCACGCTGAAGCCCGGCGTTACCTGGCGTTTTGCGACAAGGCGCGGGCAACCTTCGCCGTCCTCGACCATGCCTACATCCGCGCTCCGGCCGGGGGACCACTCGACCTGGTCGGCCGGGTCGGACCATCCCGCATCGCGCAGCTGCTGCGCATCGAGCCGTTCGGGTCCCTGTGGCGTGGACTCGGCCGGTACTTCCACGACCCCCGGCTGCGACAGCTGTTCGGCCGCTACGCCACGTACGTCGGCTCGTCGCCGTTCCAGGCGCCGGCGACACTGATGCTGATCGCGCACGTCGAGCAGGAGGGCGTGTGGCTGGTGGACGGCGGCATGTACAGGCTGGCTCAGGCACTCGAGGATCTCGCGGCCGGGCACGGCACGCAGTTTCGCTATGCCGCCGACGCGCGCGAGATCCTGCTGCGGGACGGCCGCGCAGCAGGCGTCATGCTGCCGGATGGCGAGGTGCTCGCCGCGAGCGAGGTGATCGTCAACGCCGACGCGGCGGCGCTGGGGGCCGGGCGCTTCGGTGCGGCGCTGCGTCGTGCCGTCTCCGGGATGGCACCGGCACGGCGATCGCTGTCCGCCGTGACCTGGAACCTGCATGCGAGCACCGGCGGATTCCCTCTTCTGCGCCACAATGTGTTCTTCTCGCGCGACTACCGCGCAGAGTTCGAGCAGATCCTCGGGCAGGGACGGCTGCCGTCGGACCCGACGGTCTATGTGTGCGCCCAGGATCGCCAGGCCAGCGGCGCCGCGGCCGGGCCGGAACGGTTACTGTGCCTGGTGAACGCGCCGCCGGCGGGCGACTGCCGGTCATTCGACGCAGCGGAGATTCGCGCATGCGAGGAAAGGACTTTCGGGCTGCTGGCACGCTGTGGACTCGAGGTCGACCTCGCGTCGGCCTCGCAGGTCGTGACCACACCGGCGGACTTCGAGCGGCTGTTCCCGGCGACGGGTGGAGCGCTCTATGGCCGGGCCAGCCATGGATGGACGGCCTCGTTCTCGCGTCCGGGAGCGCGGACCCGGATTCCGGGACTGTACCTGGCGGGTGGCAGCGCGCACCCGGGCGCGGGAGTACCGATGGCGGCCATCTCGGGACGGCTTGCGGCAGCGTCCATCATGAGCGACCGGGCTTCGACCGGCCGGTCGCGGACGACGGCTATGCCTGGTGGTACGTCGATGCGCTGAGCGACGACGGTCGTCACGGCCTGACGATCATCGCGTTCATCGGTAGCGTCTTCTCGCCCTACTACGCGCTCAGGCGGCGACGCGGTCCTGTCGCGGCGATCGATCATTGCGCGGTGAACGTGGCCTTGTACGGCGAAGGACCAGGACGGTGGGCGATGACCGAGCGCGGCCGCCGGGCCGTCGACCGTGATGCCACGCGCCTCGCGATCGGGCCGAGCACCATGACCTGGCGCGACGACGGGCTCGAGGTCGAGTTCGACGAGGTCGCGGTACCCTGGCCACGGCGCACCACCGGCTCGTTGCGACTGTATGCGGATGGTGTGCGAGGCCCGGCCTGCGCGCTCGACCAGGGCGGGCGTCATGTCTGGCAGGCGCTCGCACCGCGGGCGCGGGTCGAGGTCGATCTCGCCATGCCGCGACTTTCCTGGCGCGGGCATGCCTACGCCGACTGCAATCGCGGCAGCGAGCCGCTGGAGCGGGCGTTTCGCGGCTGGCACTGGTCCCGCTCTGCCCTGCCCGGCGGCGACACCGTGGTGATCTACGAGGTCGACGCCCTGGCGGGTGCCCGCCCGCCGATCAGCCTGCGCTTCGGCGCGAACGGACGGGTCGAGCCGTTCGAGGTGCCACCTGCGGCGCGCTTGCCGCGGACCCGATGGGGGCTCGAACGCCGGACGCGCGCCGACGCTGGCCGGCCAGCCGAGGTCGTCGACACCCTGGAGGACACACCGTTCTACGCCCGTTCATTGCTGCGCTCGTCGCTCGCCGGCGCCGTGGCGGCGTCCGTGCACGAGAGCCTGTCCCTCCAGCGTTTCCGCCAGCCCTGGGTGCAGGCGATGCTGCCGTTTCGCATGCCGCGCCGCGGCTGAGGGATCAGCGGCGGTCGTCGTCCTCGTCGCGCCGCGCATCGCGATCACGACGCAGCAGCCACAGCTCGCGCAGTCCGAACCCGAGCACCAGGCCGAAGACCAGCAACAGTTCGACGAGCCCGAGCAGGCGGCCATCCATCGGTGCGGGCCCGTCAACCGGCCCCGGACGACTGCTCGCGCACCTCGAGGCGCTCGAACAGGTCGACGAGCCATGCCACCCGGTCGTCCAGGCTCTTGCGTGCGGCGGCGCCCGCCGGGTTGAGGCCTGCGAGCAGCGAAGCCTCGACCAGGAAGTGGGTTTCCGGCAGCGCCGGGCTCGTGTCGCGCGCGACCGGCCTGATGGCGGCGAGCAGCGAGATGGCGAGCAGCCAGGCCTTGCGGGCGCCGGGAACGATTGCGCGGCGCGACACGGAGTCAAAGCCGCTGGCGGCCACCTCGCGACCGATGTCAGCGTAGATGATGCGTGCGGCCTGCATCCCGGGCCGGCAGGAGCGTGGCAGCGCCGGGATTCCCGACGCGGCACGCCGGTACAGCACCTCCGCCTCCGCCAGCAGGCGTTCGACCACCCGCCCGATACCGGCATGGAACACCGGCGCGGACAGCCAGGCATCGGCGTCGATGCCCTCCTCCGCGAGCCAGTCGATCGGCAGGTACAGGCGGCCGGCCCGCGCATCCTCGCCGACGTCACGTGCGATGTTCGTGAACTGCATGGCGACGCCGAGGTCGCAGGCGCGCGCCAGCACCTCGCGCGTGCGCACGCCCATCAGCACCGCCATCATCGCGCCGACCGTCCCCGCGACGCGGGAAGCGTAGGCCGTGAGTTCCGGGAAGGTCCGGTAGCGGCGTCCGCGCGCATCCCACTCGAAGCCCTCCAGCAGCGCCTCCGGGAGGGCTCGCGGCACCTGAAAGTGCGCCACGGCATCGGCGAAGGCGCGATCCGCGGCAATCGCGGCCGGGCGCCCGTCGTACGCCCGGGCCAGCCGCTCGCGCAGCTCCCCCAGCGCAACCAGTCGGCCACCGTCGACGTCGACCGCGTCATCGGCGAGTCGGCAGAACGCATACAGCGCGGTGGCACCGCGCCTAAGCTCGCGCGGCAGCACCAGTGATGCGGCGTAGAACGTCCGTGAGCCGCTGCGCAGGAGTGCCGTGCAGGCGGCGTGATCCGCTGCGCTCGACAGCCCGGAGTCAGGCCAGCGCGCCGGCATCCGGCACCACCTTGTCGAGGATCCGTGCGGAGGACAGCACGCCCGGCAACCCGGCGCCCGGGTGGGTGCCCGCGCCTACCAGGAACAGGCGCTCGACGTCCTCGCTGCGATTGTGAGGCCGGAACCATGCGCTCTGCGTCAGCACCGGCTCCATGGCGAACGCGGCGCCTTTCACCGACAGCAGGCGGTCCTGGAAGTCCTGGGGCGTCATCATCCGCGAACTGACCACGTGCTGCCCGAGCCCCGGAAGCACGGTGCGCTCCAGGAACGCGGCGATCGAGCGCCGATAGGGTTCGGCCTGCCGTGCCCAGTCGATGCCGCTG
Source organism: uncultured Steroidobacteraceae bacterium (assembly GCA_964638185.1). Lineage (GTDB taxonomy): Bacteria > Pseudomonadota > Gammaproteobacteria > Steroidobacterales > Steroidobacteraceae > SG8-30. The sequence goes on along the minus strand of CAZXAS010000003.1, from coordinate 4,572 downwards.
TCGAGGTGCGGGACCGGCGACAGGACGTAGAAAGCGTCGCATCCCGGCGGCGCAAGCGCCGGATCGGTAGCCGTGGGGCGATGCAGGTAGAGGCTGAAGTCCGGCGCCAGGACCTTGCGTTCGAAGATGTCCTCGAGCAGTTCGCGATAGCGTGGCCCGAGCATGATCGTATGGTGCGGAACGTCGCCGTACTGCCGGTTGGTTCCGAAGTACCACACGAACAGGCTCATCGAGTGACGCGAGCGGGCAATGCGGCGGTCGCTCCAGCGCCGGCGCACGGACGCGGGCAGCAACCGCTGGTAGGTCCAGGCGGCATCGGCGTTGGAGACCACCACGTCGGCGGCGATCTGCTCGCCATCGGCGAGCCGCACGCCGGTCGCAGTACGCCCGTCGAGGGTGATCGCCGCGACCTCGGCATGGTAGCGGATGCGATTGCCCTGGCCTTCGATCAGCCGCACCATGCCATCGACCAGGCTGCCGGTTCCGCCCATCGCGAAGTGCACCCCGTGCTTGCGCTCCAGGAACGAGATCAGCCCGTAGATGGATGTCACGCGAAACGGGTTGCCGCCGACGAACAGCGGGTGAAAGCTCAGGCAGAAGCGCAGTCGCGGGTCGCGCACGTACTGCGAGACCAGGGCGTGGAGATTCCGGTAGCTCTTCAGCCGCAGCATGCGCGGCACGATTCGGGCCATGTCGAGCCAGGATCCGAATGGCACGTCGCCGAGCTGCTCGAAGCCGACCCGGTAGATCTCCTCGCTCATGCGCATGAAACGCTCGTAGCCATCGACGTCGCCCGGCGAGAGCCGACCGACCTCGGCGCGGACGCGCTCGTCGTCGCCGTAGGCGTCGTAGGTCTCGCCGTCGTCGAAGCGTACGCGGTAGAACGGCGACATCGGCACGAGGCGGATGTCGTCGGCGAAGCGCCGGCCGCAGAGCGACCAGAGTTCCTCGAACAGGAATGGCGCGGTGACGATGGTCGGCCCGGCGTCGAAGGTGAATCCGTCCTGCCGGAACACGGCGGCCCGGCCACCCGGGGCGTCGAGGCGCTCGAGCACGGTGACCCGATAGCCGCGCGCACCGAGCCGGATGGCGGCGGCCAGCCCGCCGAAGCCGCTGCCGATGACGATCGCATGCGGGGGGGTCTTCACGCGGGGTGACCGGTCGACTTGATCAGGTAGCTGGCCGTCCATGCGTGGCGCAGTCTAGCAAGCGCAAGGCCGCGGCGACGTCCGGACACCTGCCATTCAACCGGCAGGCGCGATACCGGCCGTACGGGCAACGTCCAGTACGACGCGGGCCACCACGGCCGGGGCCTCCTCGTGCGCGAGGTGCCCGAGACCCGGCAACACGATGCTCCGCGCAGAGGGCAGCAGGCCGCGGACCCGCTCCGCCTCCGACATCGGCACGGTATGGTCCCGGTCACCGACGACCAGGGCGAGCAGTGGAACGAGCCGCGGCAGGTCGCGCTGCATCGTCGCCAGGTCCCAGCTCGCCATCATGTCGAGCACGCTGGCGACGTGCCCGGGGCTCTGCACCAGGCGCGCGTACAGCGCCACGCCCGTTTCGTCGAGCGTCGAGCCGGTACTGGCGACGAGCCTCGCCACCGCACCCTGATCACGGGCGCGCCAGGCGAAGAGCCGTGCCGCGAACGGCGTCGCCGCCAGCATGCGCGCAAGCGGCGCGAATACGATGCCCGGCACGCCCGGCAACGGCAGCAGTGCGCCGTTCAGGCTGATGATCGCCCGGGCGTCGTGCAGGCGGTCGAGGCTCATGCGGGCGGCGATCGCAGCGCCGGCGGAATGGCCGATGACCATCTCCGGTGCGACGCCGAGCACCTCGACCAGCGTCCCCAGCGCACGCGACATGGCCCCGAGCGTGGCGTGCCCGGCCGGCAACGGGTCGGTGAATGCGTGGCCGGGAAGGTCGGGTGCGATGACCGTGAAGTGCCTGGCGAGCAAGGGGCCGAAGTCACGCCAGGAATGGGTGGACGCCCCGGTGCCATGGAGCAGCAGCACGACCGGCCCCTGGCCGAGCTGCTGCACATGCCAGCTGAGGTCGCCGGCGACGACGAAGCGGCTGGCATCACGATTGGGCCAGTCGCCCCCGTCGCGCTCCCAGCACAGGCGATCGTTGCCGGTTCGCGGCCGGGCGGAATCGTTCACCAGCGCACCTCGAAGCGGCAGCATGTCGCGCCGGCCCCCTCGCAGGCAACCTCGGTGACGCTGGCACTCCGGGCAACCAGGGCGCGGAACAGCCGCTCGAACGTGGCCGTGTAGTAGTCGCACAACGGCACGTCGCCATGCGCACCGCGACATACCGCACAGCCGGTGATCGACAGCACCAGCACGTCGCCGTGCTCGACGCCGAACCGGCCACTGCCCGCGAAGGTCCAGGCATGGCGTGAGATCGCGGCGAGCAGGACGCGACTGGCCGCGCGCGGCGGCAGGATGGCCAGCAACCGCTGCACGGCCCGCGGGATACGGTGGGCCAGCAGGTACTCGGCAGTCAGCCGCCCCGCCTCGCGCGACACGGCGGCTGCAGCGGCATCGCCGAGGTATGCGCGCAGCGCGTGCTGCAGGCGCGTGACCTCGTCCTCGTCGACCATGATGCCCGGCGCGTCCCGAAGATAGGCCGCCAACCCGGCCGTCTCGAAGACCCGGGCGGCCACGTCCGCGCCGTGACCGTCGACGAGTGCAGCGGCGACCCGGATGATGGCGTTCGGGCCGATGCGGGCGGCCACGCTCGGGTTCAATCCTGCTCCGGGACCGCCTCTTCCTCCTGGCGGTGCACGTTCACGGCGGCACCGCAGGCCATGATGCTGGCCGGCACCGGCGTCGATGCCCTGCCCCTGCGCCGCTCTACGGACCGTGGACCCGTGCCCTCGAAGTCGACGTCCGCCGCCAGGTCCGGCCGCCCGTGCTTGAGGTCCTGGATCTGCTGCTGGTTGAGCACCCGGCTCTCGTCGAAGCCAAGGTCGACCTCCGTCGACATGCCCTTCACCTTGAGCCGCTCGAGGTCGTAGAACTTCTTGGTCGCAGTCGTCTTGGCGAAGGCCTTCAGGCAGCCCATCATGTAGCGCCGCTTGAACTT
>CAZXAS010000003.1:0-1382 GCA_964638185.1 uncultured Steroidobacteraceae bacterium | reverse complement strand
TTCGCGTGACATCGAGTCCGGCTGGATGATGGGCGTGACGAAGTTGTACTTGGAATAGTCGCGCACCTCGACCCGGTCGCCCAGTTCCTCGAAGAGCTCCGCGAATGGCCAGGGCGTGTACATGTTCCAGTTGGCCATGTCCGGCTTCCAGTCCTGGGCCAGGCGATAGGTCTCCTCGATGGTCTCGGGCGTCTCGTTCTCGAGACCCATGATGAACTGGGCCTCCGCCACCATGCCCGCGTCCTTCAGGAGCTTGATCGCGAGCTTGTTCTGCTCGATGGTCGTCTCCTTGCGGAAGCGGTCGAGGTTCATCTGCGCGGCCGCCTCGGTACCGAGCGAGACGTGCACGAGCCCGGCCTTGCGGTACAGCGGCAGCAGGTCGCGGTCACGCAGGATGTCGGTCACGCGGGTGTTGATGCCCCAGTGCACCGGCAGGTTGCGGGCGGCGAGTTCCTCGCACAGGGCGATGAACTTGCGCCGATTGATGGTGGGCTCCTCGTCCGCGAGGATGAAGAAGCCAACCTTGTGGTCCCGTACCAGGATCTCGATCTCGTCGACGAACTTCTTCGGGTCGCGAGTGCGGTACTTGCGCCAGAACTTCCACTGCGAGCAGAAGCGACAGGTGAACGGGCAGCCACGCGCGAAGTTCGGCACCGCGACCCGGACCCCGAGCGGGATGTAGATGTACTTGTCCCAGTCGAGCAGCGACCAGTCCGGCGTCAGGTCGTCGAGGTCCTTGATGACCGGCCGCGCGGGCGTCGCCACGACCTTGCCGTCCTCGAGGAACGCGATGCCCTGGATCTCCCTGCGCTGCGCCCGGTCCGTGCCTGCCTCGATGGCACGGAGCAGTTCGACGACGATCTCCTCGCCCTCGCCGCGGACGATGTAGTCGATCCACGGCGCCTCGCCCAGGACCTGCGCATACATGAACGTGGGGTGGATGCCGCCGAGCACCGTCGCCGCGCGCGGCGCCGCCTCCCTGGCCAGTTCCAGCGTCTTCTGCGCCTGGAAGATCATCGGGGTGATGGCGGTCGCGAGGACCACGTCCGGCTGGTTCTGGCGGATGATCTCGAGCAGGCGGTCGTCGGGGATGTTGTCGGTCATCGCATCGACGAAGCGCAGGTTGGTGATGCCGGCAGTCTTGAGCGCGCCGCCGATATAGGCCACCCAGCCCGGCGGCCAGTTGCCGGCAATCTCCGCACCGCCGGCGTGGTAGTTGGGCTGGATCATCATCACCCGCATGGCCAATCCCCTCGTGCCTGGATCAGGCGAGCCCAAACTAAACGCGCGAATCAGGAATTGGCTTGCGTATGACTACGTACGCGGGCTGGCCGTCGGCCTGATGTTCAGGAGACCCGGACCGCCTGGACCGCCCGCGAGAG
>CAZXAS010000002.1:0-49073 GCA_964638185.1 uncultured Steroidobacteraceae bacterium | reverse complement strand
GAAGTGATGATCGAGGACGAGGAAGGCAACGAGATGGTCCTGGCCTACCTCAACAAGGGCCAGTTCTTCGGCGAAATGGGCCTGTTCTCCGATTCACAGCAGCGCAGCGCGTGGGTACGTACGCGCACCCACTGCGAGCTCGCCGAGATGACCTACCCGCGCTTCCGGCAGATCGCCGCCGAGAGCCCGGGCCTCGTGTTCGAACTTGCGACGCAGCTCGCCACGCGGCTCGACCGCACCAATCGCAAGCTCGGCGACCTCGCCTTCGTCGACGTCACCGGGCGCGTCGCGCACGCGATCATGGACCTGTGTGGCGAACCCGACGCGATGACGCACCCGCAGGGCATGCAGATCAAGGTCAGCCGCCAGGAACTGTCGCGCCTCGTCGGCTGTTCGCGCGAGATGGCCGGGCGCGTACTCAAGGTGCTGGAAGAGCAGGGCCTGCTCACCGCGCACGGCAAGACGATCGTCGTGTTCGGGGCGCGCCCCAAGGCGCGGCTGCGGCCGATGGCGGACGCCTCGAAAGCGGGCACCGCGACCACCTGATCCGCGCTGCACTTCACGTCCCCGGCGCCCTGCCCGGCCGGGCGATGCCGGGGTTCAAGCCGGCGCCGATCTAGCCGATCTCCCGCCGCATCGCGGTAATCGTCGCCGCGTAGTCCCCGGCTCCGAATATCGCGCTGCCGGCCACGAAGGTGTCGGCGCCGGCGCGCGCGATGCTGCCGATGTTGTCGACCTTGACGCCGCCGTCGATCTCAAGTCGCACGTCGCGACCCGCCGCGTCGATCCGCTTGCGCACCGCCTCGAGCTTGGCGAGCGCGGAGGGAATGAACTTCTGGCCGCCGAAGCCCGGGTTCACCGACATGAGGAGCACGAGGTCGAGCGACTCCAGCGTGTAGTCCAGCCAGTCGAGCGGCGTGGCCGGGTTCAGCACCAGCCCCGGGCGGCAGCCGCTGTCGCGGATCAGCTGGATCGTACGGTGGACGTGTTCGCTGGCCTCGGGATGAAAGCTGATGTAGGTCGCGCCGGCGGCCGCGAAATCCGGAATGATCCGGTCGACCGGACGCACCATCAGGTGCACGTCGATCGGCGCGGTGACGCCGTGCCGGCGCAGCGCCTCGCAGACCAGCGGGCCGATGGTGAGGTTCGGCACGTAGTGGTTGTCCATCACGTCGAAGTGCACCCAGTCGGCGCCGGCCGCGAGCACGGCGTCCACCTCCGCGCCCAGGCGCGCGAAGTCGGCGGACAGGATGGAAGGTGCGATGACGGCCGGCTGCATGACTCGAACTCCCGTGGGCGGCGTGACGGCCCACTGTAACCGAGGCCGGCGCCCTAGCGTATCCCGCGCGCCTCGCGCACGCGCTCGTACGCGGCCTGGATCGCCTGGGTCTTCTGCTTGGCCATCTCGAGCATCGACTCTGGCAGGCCACGCGACACCAGCTTGTCCGGGTGGTTCTGGCTCATCAGGCGCCGGTAGGCGCGCTTGACGTCGGCGTCGGAAGCGCCTGCCTCCACGCCCAGCACTTCGTACGCTTCCCTGAGCGGGTCGACGCGTGGCGGCGGCGAATACGTACGTCCGGCGCCGGCGTAGGCGCGCCCGCCCGCCTGGGCAAAGCTCGCGCCGTATCCCTGCAGCCGCAGCAGCGCCTCGAGGTGCGCAAACTCCAGCCCGGATACTCCGAGTGCCTGGGCGATGCGTCCGACCAGTCCGCGGGTGCGTCCCTGCATGCCGTTGCCGAGCAGCGCGGCGCGCATCTGCAGCTCGAGGAACACGCGCAGCAGGTCGTGGCGCCGGCCGCAGACACGCATGAGCTCGCCGAGGGCCCTGTCGAGATCGAAGCCGGGCTGCTTGCCGGTCGAGAAGTGTTCGATCGCCTCGCGCCGCTGCGCCTCGTCGAGGCGAAGCTCGCGGAACACCTCGCGCGCCGCGGCGATCTCCTGCTCCGAGACCCGCCCATCGGACTTGGCCACGAATCCCATGATCTGGAACGCGTTGCGAAAGAACACCTCGCGCACGGCGGCGAGGTCCGACGGCGGCGGGCCGTCGTCGGCCTCGCTCATGCGCTCGTCGTAGGCGTGGCCGATGACCAGGCCCACCACTGCGCCGACCGGCCCGAGTCCGGTGGCGAAGCCGAGCAGCGCGCCGACTGCCTTGCCGGCCCACTTCACGGGAGTTCCTTGACCGCCAAGCGGCTGGGTTGCAAGATCACGCGCTTCCTCCGGGGCGGCCGCAATGGTAGCAATTCATCCTTGCCGCCGCCGGTGCCAACAGGTGCTGCCTGCATGCAAGCCGACACGGTCTTCGAAACCCGGCTGACGGGCCTCGAGCGCATCCACCAGGGCAAGGTGCGCGACATCTTCGCGCTCGACGCGCGACACATGCTGATCGTCGCGACCGACCGCCTGTCCGCGTTCGATGTGGTGCTGCCCGACCCGATCCCGGGCAAGGGCCGCATGCTCACGCAGTTGTCCAACTTCTGGTTCGAACGCACGCGCCACATCGTCGCCAATCACCTGACCGGCTACGAGCCAGGCGACTTCATCCACGATCCCGCGGAGCTCGCGATGCTCAGCGGGCGGGCGGTGGTGGTCAAGCGCCTGAAGGCCCTGCCGGTGGAGGCAGTGGTGCGTGGCTACCTGATCGGTTCCGGCTGGAAGGACTACCAGTCGGGCGGCAGCGTCTGCGGCATTGCGCTGCCGGCCGGCCTCCGGATGGCCGACCGCCTGCCCCAGGCGCTGTTCACGCCGGCCTACAAGGCTGCCGCAGGCGAGCATGACGAGAACATCAGCTATGCCGACGTGGTCAGGCTGGTCGGCGAGGACATCGCCGCCAAGCTGCGGGACCTCTCGCTCGCGATCTACGCCTTCGCCGCCGCGCATGCGCTGGAACGCGGCATCATCATCGCCGACACCAAGTTCGAGTTCGGGCTGGATGAAGCGGGCCAGGTGGTGCTGATGGACGAGGTGCTGACCCCTGACTCGTCGCGCTTCTGGCCGGTCGACAGCTGGGTGCCGGGATCGAGTCCACCCTCCTTCGACAAGCAGTACGTGCGCGACTACCTCGAGACGCTCGACTGGGACAAGCGCGCGCCCGGCCCGCGGCTGCCGCCCGAGGTCATTGCAGGCACGGCCGACCGGTACGCCGAGGCCGTGCGTCGACTGACCGCCTGAACGTCAGCCGCCATCGCGCTGCCCGGCCTGCCGGCCGACCCAGTCGCAGATCAGCGCGTGGATCGCCTGTACGCCATCGGTCAGCGCGGCCGGGCCCGGCTGCAGGATGATCGACGACTTGATCTCGTGCAGCGCGCCGCTTTGTACCGCCGGGACATCGGACCAGCCAGGACGGGCGGCCACGTGCTCGGGGCGGAACTTCTTGCCGCACCAGGATCCCAGGATCATGTCTGGCGCGCGTCGGACCACCTCCAGCGGGTCGGCGACGATGCGGTCCCGGCCGAGCGGCTCGCGCGCGAGCTCGGGAAAGATGTCGTCGCCGCCGGCGATGCTGATGAGCTCGCTGACCCAGCGGATCGCCGAAATCTGCGGCTGGTCCCATTCCTCGAAGTAAACGCGCGGCCGGCGCGCGAGGCCTGCGGCGGCCGCGCGGAGCGCCTCCAGGCCGGCCTCGAGGCGCGCTGCCAGGTCCGCGGCCCGCGCCTCGCAGCCGACCAGGCCGCCGAGCGTGCGCACCATGCGCAGGATCTCGGCGACGGAGCGATGGTTGAAGACATGCACTTCGACCCCGTGGCGTATCAGTTCCGCGGCGATGTCGGCCTGCAGGTCGGAAAAGCCCAGCACCAGTTCCGGCCGCAGGGCCAGGATGCGATCGATCTTCGCACTGGTGAAGGCGCTGACGCGCGGCTTCTCGCGCCGCGCCCGGGGCGGACGGACGGTGAAACCGGAGATGCCGACGATGCGGCGTTCCTCGCCCAGCAGGTACAGGGTCTCGGTCGTCTCCTCGGTGAGGCAGACGATGCGCGAGGGGTAGGAGTCGCCCGCGGCGTTCCCGGCTGTCATCGGCGGCATGCTAACCGCGCATGGCGGGAATGCACAGCCGCGTGACGGCCGCACCTGATTGCCAGTCGCGGCGCCGCTGTGCGACGCTCGCGGCATGACGGTCAGCCTGCACCCGGTCCAGCGCCTCGAACGCCTGTTGTTCGAGCCTGAGCACCAGCCCGCGGTCCCCGTGGTGCAACGCCTGCTCGCCCTGCTGCGCTATCCCTATGCGCTCGTGCGCGACCTGCTGAAGGGTGACCTCAACCTGCGGGCGATGGGCCTCGTCTACACCACGCTGCTGTCGGTGGTGCCGCTGGTCGCGTTCGCCTTCGCCGTGCTCAAGGGCCTCGGCGTGCACCGCGACATGGAGCCGCTGCTGTACGCGTTCCTCGAGCCGATCGGCGAGCAGGCCTACACGCTGACCGGACAGGTCATGGCCTTCGTCGAGAACACGCGCGGCGGCATTCTCGGCTCGCTCGGCCTCGCCTTCCTGCTCTACACGGTCGTCAGCACCGTGCAGAAGATCGAGGAGAGCTTCAACTTCGCCTGGCACGTCGAGCAGCCCCGCAGCGTGATGCGACGGGTCAGCGAGTACCTGAGCCTGATGGTGGTCGGGCCGATCTTCGTCGTGGTGGTGCTCGGCCTGTTCGGCGCGGTGGCCGACTTTCGCATTGCGCGCTGGCTGGCGAGCCACGAGCCCTTCGGCACCATCCTGGCCAGGCTAGGCCTGGCGGCGCCCTACCTGGTGGTGACGGCGGTCTTCGCCTTTCTCTACATGTTCGTGCCGAACACCCGCGTGCGGCTCAAGGCCGCGCTGGCAGGCGGTGTCGTGGCCGGCCTCCTGTGGGCGGCGAGCGGCGCACTGTTCACGCAGATCGTGCTGGCATCGGCGCGCATGGTCGCGATCTACGCCGGCTTCGCGATCTTCCTGGTCACGCTGATCTGGGTCTACCTGAGCTGGGTCATCCTGCTGATCGGCGCCCAGCTGTCGTTCTACGTGCAGAACCCGCGCTACCTGCGTGCCGGGCAGGCCCAGGTGCGAATGACCAGCCGGCTGCGCGAGCGCCTCGCGCTGTCGGTGATGTTCCTGGTGGGCCGGTCGTTCGTCGACGGCGGGCGCGCATGGCGGCTCAAGGACCTGGCCGAGCGCCTCGACGTGCCGAGTTCGGCGCTCGCCTCGGTCGTCGGCTCGCTGGAAACCGCGGGCCTGGTGGTGGCGACGGAGAACGAGCAGCTGGTGCCGGGCCGCGACATCGGGCAGATCGGCGTGCACGCCATCCTGGCGGCCGTGCGCGACGAGCAGCAGTACCAGTCGTGGCTGCTCGCGCGCGCGCGCACGGAACCGGATGCCGATGCCGTGGCCGACGCGATCGAGACCGCCATTCGCGAGTCCACGCAGGACCGGACGCTCAAGGACCTGGTGACGCGCGCTTCCTGACGGCCGCGCCGCCTCAGTCCCCGGCGATGGTCATCTCGCCGAGCAGGATCGAGCCGGTGCGGATGCCGCCGCGGCGGTCGATGTCGCCACCGGCCGCAACGATGCCGGCGTACATGTCCTTGAGCTGCCCGGCGATCGTGATCTCGTGCACCGGGCCCGTGATCTCGCCGCCTTCGACCCAGAAGCCGCTGGCACCGCGCGAGTAGTCTCCGGTCACGGTGTTGACGCCCTGCCCCATGAGCTCGGTCACCATGAGGCCCGTGCCGAGCCGGGCCAGCATCGTCTCGAAGTCCCCGCTGCCGCCGACGAGCTCCAGGTTGTGGACGCCGCCTGCGTTGCCGGTGGTCTCGAGACCGAGCTTGCGCGCCGAGTACGCATCCAGCACGTATCCGGTCAGCACCCCGGCGGCCACCAGCTCGCGCGGTGTCGTCGCCACGCCCTCGTTGTCGAACGGCGCGGAGCCGAGTGCGCGCTTCAGGTGCGGCTGCTCCACCATCGACAGCCATTCCGGGAACAGGCGCTGGCCGCTGGCGCCACACAGGAACGAGCTCTTCCGGTATTGCGGACCGCCGCGAATGGCGGCCACGAAATGGCCGAGCAGGCCGCGGGCCTGCTCGGCAACGAACAGCACCGGTGCGCGCCGCGTCGACAGCTTGGTGGCGCCGAGCCGGGCGACCGCACGGCGCGCCGCATGTCGCCCGACGTCCTCCGCCGCCTCGAGGGCTGCGGCCTCGCGCGCGGTCGTGTACCAGTAGTCGCGCTGCATGTCGTCGTCGGACTGGCCGAGCACGACGCAGCTGATGCTGTGGGTCGTGTAGGGATAGCCCCCGACGAAGCCGTGCGTGTTGCCGTAGACCCGCAGGCCCGCATGGGTGCTGACCGATCCACCCTCCGAGTTGCGGATGCGCGGGTCGTGGGCGAGTGCCGCGGACTCGGTCCGGCGGGCGAGCTCGATGGCCCGCTCGGCGTCGATGTCCCAGGGGTGCGACAGCTCCAGGTCGGGAATCACTGACGCCATGCGCGCCGCATCGGCGAGGCCGGCGAACTCGTCGCGGGCAGTGAACCGCGCAATCGACAGCGCCTTGCCGACGGTCGCCTCGACGGCGGGCCAGGACAGGTCGCCGGTGCTCGCCGAGCCCTTGCGGCCGTCGACGTAGACGGTCACGCCCATGCCGCGGTCGCGCTGGTACTCGAGCGTCTCGACCTCGCCGAAACGGACGGTGACCGCGAGACCGGTGTCGATGCTCAGCGCAGCCTCGGCCTGCTGCGCACCGCCGCGCCGCGCCGCCTCGAGCACACGCGCCACCAGGTCCTCGAGTTCCGGTCGACCCAGCGCGGCGCTCGCCTGCAAAGCGGACATGTTCAACCCCTGCGGTTCGAAGCGCCCGATTGTAGCCGGGTCCGCGGGTCCGCGCGGGCATGCCTGCGTGGTAGCATCCTCCGATGCGTCGCCGACAACTCCCGGGTGAGCCCGAGCCGCCCAGCAAGGGCGAACTCAAGCGTCGCGCCCACGCACTCCAGGACCTCGGCGAGCAGCTCGTCGACGCACCCGACGGGCTGCTGGAGGAACTGCCGCTGCCCGAGAAACTGCGCGACGCGGTGGAGTTCGCGCGGCGCATCACCAGCCGCGCCGCACTGGTCCGGCAGAAGCAGTACATCGGCAAGCTGATGCGCCAGATCGACGAAGCCCCGATCCGCGCCGCGCTCGAGGCGCAGGTCGCGGCGCGGGGCATCGAGGCCCTGCGCTTCCGGCGGGTGGAGCAATGGCGCGACCGCATCGTCGCGGAGGGCGACAGCGCGGTCGACGCCCTGCTGGCCGAGCACCCGGGCATCGACGCGGACGCGATCCGGCGCCTGGCCGCCGAGGCCCGCCAGGAACGCACCGACGGCGCCCGCCCGCGGGCAGCACGGCAGCTGTTCCGGCTGCTCGGAAGCATGCTGGCCGCCACTTAGCCTGCGTTTCCCGGCTGCGGGGCGGTCCGTGCCCCGTGCTAGACTCCGCCGATGAAGCCGCTGGTCGGGATCATCATGGGCTCGTCGTCCGACTGGGAGACGATGGAGCACACCGCCTCGCTCCTCGAGGACCTCGGCGTCCCGCACGAGGTTCGGGTGGTGTCCGCGCACCGCACGCCGGACCTGTTGTTCGAGTACGCGGCCGGGGCCCGCGGACGCGGCCTGGAAGTCCTGATCGCGGGCGCGGGCGGCGCCGCGCACCTTCCCGGCATGGCGGCCGCCAAGACCACCCTGCCCGTGATCGGCGTGCCGGTGCAGTCCAAGGCGCTGAACGGCCTCGACTCGCTCCTGTCCATCGTGCAGATGCCGGCCGGAATCCCGGTGGCGACCGTCGCGATCGGCACCGCTGGAGCCCGCAATGCCGCATTGCTCGCTGCCGCCATCCTCGCCGGCAAGCACCCGCAGTTCGCCACCGAACTCGAGGCGTTCCGCCAGAAGCAGACCGAATCGGTGCTGGCCAGGCCCGATCCGCGCGGAAGCTGACCCTTGCGCATCGGTGTGATCGGCGCCGGCCAGCTCGGCCGGATGCTGGCCCTCTCCGGCATCCCGCTCGGCATCGAGTTCCTGATGTACGACCGCTCGGCCGACACGCCCGGCGCGCAGGTCGCGCCCATCGTCACCGGCGAGTTCGGCGACCTGGCGCGGCTCCGCCGCTTCGCACGTCAGGTGGATGTCGTCACCTTCGACTGGGAAAACATCCCGGTCGCCTCGCTCGGCGCCCTGGCCGGGCTCGCCGTGATCGCGCCGCCCGCGCGGGCCCTCGAAGTGGCCCAGGACCGCCTGTCCGAGAAGCGCCTGTTCCGCAGGCTCGGCGTGCCAACCGCGCCGTTCGCGGCGGTGGATTCGGCAGCGGCGCTCGGGCGCGCCGTGGCCCGCATCGGCCTGCCGGGCGTCCTCAAGACGCGCCGCCTGGGCTACGACGGCAAGGGCCAGGCGTGGCTGCACCACGGCGCCGACGTCGCACCGGCGGTGGCAGCCCTTGCGGGCCAGGCGCTGATCTACGAGGGCCGGGTGTCCTTTTCGCGCGAGGTGTCGATCGTCGCGGTGCGCGGCCGCGACGGCGAGTTCGCCTGCTACCCGCTGGCCGACAACGTCCATGTCGGCGGTGTGCTGGCGGTGACGCGCGCGCCCTATGTCAACGCACGCCTGCAGTCGCAGGCCGAGGCCCACGTGCGCGCGGTGATGGAGCGGTTCCGGTACGTCGGCGTCCTGTGCATCGAGTTCTTCGTCGAGCGCGGGCGGCTCGTCGCCAACGAGATCGCGCCGCGCGTGCACAACTCCGGCCATTGGACCATCGAGGGCGCCGCGACCAGCCAGTTCGAGAACCACGTGCGGGCCCTCGCGGGCCTGCCGCTCGGCAGCACGCGGCCGCGCGGTCACGCCGTTATGGTGAATCTGCTGGGCCGCGTCCCCGACCCGGCCACGCTGCTCGGCGTGCCGGGCGCGCACCTGCACGACTACGGCAAGGCGCCGCGGCCGGGCCGCAAGGTCGGCCATGTCACCGTGGTGGCCGAGAGCCGTCCGGCGCGCGAACGCGCCGCCACCGCGCTCCTCGCCCTGGCCGGCCACCCGCCTGCGCGGGGCGCCCGCTGACCTGCGCCGGCCAGTTCCTTAGCCGTCGGCCGGTGTTGTGCTAGCCTGTCTCCGGGACGGGCTTACAGCCACGGGCGAAGGATCGCGAGCCCCGCGCACGGCAGGTGTTGGTGCGCTTCCGTGGCCTGCCAGGGATCGATGTACCTCGAGCATTTCAAGCTGAAAGAACTGCCGTTCCGGCTGAGCCCGGACCCGGCATTCCTGTACCTGTCGAAACACCATGCGCGGGCCAAGGCCTACATGGAGTCGACCATCTGGTTCACCGACGGCTTCGTGGTGATCACCGGCGAAGTCGGCTCCGGCAAGACCACGCTGATCGAGACGTTCCTGAAGGAGCTCGAGAAGGACGTGGTCGTCGCACAGGTCAACCAGACCCAGGTGTCGGCGACCGAGTTCCTGCAGACCGTGCTGGTCCAGTTCGGCTTCACGCCGTTCCGGATGAAGAAGGCGGAACTGCTCGCCACGCTCAACCAGTTCCTGGTGGAGCAGTACGCCGCCGGCCGCAAGGTCCTCCTCATCGTCGACGAGGCGCAGAACCTGTCGAACCGCGTGCTCGAGGAAATCCGCCTGCTGTCCGGTGTCGAGACCACCAAGGAGAAGGTGCTGCGCATCATCCTCGCCGGCCAGCCCGAGCTCAATGCGAAGCTCGAGTCGCCGGAAATGCTGCAGCTCGTGCAGCGCGTGCGCCTGCGCTTCCATCTCACCGCGCTCTCCGCGGAGGATACCCGGGCCTACGTCCTGCACCGCCTGGACGTGGCCGGCTCCCACGGCCGGGCGCTGTTTGCCGAGGACACCTTCCCGATCATCTTCCGGTACACCGGCGGCGTGCCGCGGCTGGTGAATTCGCTGTGCGACACCGCGTTGATGGGCGCGTTCGCCCTGGAGCGCCCGACCGTGGGCGCCGAGGAGATCCACGCCGCGATCGAGGAGATGGGCTGGGTGGAGTTCGCCTCGCGCAGCAACCGGATGACCGGCATGGAGCCTCCGTCACCGCGGCAGCTGGCGCGGCCGGCGGTGCTGGCGCGCCTGATCATCGCCCACGACGGCCACCTGGTGTCGGAGCGCGAACTGGTCGAAGGCAAGCTGGTGATCGGCCGCACGCCCGACAGTGACCTGCAGATCGACAGCAAGTTCGTCAGTCGCGCCCACTGCCAGATCGTCACCTCCCGCTCCGGCAGCGTGCTCGAGGACCTCAACAGCACCAATGGCGTGTACGTGAAGTCCAAGCGCGTGCGCAAGCATCACCTCAACGACGGCGACATCATCGTGCTCGGCAAGCACGAGCTCATGTACGTCGACGAACGCGCGCGGCATGGCGATGAGGCGACCGGTAACCACGACATGGCGGGCCTGGATGCCCACGCGGCCGCCACGGACGGCACGGACTCCGATGCGGACCGGCCGCAGGCGGCGGTCGGGCGCGACTGAGCCAGGCCCCGGGCTTCAGTCCTCGTCGAGGTCGGAGCCGTAGCGGCGCTTCTGCAGGCGGTAGTCGCGGCGCTTGAGCACGATGACCAGGCCCGCGACCAGGGCCACCAGGCCGAAGCCCATCACCGCATCCGACCAGCCCGGCTCGCGCCAGAAGAACGAGAACGCGAGCGCACCGACGCCGAGTCCCATGTAGACGTAAGGCAGGGTCTCGTAGAAGGGCCGGGAAAGTCTCATCGGCGGCGCGTCGTCCTCGGAATGGCGAATGCTATCGCTTGCCGCCCGGCCGCGAAACCCGTCAGCCGGTCCCGCCGACCGTGAGCCCGTCCACGCGCAGCGTCGGCTGGCCGACGCCGACCGGAACCGTCTGCCCCTCCTTGCCGCAGGTGCCGACGCCCTCGTCGAGTTCGAGGTCGTTGCCGACCATCGTCACCCGCGTCAGCACGTCCGGTCCGTTTCCGATCAGCGTCGCGCCCTTGACCGGCGCGGTGATCCTGCCGTCCTCGATCAGGTAGGCCTCGCTGGCCGAGAACACGAACTTGCCGGAGGTGATGTCGACCTGTCCGCCGCCGAAATTCACCGCGTAGAGGCCGCGCGCCACGGAGCGGATGATCTCCTGAGGGTCGTGCGGCCCGGCAAGCATGTAGGTATTCGTCATGCGCGGCAGCGTCGCGTGCGCAAACGACTCGCGCCGCCCGTTCCCGGTCGGACGGTTGCCGCTCAGCCGGGCGTTCAGCTTGTCCTGCAGGTAGCCACGCAGCACGCCGTTCTCGATCAGCGTCGTGCACTGCGTCGGCGTGCCCTCGTCGTCGACATTGAGCGAGCCGCGCCGGCTCGACAGCGTGCCGTCATCGACCACGGTGCACAGGGTCGAGGCCACGACCTGGCCCACGCGCCCCGAGAACGCCGACGTCCCCTTGCGGTTGAAGTCGCCCTCGAGTCCATGGCCGATCGCCTCGTGCAGCAGGACGCCGGGCCAGCCCGGGCCGAGCACGACCGTCATCGTCCCCGCCGGCGCCGCGACGGCCTCGAGGTTCACGAGCGCCTGGCGCACGGCCTCGCGCCCAAAACGCAGCGGCCGATCGTCGGCCAGCAGTTCGTCGAGGCCATAGCGGCCGCCGCCGCCCGCGTAGCCCTGCTCGCGGCGGCCGTCCTGCTCGACGATCACCGCCACGTTCATGCGCACCAGCGGCCGCACATCCGCCGCCAGTGTGCCATCGGTGCCTGCGACCAGGATCACCTCGTGGGTCGCGACGAGACTCGCGATGACCTGTTGCACGCGCGGGTCGAGACGGCGCGTCTCGCGGTCGACGCGTTCGAGCAACTGGACCTTGTCGGTGTCCGACAGGCTCTCGATCGGGTCGAGCGGCTGGTACAGGCTCCTGGTCGCGACCCGGTTCCAGGCCTGGACCCGGCCGTCGCCGCCGCTGCGCGCGATGGCGCGCGCTGCGGTCGCCGCCTCGAGCAGCGCCTCGGGCAGGACCTCGTCGGAATAGGCGAAGCCGGTGCGCTCGCCGGACAGGGCACGCACGCCGACGCCACTGTCGATGCTGTGCGAACCGTCCTTGACGATGCCGTCCTCGAGCGACCAGTGTTCCTGGCGCGACAGCTGGAAGTACAGGTCGCCGCCATCGATGGCGGCGCCGAGCAGCGTGCCGAGCGCCTGTTCCACGCGACGGTCGTCGAGACCGGCGGGCAACAGGATGGACTCGCGCGCCAGCGCCAGCGGGTCGACGGGAGGGTGCTGCGTGCTGCTTGGCATGTTCACTCCAGGGAGCGGTGGTCGAGCGCCGGAAAGTTCTGCCGCGTGCGCTGCTGGCCGGCATGATCCAGCGTCACGGTGACGACGCCGGTGCCGCGCGGCAGGCGGCCCAGCACGCGGCCCCAGTAGTCCACCACCAGGCTGTCGCCGTAGGTCTCGCGCCCGTTCGGGTGGAACCCGGACTGCGCAGCAGCCGCGACGAAACAGAGATTCTCCACCGCGCGGGCCCTCAACAGCACTTCCCAGTGGGCCCGGCCGGTGGGCGCGGTGAACGCGGCCGGCACGGTCATGAGCGTGGCGCCGTTGCGCACGAGGCGACGATACAACTCGGGGAAGCGCAGATCGTAGCACACCGTCAGGCCGACCCGGCCGGCGGGGGTGTCGACCACCACCGGCTCGCGGCCCGGGGCCGCGTTGGCCGACTCCCGGTAGCCCTCGTCGCGTCCCGGGATGTCGACGTCGAACAGGTGGATCTTGTCGTAGCGGGCGACGCGCCGGCCCGTCGCGTCGTAGACCAGGCAGGCGTTCGCCGGCCGTGCGTCGTCGGCGAGCGCGATCGGCGTGGTTCCGGCGACGATCCACAGGCCGAACTCGCGCGCGGCGGCCGACATCGCCCGCTGGATCGGTCCATCGCCGATGGACTCGACGATCGCGCGCCGTTCTGCCTCCGTGCGCCCCATGAAGGCGAAGTTCTCGGGCAGCACGGCCAGGCAGGCGCCTTCGTCCCGGGCACGCCCGAGCAGCTCGCGCGCGAGTGCGAGGTTGGCCTCCACGTCGAGGCCGGAGGTCATCTGCACCACGGAGATTCTCTTCGCGTCCACGGCTCGACTCCCTGTCATTCGCCCGCGCCCGGTCCCGTGGCCGCGTCGCCTGCCGCCGGCGGACGGCCGAGCCCGGCGGCCTCCTCGAGTTCACGGGCCTCGATCTTGCGCACCAGCGGATCGTCCCAGGATCCGGTGATGCGATAGTACCCGCGCGCGACGCCCTTCAACGGCTCCTTGAAGATTTGTGAGAACAGCAGCACCACGGCGCCGACCGCCGGTCCGCCCGCCAGCGCCCCGGCCACGCCCAGCGAGCCACCGATGTCGCCGGTAACCACCGCGGTCTGGTCGTAGTTGCGGTCGCGCAGGCTGGTGCGACCGGCGAGGCCGATCTCGGCGGCCGCACCGCGCAGGGTCAGGTCATCGGTGTAGGCATCGCCGTTGTCGAGCGCGAAGCTGCCCTTCACGGAGTCGAACGCGAGTCCCTTGCCGGTGAGGTCGCCGAAGTCGAGCGACAGCCGCTTCGGCAGGTGCGCGAGGCTCATCAGGCCGAGGATGCGGCCCGCGCCGGGCTCGACCGACAGCATGCGCCCCTCGCGCATGTCGATGCGCACGCTCCCGGACAGGCGCTTCAGCACGTCCGCATCGGGCGCGCCCGGCCAGGTGACATCCGCGACGAGCGTGCCCCGACTCGCCTCCATCACCGGCGCCAGCGTGAAGGCGCGCAGGAAACCGCGTACGTCGCCGCTGTCGAGCTCGAACGACAGCGCGCCGCGTTGTCCGGTGGCAGACGTCAGCCAGCTGCCGCGTCCGCTGGCGCGGTAGGCCGCATGTTCGACCGTGAATCGATCGAGCGACAGGCCCGTCGCGGCCCGCTCCAGCACCGCGGTCGTATGGCCGAGCTGGAAGCCGAGGAAGTCGAGATCGCGGATGTCGATCTGCATCGCAGGCAGTCGCCGGGGATCGGTGTCGCCGCTACCGCTGCGCACCCGGGGCGTCACCGCGAGCCGGGCGAGATCCGCGACCAGCGGAACATCGCCGGTCATCCGGTACGGCACCTGCAGCCGGCCGGCCACCGCCGGCGCCTCGACCTCGATGTCCCAGCCGCGGTTGCCCGGGCGCAGGCGGCCCTGTACGGCCTCGAACTCATAGCCGAGCACCTCGAGGCGCCCGACCTCGAGCGTGGCGCGGGCCAGCAGGTCCTCGAGGCGGCGGGTCGCGGGCGTCGGCCACTCCAGCTCCGTCAACGCGCTGATGCTGAGCGACGGCAGGCGACCGTCGAGCACCAGGCCCGGCCCGACGGGGAGCGCAGTCGCCTCGCCGCCACCGAATCGCACCAGGGCACGTGCCAGCGAGAAGCCGGCGTCGCCACGCTGGAGTTCCGCGATCGCGCGCAGGTCGCGGCCCATCGCGGCCCTCAGTGTCAACGCAGCGGGACGGTCCATGTCGATGTCGAGTACGAGCGGACGCGACTCGTCGCGCGCCTTGGCGAACGGCGCGGGCAGGCCGGACACGAGTCCGGCGAGACTGCTCTCGACGCGGATACGCCCACGCGTGAAGCCGCCTGGTTCCGCGCTTCGAGTCGCGGTCCAGCTGGCGCGCCACGGCGTGCTGCCCGCGAGTCCGGCGTTGCGCGGCAGGCGCACGACGTCGGGAAGCCGGGCCGCGTCGATCGCTCCGCTCCCGCTCACGGTCGTCACCAGTTCGTCGCCCCGCCCGGCCCGCGTGTCGATCGCCAGGCGCGCCGGACCACCGAGCAGCCGGGCCTGCAGGTCCGGCGCATAGATCTCGCGGTTTCGCAGCCACACGTCGCCGGCGACATCACTCGCTGTCGCCGCCACGCCCTGCAGCTGCAGCGTGATGCCCGAGGCCCGGCCATGTACCGTCACCATGCGCTCGGCCAGGTTCCCGAGCGGCAGGACCATGGACACGTCACCCGCGACGTTGCCGGCGGCGACGACACGCGCGAAGGTCGGCCCGAGCGCGGGGCCGATCGAACTGGTTGCCAGCAGGTCGTGCACCGCGGCGGCGTCGCCGTGGGCGCTACCGTTGATCACGAGCGGCGCGTCGCGCCAGTCGAGGATCGAGACCGCCGCCTCGTCGATGTCGACCTCGCCGATGCGCCCGGAAGACACGGACGCGCTCATGCCCGTGTTCGCGAACTCGACCGTCGCGTCGATTCCTGTGGCGGGCTTCCAGCCGGGCGCGTAGTGCAGGTGGACGCCCTCGGCGCGGGCCGAGGCGCGGAACCGGCCTTCGCCATTGCGGTAGGGGAAGCCGCGAGCCGGCCCGGTGATCTCCACCCGACCCTCGCTCACGCGCCCGACGCCAAAGGCCTCGTCGAGCCACTTGAGCGGCTTGGGCTTGATGCGATCGATCGGGAAGAAGCGCGCCATGCGGGTCAGGTCGTCGATCTGCACGCGCGCGGCGATGTCCATGAGCGGGGACTCGCCGCGCCGCACCAGCACCCGGGCGCGACCGAGCGCGCTGCCATCGCCGGCCTCGATCAGCGCGTCGTCGGCCCACAGCCGCACGCCACCCGCGGCACGGGACCAGCCCATGTCGGCGGCGAGGCGCGGGAACTCCACGGGCTCGCGCCAGCGCCCGGGCCAGTCGACCCTGACCCCGCGGGCGTCGAGGCGCAGCGTGCCACCTCCGCCCTCGCCCCTGACGCGGCCTGCCAGTCCGTCGAACCCGGGCAACCTGCCACGTGGCTCGAAGCCGATGTCGCGAAAGGCGAGGCTGCCGCTCACGTCCGGGAGCGCGCCCGCGCCAGCATCGCGGAAATCGAGACGGATGTCCTCGAGGACGCCGCGCGGGTCGAACGCGAGGATCCCCGCCCCGACCCTGGACTCCGGCGCCAGCGCGGCGAGCGGCACGAGGTTCTCCAGCCGCAGGTAGCCGGCGTCGATCACGAAGGCCCGGACGCGGTCGTCGCCGAGGTCGACGCTGGCGGCGATCGAGGTGGGCCTCCAGGGTGAGTCCGGCAGCGACAGTTCGACCCCGGTGCCGTCGGCCTGCCAGCCGCCGCGCTCGTGCCGGACGCGCAGGTCGCCGGCCAGCCGCCGGTAGACCACCGGCGCGGCGGAACCGACCGGCGGCAACGCCACGTCCCCGAGGTCCAGTACCGCGCGGCCGCGCCGGAACTCGCGGCCCTCGCCGCGCGCGGAGATCCGGAAATCGCCGTGCCCGCTCGCCGGCAGCCGATAGCCCGGTGGCAGGAAGCTGGTCCAGCCCGCGAGATCGATCCCGCGGCCTGCGAGCCGGGCCCGCCAGGTCATGCCTTCGATCCGCTCGAGGTCGCCCTCGACGCCGGCATCGAACTCGAGCGCCTCCCCGAGCTGGGCGGGAAGCCGCACGCCGCCGACCACGCTGATCGCATCGCCCTTGCGCGAAAGCTCGAGGTCCACCTCCGAGAGCTCCCATCGTGCCTGTCCACCGTCGCGCAGGTCGACGAAGCCGAGTACGGCGTCGCGGATCTCCAGTACGCCGCGCGGCACGCGCTCGAGCCCGCCCTGGCGGCGCGGCGCCGCGTCCGGTCGTGGAAGCCAGCCCTGGCCGACGAGTTCGACGTGCCGGTCCGGGAAGATCACGAAGTTGAGACGCGGCTCCTCAAGGATCACCCGCCCGACCTCCAGCCGGCGGCGAAGCAGGGAGCGCAGCGGGGCAAGGCTGGCGCGCCCGGCCCTGGCGCTGACCAGCGTGCCGTTGCCATCGGGCGCGGCGATGCGCGCGCCTTCGAAATAGACCTCGGGGCCGTAGCGCCCGATCCTGGCGTCGAGCGCGTCGAAGGACAGGCCGAGGCCGGTGGCGGCGCGGATGTCCGCGGCGACCCGCGCCTCGTACTCGGGCAGCAGGTCGAGCGCGAGGCGGAATGCGCCGACCGCGAGCGCGGCGACGATCGCCAGCCCGGCGAGCGTGCCGGCCCGCCATCGCCACAGCCTCTTCGCGCCTGCGCTCAAGCCGAGCCTCCGGTCCACCGGCACTCGACAGGCTCCCCGGGAGCGCTGCGCGAGACGGTCGGGACGACCATGGTCAGATCAGAACGACGTCGTACTGGTCCTGTGAATAAAGCGCCTCTGCCTGCAGCCTGATCGGCTTGCCGGTCGCGAGTTCCAGCTCGCCCAGCGCCGCCGATTCCTCGTCGAGCAGCAGCTCGATCACGTCCTGGTGCGCCAGGATCACCAGCTGCTGGAACTCGAACTGCCGCGCCTGCCTGAGCACCTCGCGGAACACCTCGTAGGCCACCGTCTCGGGCGTCTTGACGAAACCTCGACCCTCGCAGGTTGGACAGGCCCGGCACATCAGATGTTCCAGGCTCTCCCGGGTCCGCTTGCGCGTCATCTCGACGAGCCCGAGCGGCGAGACGGCCGATACGTGGGTCTTGGCATGGTCCGTCGCCAGCGCCTTCTCCAGTGCCTGCAGCACCTGGCGGCGGTGCTCCTCGTCCTGCATGTCGATGAAGTCGACGATGATGATCCCGCCGAGGTTCCTCAGGCGCAGCTGGCGCGCGATCGCCACGGCGGCCTCGAGGTTGGTGCGGAAGATGGTGTCCTCGAGATTGCGGTGGCCGACGAAGGCGCCGGTGTTGACGTCGACCGTGGTCATCGCCTCGGTCTGGTCCATCATCAGGTAACCACCGGACTTGAGTGGCACCTTGCGGTCGAGCGCGCGCGCGATCTCGTCCTCGATGCCGTAAAGGTCGAAGATCGGACGGGTGCCGCCATACAGTTCGATCCGGTCGGTGGCCTCGGGCATGAAGGTGCGCGCGAACTCGACCATGCGGGCGTGTGCGGCCGGCGCATCCACCAGCACCCGCTCGACGTCCTGCCCGAGCTGGTCACGGAGCATGCGTACCTCGAGCGGCAGGTCCTCGTGCACCAGCTCGCCCGCGACGGCCCTGAGCCCGCGCTCGCGGACCAGCTCCCACAGGCGCTGCAGGAACAGCATGTCGGCCCTCAACGCCTCGACGCCGCAGTCTTCCGCCGCGGTGCGCACGATCCACCCGCCGTTCGAGCCGGGCACGACGAATGCCTGCACCGCCTCGCGCAGTCGCAGGCGCTCGGCCTCGTTCTCGATGCGTCCCGATACACCGACGCCGCGCCCCTTCGGCATGTACACCAGGTAGCGCGACGGGATCGTGATGTAGGTGGTCAGCCGTGCACCCTTGGTGCCGAGCGGATCCTTCAGCACCTGGACCAGGATCTCGTCGCCTTCGCTGACGAGCTCACGCACGTTGTCGGCGCGCGGTGGCTCGAGACCAGGCTCGACATCCGCACCGACGGCGATGTCGGAGGCATG
The DNA here is from genome assembly GCA_964638185.1 of uncultured Steroidobacteraceae bacterium. Lineage (GTDB taxonomy): Bacteria > Pseudomonadota > Gammaproteobacteria > Steroidobacterales > Steroidobacteraceae > SG8-30. Next base: position 30,784 of record CAZXAS010000002.1, on the reverse strand, counting down.
CAGGAACGCCGTGCGTGCAAGCCCGACGTCGATGAAGGCGGCCTGCATGCCGGGCAGGACGCGCGACACCCGTCCCTTGTAGATGTTGCTGATCAGCCCGCGGCGGTTGGCGCGCTCCAGGAAGACCTCCTGCAGCACGCCGTTGTCGACCAGCGCGGCACGGCTCTCCCGCGGCGTGACATTCACGACCAGTTCGGTGCTCATGTCATCCCCGGCTGCCACGTCGACACGCCGCAGGCCGCGAGCAGGCGCGCAGTCTCGAACAGCGGCAGGCCCATCACGCCGGAGAAGCTGCCCTCCAGCCGTGCGACGAAGATCGCGCCGCGTCCCTGCACGGCGTAGCCGCCGGCCTTGTCCGCGGGCTCGCCGCTGCGCCAGTAGCGCCGGCACTCCTGCTCGTCGAGTTCACGGAAGGTGACGCGGCTGGTGCTGACGTCGGCGAGCAGCGTATCGCCGCGACACACCGCGACGGCGGTCATGACCTCGTGGTCGCGGCCCGACAGCCGCCCGAGCATGTGCACGCACTCGGCCTCGTTCCCAGGCTTGCCGAAGATCTCGTCGCCGAGAACCACCACCGTGTCCGCCGCGAGCAGCACGCGACCGGCGAGCCCGGCGTCTTGGGCCTGCGCCGAACGCGCCTTGTCGCGTGCCAGGCGCTCGACGTACACACGTGGCGGTTCGCCGGCGAGGCGTGTCTCATCGAGGCCCGTCGGCCGGACCTCGTGGGCCACCCCGATCTGGCTCAGGAGTTCGCTGCGCCGCGGCGATGCAGAGGCCAGCACGATCTTTTCATAACCCATTGAGATAAATGGCTTTGTTTCCGGTGCGCCCGTCCGGGCGCAATCGCCAGAGGATAGCCGGTCGGCCGCGGGCGGGGAACCGACGAATCAGGCGCGGTGGTACGGGTGGCCCTTCAACAGGCTCTGCGCGCGGTACAGCTGCTCGGCGACCATCACCCGGACCAGGCCGTGGGGAAACGTCAGCGCCGACAGCGACCAGCGGAAATCCGCGCGCGCGACGCAGGCCGGGTCGAGCCCGTCGGGCCCACCGATGAGCAGGGCGATGTCGCGGCCGTCGCGCATGCGGGCCTGCAGCCAGTCGGCGAGCCCGGCGGTGTCGAGTTCGCGGCCGCCGACATCGAGTGCGACGACGAACATCCGCGGGTCGAGTGCCGCCAGCATCCGCCGGCCCTCTTCGGCACGCGCACGGGCTACGTCGGCGTTGCGGCCGCGACGCGTGACGGCGATCTCGGTGAGCTCGAGGCGCAGTTCAGGGCCGATGCGCCCGGCATAGTCGGCGTAGCCCGCGTCGACCCAGGCGGGCATGCGGGTACCGGCGGCGACGAGCAGGACGCGCATCGCCGCACCCGCTACTCAGGCGAGCGCCACCTCGCGTCGCGCCGGCCTTACGTCCCAGAGTTTCTCGAGGCCGTAGAACTCGCGGATCCGCGGCAGCATGACGTGCACCAGCACGTCCTGCAGGTCGACCAGGACCCACTCGCCCTCGCGCTCACCCTCGACCCCGTAGGGCTGGTGGCCGGCGTCCTTGCACATCTGGATCACGCGCCCGGCGATGGACTTCACGTGCCGGTCCGAAGTGCCGGTCGCGATGATCATCGTGTCGGTGACGTCGGTCAGCTTGCGAACGTCGAGCACCTTGACGTTGACGGCCTTCATGTCGGCGAGCGCCGCTACTGCCACGGCGGCAGGTGCGGGACGGCTGGTTTTCTTGCGGGGCGTCGCGCCGGCGGCCTTGGTTCGCACGGCGGTCTTGCCAGGCTTCTTGCTGGCGGTGCTGGTGGAAGATTTCCGGGCGGTCTTGCGTTTCGCTGGCGGGTTGGTCATCCCTCTGCTGTACCTCGGCGGGCATAAGCGCCCGTGTCGCGGATGATCCTACGCACGGGCTCCGGCATCAAGTAGCGGGGGTCGCGGCCCGCCTCGAGCACTGCCCGCAGCTCGGTCGACGAGATGTCGAGTTGCGTCCCCGGGTGCAGGAACAGTCGCCCGGCCGGCACGGCCGCCACCCGCACCGGGTCGTGCTCACCGATGCGCTCGATCAGGTCCGCGAGCGCACCACTCGACGGCAGCGCCGCGCCGGGACGGTAGGCGACCGCGAGGTGCGCCAGGCCGGCCAGCTCCTCCCAGCGGTGCCAGCCGGCGAGACCCGCGAACGCGTCCATGCCCATGAGCAGCACGATCGGCCGCGTCCCGTGTTCGCGCCGCAGTTCCTCCAGTGTCAGCACGGTATAGGACGGGCCCGGCCTCGTCAGCTCGCGCTCGTCCACGGCGAAGCGAGGCTCGTCCGCGATCGCGGCGCGCAGCATGGCAAGGCGCAGCCCGGCGCTGACCCGTGGCGGCTCGCGGTGCGGTGGGTCGCCAGCGGGCACGAACAGGACACGCTCGAGGTCGAGGATCTCGGCCAGTTCGAAGGCCGCGCGCAGGTGCCCGGAATGGATCGGGTCGAAGGTCCCGCCGAACACGCCGAGCGGACGCATGGCTTCAGCCGCTGCCGGCACGCGCCGCCGGCACCCCGGCGAGCATCGCCGTCAGGGCGGCGAGGCCGTCCCAGGCATCGCCCTCGCCGAGCCCCTTGATCGCGCGGTCGACGCGGGCCGCATGCGCGACCAGGGGGCCGAGCGGAGTGCGCCGCATGCGCGCGGCCGCGCTCTGCAGCAGCGAGTCGCGCCGCTCGGCCTGGCGCCCGTATCCCGGGGTCCGGCGGCCGCGGCGCAGCTCGGCGAGCCCACGCAACTCACGGCACAGCGACCACAGCACGAGCGTCGGCTCCGCACCTTCGCCGCGCAGCCCGGCGAGGATTCGCAGGCTGCGCGCGGCGTCGCCGGCGAGCGCCGCTTCACCGAGCTGGAAGACGTCGTAGCGGGCGCTGTTCGCCACCGCGGCGGCCACGGCGTCCTCGTCGATGGCGCCGCCGCCGTGCGTCAGCGCGAGCTTCTCGATCTCCTGGTGCGCGGCGAGCAGGTTGCCTTCGACGCGCTCCGCCAGGAGCGCCGCACCCGCGGGATCTAGCTCGATGCCGCGCGTCGCCGCGCGCGCGGCGATCCAGCGCGCCAGTCGCTCGATGTCGACCGGCCAGGACTGGACTACCACCCCGTGCTTGTCGAAGGCCTTGCACCAGGCGCTCGCGAGCGAGTCGCGCTCGAGCCGGCCGGTGATCACGAGCAGCAGCGTGTCCGGGCCCGGATCGGCGGCGAGTTCGGCCAGCACCTTGGCGCCCTGCACGCCCGGCCGGGGCGTCGGCATGCGCAGCTCGATGATGCGGCGCTCCGCGAACAGCGACAGCGCGCGGCCCGCGCCAGCGAGTTCCGACCAGTCGAACCCACGTTCGACGAAATAGGTCTCGCGGCCGGCATAGCCCGCCTGGCGCGCGCGCGCGCGGATGGCGTCCGCCGCCTCGCCGACCAGCAGCGCCTCGTCGCCGGCGACGAGCCAGGCGGCGGCCGGCGGCGCGTCGAGCTGTCGTGCGAGCTGGTCCGTGTTCAGGCGCATCGATCCCGGCCTCGTGGAAGGAGCAACGTCGATTATCGGCACCCGGTCGCGCCCGCGCCACCGGCCACCGGCCCGCCCGGGGGGTGTAGCATGACCGCAATCCTGGAGGACCCCCGCATGAGCCGCGATCCCGTCCCTGTCACGCAGCGAATTGGCCCGATCCTGCTCGCCGCCGCCGCGTTCGTCGCATTGGCCGCGACGCCGCCCGCCGCGGCCGCCAGGACCATGAAGCCGCCGCTGCACGGCCAGCACTGGATGGCCATCACGGGCAAGCCGCTCGGCACGACGGCCGGCGCCATGACGTTCCTCAAGGGCGGCAACGCCGTCGACGCGGCCTGCGCGATGATCGCGGCGACCGCGACCATGTGGGACGTGCTGTCGTGGGGCGGCGAGACGCAGGCCCTGGTGTACAACCCGCATACCGGCAAGGTCACGGGCATCAATGCGCTGGGGGTCGCCCCGACGGGAGCGACGGCGGACTTCTACCGCGAGAAGGGGCTGCGCTACCCACCGGAGTACGGCCCGCTGGCGGCAGTCACCCCGGGAACGCCGGGCGGCATCATGGTGATGCTGGCGGAGTTCGGGACCCTGAGCCTCGCCGAGGTGCTGGCGCCCGCCATCGCGCTCGCCGACGGCTACCCCATCGAGCAGGAAACGGTGTCGATCATCGAGCGGCACCAGGCGCGCCTCGCCGAATGGCCCGACTCGCGGCGCGTCATGCTGCCAAACGGCGGCAAGCCGCCGGTGGCCGGGGCGCTCTTCCGCCAACCCGACCTGGCGGCGACCCTGCGCAAGCTGGTCGAAGCGGAGGCGGCGGCGCTCGCAGCGGGGAGCGACCGGAAAGCGGCCATCCGCGCCGCGTTCGAGCGCTTCTATCGCGGCGACATCGCCGCCGAGATCGTCCGCGCCAACCGGGCCGGCGGCGGCCTGTTCACCACGGCGGACCTCGCCGGCTGGGAGGTGAAGCTCGAGGAGCCGGTGCACGTCAACTACAAGGGCATCGACGTCTACAAGCTCACTGTCTGGACGCAGGGCCCGGTGCTGCTGCAGACCCTCAACATTCTCGAGAACTTCGACCTCAGGTCGATGGGCTACAACAGCGCGCGCTACATCCACACGCTGTACCAGGCGATGAACCTCGCCTTCGCGGATCGCGACTTCTACTACGGCGACCCGGCGGTGCCCCCGGACGAGCCAGTGGCCGGGCTGTTGTCGAAGGACTATGCGCGCCTGCGCGCTCAGCGGATGGGTATGGAGCAGAACGACCCGGGCATCGGTCCCGGCGATCCCTATCCGTTCCAGGGTGGGCGCAATCCATTCGAGCGCGAACTCGCCGGCTGGGCACAGACCGGGAGCAGCACCAGCGACGGGGCGATCGCCCCGGGCTTCCAGCCGTCGAGTGGCACCACGAGCGTGGTCGCCGCCGACCGCGAAGGCTGGGTGGTGTCGGTGACGCCGAGCGGCGGCTGGATACCCGCATTCATCGCCGGCACCAGTGGCATCGGACTGTCGCAGCGCATGCAGAGTTTCGTGACCGACCCGGCCGAGAACCCGTTCAATGTCGTCGCCCCCGGCAAGCAGCCGCGGGTGACGCTGACCCCGACGCTCGCCTTGAAGGACGGCAAGCCATGGCTCGCGTTCGCGGTGCAGGGCGGCGACAGCCAGGACCAGAACCTGCTGCAGATGTTCCTCAACATGGTGGAATTCGGCATGACGGTGCAGCAAGCCGCCGAGGCCGCGAACATCATGAGCTTCCAGCTGCGCGACTCGTTCGCGCAGCACGAGTCGCAGCCTGGCAGGCTCCTGCTCAACGCGGCCACCCCGGCCTGGGTCCAGGACGAGTTGCGGCGCATGGGCTACTCGATCGACACCCGCCCGATCACCTCCGGACCGCTGAATGCCATCTGGTTCGATGCCGAGCACGGCAGCCTGTGGGGCGGCTCCAGTCACCACGGCGAGGATTACGGCCTGGGCTGGTAGTGCGGGCGGCGGCTTGACAGGCGGTGGTATCATTCCCGGCTTGGGCGCATGCCGCCTGACCGGGCCATCCATGTCGATTGCGAGCCTCCTTCACAGCAAGACCCCCCGCCGCCTCGCCTGGGCGGCGGTCGCGTTGCTGCTGTGGGCACAGTTCGCGGCGCTCACGCACGAGCACCACGGGGAGGCTACGGAGCAGCACGCCAGCTGCGTCGTCTGCAGCGTGGCCACCGCTGCGGCTCCGCCGCCGGAACGCATTGCGCTTCCGGGCCGCGACCTCGATGTCGGCCCGGCCCCGGTGGTGGCGGTCATCGCCGATTTCCGCGCCACACGACTCGCTTCTGCCCACGCCGCCCGCGCACCGCCTGCTTCCATTCCTCGCTCTGCCTGACCGCAGCGCGGCCCCGCCGCGCCCCTGAGGTGCCATCGCGGCCCTCGACCAGCCAGGAATGGAATCATGTCCCGATACAGTCTCACCGGCGGCGCCGTCGCCGCCGTCCTTGCCGCGGCGCCAGCCGCCGCCCAGTCGCCGGCGCACGGCGAACTCGCAGAAATCGTCGTCACGGCCACCCCGCTCTCGCAGGACAGGCTGAGCACTGCCCAGCCGACCAGCGTGCTCACGGGCGACGCCCTGACACTGCAACTCGCACCGACCATCGGCGAGACGGTGTCGGGCGAGCCGGGCGTGCATTCCACCTTCTACGGTGCCGGAGCATCGCGACCGATCATCCGCGGGCTCGGCGGCGACCGCGTGCAGGTGCTCACCGATGGGCTCGCGACGCTCGACGCATCCGGGCTGTCCGAGGATCACGCCGTGGCCATGGACCCGGCACTCGCCGACCAGATCGAGGTCATCCGCGGCCCGGCCACGCTCCTCTACGGCAGCGGTGCCGCGGGCGGCGTCGTGAACATAGTGACGAACCGGCTGCACGACCGCCTGCCGCAGTCGGTCGAGGGCCTGCTGGAGGTCCGTGGCGACACGGCCCATGAGGAACGTGCCGTGGCCGGCCGCCTGGACGTGCCGGCGGGGCAATGGGCGTTGCATGCCGACGCCGTATGGCGCGACACCGACGACTACGACATTCCGGGCTTCGCGCAATCCCGGCGCCTGCGCGAGCAGCTCGCCGCCGCTGGCGAGGAAGTCGAGGACACGCGCGACACCGTGCCGAATTCCTGGACCGAGAGCGCCTCGGGTGGCATCGGCGCGACCTATGTCGGTGACGCTTGGCTGGTCGGGCTGGCCTACAGTCGCCATGAAACCGAGTACGGCATTCCAGGCGGCCACGAGCACGAGGAGGAGGAAGTGCCGGGCGGCGAGGAAGCCGGACACGAGGAAGGCGGCGTCTACATCGACCTGGAGCAGGATCGCTTCGACCTCGCCCTGCGACGCAGCTTCGACGGCGGCAGCGTGCTGCGTTTCCATGCCGCAGCCAACGATTACCAGCATGCCGAGGTCGAACCAGGCGGCGAGGTCGGTACCTTGTACGAGGTCGACGGTCACGAGGCGCGGCTGGCGCTCGATCACTCGCTGCCATGGGGTTTCGACGGTACGGCGGGCCTGCAATGGCAGGAAATCGACCTGGCCGCTGCCGGCGAGGAGGCCTTCGTCCCGGATACCGTCACCCGCACGCTGGGCATGTTCGTGTTCGAGCGCCGCGCCTTTGAACGCTGGTCGCTGGAGCTCGGGGCCCGTGTCGACCGGCAGGAGATCGAGGGCGCCGACGTGCCGGGCTACGACGACACCGCGCTCAACCTGTCGGCGGGTGCGATCTGGCCGGTTGGCGCGGGCATCTCGCTCGTCGGCCAGCTCGCGCGCACCGAGCGCCACCCTGGCGCGGCCGAGTTGTATGCCAATGGGCCGCATGCCGCCACCGGCCAGTTCGAGGTCGGCAACCCCGACTTCGGCACCGAGGTGGGCTTGCAGGCCGATCTCGGCCTGCGCGGCGAGTTCGGTGCCGTGACCGCCGAACTTCGCGCATTCGTCGCGGAGTACGACGGCTACCTGTACCTGGCGCCGACCGGCGCGATCGAGGACGAGTTGCCGGTGTACGAGTTCCGGCAGGCGGACGCCCGCTTCCATGGTTTCGAGGCCAGCGCCACCGTGCCGCTGGGGGCGAGTGGCCTGTCGCTGGCCCTGTCCGCGGACGCGGTGCACGCCCGCCTCGACCGCGGCGGCGACCTGCCGCGGATCCCGCCGCTGCGCGTCGGCGCCGAGCTGGTCTTCGACCGGGATCGCGTGCGCGCTGCGGTTGGCGTCCACCACAGCTTCGAGCAGGACGAGGTCGCCAGCAACGAACTGCCGACCGACGCCTACACCCTGCTCGATGCCGAGCTCGCGTGGCGGCCGGGTTGGGGTGGCGGCGGGACCCTGCTGTTCCTGCGCGGCAGCAATCTCCTCGACGAGGACGCCCGCGTGCACAGCTCGCCGCTCAAGGACGAGGTCCCGCTGCCGGGCCGGTCGCTGCTGGCGGGCGTGCGCGTCGACGTCGGCGGCTGAACTCGTGCGCGTGCCGGCGGTCGCAGGGACCCGTGTGCCCGGCCGCCGGCGCGCCACAGGAGCAAGCGTGAATGAACATTGCAGCCTATGTCTTCTTGGTGGCGCTGTCGTCGCTGTCCGGCACGGCCGTGGCCGGCGATGCCTTCGTCCAGCACGGAACGCACGAACACGGCGTTGCCACGCTGGTGGTGGCGGTCGATGGGTCGCGACTGAGCGTCGAACTGGTTGCCCCCGCCCATGACGTGGTGGGCTTCGAGCGCGCACCCGCCGACGAGGCGGAGCGCGCGGCGCTGGCGCGTGCCGAGGCGGTACTCGCCGATCACGGCCGGTTGTTCGCGATGTCCAAGGCCGCGGGCTGCAGGGTCGCGGGTATCGCGGTGAGCTCACCCTGGCGGTCCGGCGAAGCGGGCGTCGAGGACCGCGAGCCTGCCGGCGATGCCGGGCATCCGGATGACCATGCTGATTTCATCGCGCGCTGGGCCTTCGATTGCGCCTCGCCGGACCGGCTGGCGGTGCTCGAGGTCAAGCTCGACGCCGCATTCGTCACACCGGTGAAGGTGCGCGCGGACTTGCTCACCGCCGACGGACAGCGGAGCATGTGGCTCGATCGCGCACGCGGTCGCCTGCAGCTCCAGTAGTTTCCACGCGTCGTAGCGACGGGGGCCGGATGCAAGGGTCCGAAGCGGCCATCGACCTCGCCGGATTGCGGTTCTCGTGGACGCCCGGGCAACCGGTGCTCGACGTGCCGGCGTTTCGCATTGCACGCGGCGAGCGCGTGTTCCTGCGTGGCGCCAGTGGCAGTGGCAAGAGCACGCTGCTCGGCGTCATCGGTGGCGTGCTGGCGCCGGACGCGGGGACGGTGCGACTGCTCGGCACCGAGCTCGCCGCACTTCCGGCGGCGCGTCGCGACCGCTTCCGCGCCGACCATGTCGGCTTCATCTTCCAGCTGTTCAACCTCCTGCCCTACCTGTCGGTGCTCGACAACGTACTGCTCGCGGCACGGTTCTCGCGGCTGAGGCGCGGGCGGGCGGGGGACCTCGCCGCCGAGGCGCGCCGGCTGCTTGGGGCCCTCGGGCTCGACCACCCGACCCTGCTGGCGCGACCCGTGACGCGGCTGTCCATCGGCCAGCAGCAGCGCGTCGCCGCAGCGCGTGCGCTGCTCGGCCGGCCGGACCTGCTGATCGCGGACGAGCCGACCTCGTCGCTGGATGCGGATGCGCGCGAGTCCTTCCTCGGCCTTTTGATGGACGAGTGCGCCGCTGCCGGCACCACGCTCCTGTTCGTCAGCCACGATGTCGCGCTGGGCCGGCTGTTCGATCGCCAGCTCGCGCTGGGTGACATCAACCGGGCGCGTCCTGAGCAGGAAGCCGGATGAGGACGCTGCTGCCACTGGCCGCCAGGAGCCTCTGGAACCGGCGACTGACCGCCGGACTGACGGTTTTCGCCATCGCGGTCAGCGTCGCCCTGCTGGCAGGCGTGCAGAAGCTGCGCACCGAGGCCCGGGAGAGCTTCGCCAGCACCATCTCCGGCACCGACCTCGTGGTCGGCGCGCGCAGCGGCCCCATCAACCTGTTGCTGTACTCCGTGTTCCGCATCGGCGACGCGACCGCCAACGTGTCCTGGCAGAGTTACCAGATGGTGTCGCGCCACCCCGACGTGGCCTGGACCATCCCGATCTCGCTCGGCGACTCGCACCGCGGCTTTCGCGTGATGGGCACGTCCCGCGCCTACTTCGAGCACTACCGCTATGGCGGCAGGCGCGAACTCGCCTTTGCCGCCGGCGGGCCATTCGCCGAAGTTCACGATGCGGTGCTCGGCGCGGAAGTCGCGCGCCAGCTCGGCTATGCCATCGGCGAGCGCATCATCATCGCCCATGGGGTCGGCGAGGTCAGCTTCGCCCACCATGACGACGACCCGTTCACCGTCGTCGGGATCCTGGCGCCAACCGGCACGCCGGTGGATCGCACTGTCCACGTCAGCCTCGAGGCGATCACCGCCATCCACGAGGGCTGGCAGGGCGGCATGCCCCGTCCGGGCGCACCGCCCGGCGGGGGTGCGCCTGCGGATCTCACGCCGGCCAGCATCACGGCGTTCCTGGTCGGGCTCGAATCGCGCTCCGCCGTGCTGCAGATGCAGCGGGCGCTCAACGACTATCGCGGCGAACCACTGCTCGCCATCATGCCCGGCGTGGTGCTGCAGCAGCTATGGCAACTGGTCGGCGTCGCCGACACCGCACTGTTGCTGGTCGCCGCCTGCGTGGTGCTGGCGGGGCTGGTCGGCATGCTGACCTCGCTCTTGACCACCGTGAATGAACGCCGCCGCGAGATGGCCATCCTGCGTTCCGTAGGCGCGCGTCCGGTCCATGTGTTCGCACTGCTGGTGTTCGAGTCGGGCCTGCTGGCGCTGGCCGGCGTGCTGCTCGGCATGGCCATGGTCTTCGGCGCACTGGCCGCCGCCGGGCCCGTGCTTGCGCACCGCTTCGGGCTGTACATGGAGCTTGGGGCGCCAACCGGCTACGATCTGGCCATCGCCGCCCTGGTGGTCGCGGCGGGACTGGCCGCCGGCCTCCTGCCGGCATGGCGTGCCTACCGGAACTCGCTCGCCGACGGCCTGTCCATCCGCCTTTGAGGACCCGACACATGCGCAAGTTGGCCATCGCCCTGGTCATGGGGACCGTGATCGGCGCCACACAGGCGCTGGCTCAGCCCCGCACGCTCGACTGGGTGGACCTGGTGCCGGAGTCGGAACGCGGCGTCTACGACCCGGCGCCCCCGCCGCCCTCGCACGACTACCTGTCGGGCGAGGCCGGGCCGCTCGCGTCGATGCAGGTGATGAATTTCAAGGTCAATCCCGCGCTCGAGGGCCAGGAGGTCAGGATCCCCGGCTTCATCGTGCCGCTCGAACTCGACGACAAGGGTCTCGTGACCGAGTTCTTCCTGGTGCCGTATTTCGGCGCCTGCATCCACGTGCCGCCGCCCCCGCCCAACCAGATGGTGTACGTGATCATGGACAAGGGCATCAGTCTCGATTCCATGTACTCGGCCTACTGGATCTCGGGAAAGATGGCCACCAAGGCGCGCAGCACCAGCCTCGGCGCCGCAGCCTATACCCTGGCCGGGACATTGGCCGAGGAATACAAGTTCTAGTTGCGGGTCGGGCCGGCCCGTACCGCGTCACGAGGAGCTCCGCCGATGCAACGTCCCGGGACCACCGCCCGACGCCGGAAACTCTACCCGGCCATCGAGCCCTACCGGATGGGCCACCTCGAAGTGCCCGGAGGCCACGAGATCTACTGGGAGGAATGCGGCAACCCGCGAGGCAAGCCGGCACTGTTCGTGCACGGCGGACCGGGCGCCGGGGCCGATGCCCGCGCGCGCCGCTTCTTCGACCCGCGACGCTACCGCATCGTGCTGTTCGACCAGCGTGGCTGCGGACGCAGCCGGCCGCACGCGAGCCTCGAGCAAAACACGACCTGGGACCTCGTCGCGGACATGGAACGGCTGCGCGAGCACCTCGAAATCGACCGCTGGCTGGTGTTCGGCGGCTCATGGGGTTCGACGCTGTCGCTGGCCTATGCTGAACGACACCCCGAACGGGTGACCGAGCTCGTGTTGCGCGGCATCTTCATGCTGCGCCGGAAGGAGCTCGAGTGGTTCTACCAGGAGGGGGCCAGCGCGATCTTTCCCGACCGCTGGGAGCCGTACCTCGCAGCCATCCCCGCAGCCGAGCGCGGCGACCTGATGCGGGCCTACTACCGCCGCCTCACGGGCCCCGATCCGGCCACGGCGCGCGACGCCGCCCGCGCCTGGGCCGTGTGGGAGGGCTCAACGAGCTTCCTGTTCCCGGACGAGGACAACGCGGCGCGCTGGGCGGAGGACAGGTTCGCGCTCGCCGTGGCGCGGATCGAGTGCCACTACTTCGTCAACGCGGGCTTCCTCGACGGCGAGGACCAACTGCTGCGCGAGGTCGATCGCATTCGCCACATCCCTGCCGTCATCGTGCAGGGACGCTATGACGTCGTCTGCCCGATGATGACCGCCTGGGAGCTGCACCAGGCCTGGCCAGAGGCCGCCTTCCACGTGGTGCCCGATGCCGGCCACTCCGCACTCGAGCCCGGCATCACCCACGAACTGGTCAAGGCCACCGACGGCTTCTCGTAGACGTAGGCGTAGCCATTGGCGCCCTGCGACGAGCATGGGAATGCGTTCCTCCGCCTCCCACACGTTCGGGTCAGACTGGCGCGGGCGGTGCCGGTGGCGCGAGACATCCGTCACGGCCCAAAGGACACCCGATGCGGCGCCCCGGGCGGAAGCAATCGCTGTCCCACGAACTACGCCTTTCCGCAACGCCGGTTGCGGACCAGTCGACACTATTTCGCAGCGAGCCTCGATCGAGATCTCAAAACTGTCCGGAGGATTGGCGCCCGTCGATGGGCCTGCGCTAGCGTAGGCGGGCCGCATGACCAGCATGGCGAGGGACTTGCCGTGGCGAGCAGAGGCAGCAAGAACCGCTTTCACTGTGTGTCGATCGCAGCCGGCCACACTGGCTGCAGCGCGGCCCTTCAGCTGAAAGGGCGCCGCTTCCTGTCCGACGACGCGCCGCGGCTACCCCTCGAGGCCTGCAATCGGCCGGAGGACTGCCGGCGCGTGTTCAAGCACTTCGAGGACCGACGCGCGGGGCCGCGGCGCGCGAGTGAGAAGGGCGCTCCGTCGCGTCAGCAAAGCGGCGCCGATCACCGCGCGGGTCGTGGCCGTCGCGACACGGATCACTGAACGAGCGCGCCGCAGGAAGGTGTGCTGGAGCTGGATCCCGCATTGATCACGTTGGGTAGTACGATCACCGGACGATGATCCGCGCACCTCGCCGGTACGTCCAGTACGCGCCCGCCCAGTCGATGAGCACGACGATCCTGTTTCGAAAGCCGATCAGGAAGTAGATGTGCGCGAGCAACCAGAACCACCACGCCAGCAGGCCGGTCATTCGCAAGCGGCCCAGTTCCACCACTGCTGCCATGCGGCCGATGGTCGCCAGCAGGCCGAAGTGGCGATAGTGGAAGGGCACTGTTGCGCCACCGCGCAACTTCCCCAGCACTGACCGGGCGACGTGTCGCCCCATCTGCTTGGCAGCCGGTGCGACGCCCGGCACCGTGCCGCCTGGCCAGGTCACGTGCGCCAGGTCGCCTGCAACGAATACGTCGTCATGCCCCGGGACCGACAGGTCCGGCTGCACCATGACGCGCCCGGCGGTATCGAGCGGGACACCCAGATCGCGAGCGAGTGGCGAGGCCGTGACGCCAGCGGCCCACAGCACCGTGCGGGTCCTGACGAACTCGCCGCCAATATGCACGCCTTCTGCGGAGATACCTGTGATCGGTTGTCCGGTGCGCACCGTCACGCCGAGCCGCGTGAGCTGTCGCTGCGCCGAGTCGGACAGCGAGGCCGCGATGGCGGGCAGCACCCGCGGGCCGGCTTCCACCAGGATGACCCGGGATGCGGTCGGATCGATCCGCCGGAATTCGCGCTTCAGCGTGTGGCGCGCGATCTCCGCGAGCGTGCCGGCCAGCTCCACGCCGGTGGGACCGCCACCGACGACGACGAACGTCTGCCAGGCCGCCCGCTCGGCCGGATCGTCGCAGGCCTCCGCCCGCTCGAACGCCAGCAGGTGGTGGGCCCGCATGGCGAGCGCGTCCTCGAGGGTCTTGAGGCCCGGTGCGTGCATGCTCCATTCGTCGTGACCAAAGTAGGAGTGCGAAACGCCGGTGGCGACGACGAGATAGTCGTATCCGTGGGGCCTGCCGTCGATCACCACAGAGCGCCGTTGCAGGTCGATGGCTGAGACATTGCCCAGCAGCACCGTGACGTTCGACTGGCCCCGAAGAATGTGCCTGAGTGGCGCGGCAATCGATGGTGCCGCCAGTCCGGCGGTAGCCACCTGGTACAGCAGCGGCTGGAACACGTGATGGTTGCAGCGATCGACCAGAAGGATGTCGACGTCTGCAGTGCGCAGGCCGCGCACGACCGACAGGCCCGCAAAGCCGCCGCCGATGACAATGACTCGTGCCGGACTGCTCATGCCGCGGGAATTCTAGCGTGCGGGCAGTCTCAGATGGAGTTCGCCCCTCTGGCTGCAGGCTCCGTACCCACTACAGACAAGGCCCGCGTCAGCACTCCGGCACGTTGACCGCGAGCCCGCCCTGCGACGTTTCCTTGTAGATCGATGCCATGTCGCGCCCGGTCTGGCGCATGGTCGCGATGACCTGGTCGAGCGATACCTTGTGCGTGCCGTCGCCCCGCAGCGCCAGGCGCGCCGCGTTGATGGCCTTCACCGCGCCCATCGCATTGCGCTCGATGCAGGGAATCTGCACCAGGCCCGCGACCGGATCGCAGGTCAGCCCGAGGTTGTGCTCCATGCCGATCTCGGCCGCGTTCTCCACCTGGGTGTTGGTGCCGTTGAGTGCCGCGGCGAGACCGCCGGCCGCCATCGAGCAGGCCACCCCGACCTCGCCCTGGCAACCCATTTCGGCGCCCGACACGGAGGCATTGCGCTTGTAGAGCAGTCCGATGGCGCCGGCCGTCAGCATGAATCGTCGTACACCGGCGTCGTCGGCGCCGTGACAGAGGCGGGTGTAGTAGTGCAGCACCGCCGGGACGATGCCGGCGGCGCCATTGGTCGGCGCGGTCACGACCTTGCCGCCGGCCGCGTTCTCCTCGTTCACGGCCAGCGCCCAGGCATTGACCCATTCCATCGGGTCGGCACGCCCTGACTTCGATTCCGACTCCAGCATTCGCTGCAGCCTGGGCGCGCGCCGCCGCACCTTGAGCGATCCGGGCAGCAGTCCGCTCGCCATGAAGCCGCGCCGAACGCAGTCCTGCATCACGTCCCATATCCTGGACAGTTCCTGCTCGACCTCGGCGGCCGGCCGGAGCGCACACTCGTTGGCGAGCGTCAGCTCGTGGATGTCGAGGCCGTGCTCGTGACACAGGCCGAGCAGCTCGGACGCATTCGCATACGGGTAGGGCAGCGCCGGCTCGCCCGCCGTGCCGGCCGCGGCCTTCGCGTCGTCGCCGGCGCGCACCACCGCGCCGCCGCCGATCGAGTACATTTCCTCGGCCAGCAGGGTCTCGCCTGCGGCATCGCGCGCCGCGAAGCGCATGCCGTTGGGATGGCGCTGCAGCAGCTGGTCGCGATGAAACAGCAGGTTCATCGGCTCGTCGAAGGCGATCGCGTGCCGGCCGGCGAGCTCGAGGCGGCCGGAGCTGCGGATGCGGCTGATCGACGGCTCGACCACGGCCGGGTCGAGGCCCGCCGGATCGTGGCCCTCGAGCCCCAGCAGCACCGCCCGGTCTGTGCAGTGGCCGGTGCCGGTCAGGGCCAGCGAGCCGTACAGCTGCACGAAGACCTCGGTCGTGCGCTCGAGCAGGCCGC
The DNA here is from genome assembly GCA_964638185.1 of uncultured Steroidobacteraceae bacterium. GTDB lineage: Bacteria > Pseudomonadota > Gammaproteobacteria > Steroidobacterales > Steroidobacteraceae > SG8-30. Next base: position 15,379 of record CAZXAS010000002.1, on the reverse strand, counting down.
GTTGCTCGAGCGCCTGCACGAACTGGCGTGCCGCCAGCATCGGACCCATCGTGTGCGAGGACGACGGACCGATGCCGATCTTGAAGATACCGAATACGGAGCGTTCCATCGACGCAGTGTCGCGCCCCGAGGGCTTCGACTCAAGTTCCGTCGGCAGAGCCGCGACAGCGCCAGGTCGGGCGTCCGGCAGCGTCGACGATCCCCTCGCGCACGAGCCAGGCCAGCGCGTCCGCCGACTCCTCGGCGTACCAGCGTGCGGCGGAGCCGAGCCGGAAGGTGTAGCCCCAGGCATCCATGTCGGCGCACATCGCTGCCGGCCCCGCCCCGGGCAGCTCGCCGGCCAGCAGGATCTGCAGGCGGCACACCGCATTCTCCTCGTCGTAGTCGCCGCCGGCGTCGGTGTCGAGGCCGGCCCGCCGGCCGGGGGCCATGCACACGTAGTGGCCGGCCTCGTGCAGGGCCGAGTGCAGCGGCGTATCGGCGCGCACGTGCAGGACGTCGCCGGTGAGACCGGCCTCCGGCTCGCCCCAGTAGGAGCCCGGCAGCGGCGCCCCGCGCGGATGCAGCCGCAGTGCCAGCCCGAACCTCCCGACGAGACCCGTGACGGCGGCGACGAGCACCGGGTCCTCGAGCCGCCGCACGCAGGCGTCGGGCAGGTACGGCGCGGTGGCGCTCACAGCGCCGCGAGGCGACGCGTGACGAGTGCCGCGAGATCGCGCGCCAGGGCCTGGCGCAGGTCGTTCTCCTCGTGCTCCTTGGCGAGCACCGCGGTCTCGTCGAACGCGTAGTCACGGGTCAGCGTCAGCACCTGGCGGGGCAGGATCTCGGCGCCGTCCGCACTGACGGAATACTCGACGGTGTAGAAGACCTCGTACTCCTGCGGCGTATTGCGCGCAGAGATCGACAGCACCTTGCGCCCGGTCTGGTCACGGTGGACGTTGACAACCGCGGTCGCATCGTCGCGTTTCGTCGCGATGGTCGCGCCTGCCGCCTCCATCGCGGCCACGAGCTCGGCGTACAGCGGCGAGTAACGATCGGGCGCGGCGAGGTAGGGGCGCGACAGGCGCGGCGACATTGCCTCTCCGCCGCGCAGCGCGAAGCCGCAGCCGGCCAGGACCGCCGCCAGGCCGCCGAGCAGCAGGAGCCGTCGCAAGGCCATCGTCACACCACCACGTTGACCAGCTTGCCGGGCACGTAGACCAGCTTGCGCAACGGCTGGTCACCGACGAACTTCGCGACATTCGGGTCGGCGAGCGCGGCCGCCCGCGCGACGGCCTCCGTGGCCCCGGCCGGAACGACGACGCGGCTGCGCAGCTTGCCATTCACCTGCACCACCAGCTCCACGCTGTCCTGCACCAGGGCGGCCGGGTCCGGCGCCGGCCAGCGCTCGTCGACGACGGCGCCAGCGTGCCCGAGGGCATTCCACAGCACGTGCGCGGCATGCGGGACGATCGGCGACAGCATCAGCACCGACAGCTCCAGCGCTTCCTGCACCACCGCCCGGCCCTGGGGGGAGTCATCCTCGAAGCGCGACACCGCGTTCAACAGCTCCATCACCGCCGCGATCGCGGTGTTGAAGGTGCGGCGGCGGCCGATGTCGTCGGCCACCTTGGCCAGCGTCTGGTGCGCCGTCCGGCGCAAGTCGCGCTGCGCACCGCCGAGCGCGGCCCCGTCCGGCCGGCCCGACGGGCCTGACGAGGCGTGCGCATGCACCGCCTTCCACAGCCGCTTCATGAAGCGGAACGCGCCCTCGACGCCCTCGTCCGACCACTCGAGGGTCTGCTCCGGCGGTGCGGCGAACATCATGAACAGGCGCGCGGTATCGGCCCCGTAGCGGTCGACCAGCGCCTGCGGGTCGACGCCGTTCTTCTTCGACTTCGACATGGTGCCGATGCCTTCGTAGGTCACCGGCAGCCCGTCGGCCTTCAGCACGGCGCCGGTGCGCGTGCCCTTTTCGTCGAGGCGGACCTCGACGTCCGCCGGGTTGAAGTAGCTGGTGCGCCCCGACTCCGCACGCCGGGAGTAGATGTCGTTCAGCACCATGCCCTGCGTCAGCAGGTTGTCGAAGGGCTCGGACAATGCGGTCAGGCAGCAATCGCGCATCACGCGGGTCCAGAAGCGCGAGTAGAGCAGGTGCAGGATGGCGTGCTCGATGCCGCCGATGTACTGGTCGACCGGCAGCCAGTAGGCCGCGCGGTCGTCGACCATCGCCCGGTCGTTGCCGGCGCTGGCGAAGCGGAAGTAGTACCAGGACGAGTCCACGAAGGTGTCCATGGTGTCGGTCTCGCGCCGCGCCGGCCCGCCGCACTTCGGGCAGGCGCACTCGACGAAGGCGGCAGTCCTGCCGAGCGGGTTGCCCGAGCCGTCGGGCACCAGGCCCTCGGGCAGCACGACCGGCAACTGGTCGTCGGGTACCGGCACCGTGCCGCACGCGGCGCAGTGCACCAGCGGGATCGGGCAACCCCAGTAGCGCTGGCGGGAGATGCCCCAGTCCCGAAGCCGCCAGTTCACCTGCTTGCGGCCGAGCGAACGCGCCTCGAGGTCGCGGGCGATGGCATCGACCGCGGCGTCGTAGTCGAGACCGTCGTAGACGCCCGAAGCGACACAGCGGCCGAGGTCGGCGTACCAGGACTGCCACGCATCGGTGGAGTACGGCCGGCCCTCGACGTCGATCACCTGCACGATCGGCAATCCGTACTTGCGGGCGAAGGCGAAGTCGCGCTCGTCGTGACCGGGCACGCCCATCACGGCGCCCTCGCCATACGCCATCAGGACGTAGTTGCCGACCCACACCTCGACCGGGTGCCCGGTGAGCGGGTGGCGCACGTACAGCCCGGTGGCGATACCCGCCTTCTCCATCGTGGCGAGGTCGGCTTCCATGACCGATCCGCGCCGACACCGGTCGACGAACTCCCGCACGCCGGCGTCGCGGGCCGCGGCGCGCGCCGCCAAGGGGTGCTCGGCGGCGACCGCCACGAAGGTGACGCCCATGAGGGTGTCGGCGCGGGTGGTGAACACGCGCAGTTCGCCCTGCTCGCCGTCGACCTCGTAGGGGAACGCGATGGTCACGCCCTCGCTGCGGCCGATCCAGTTGGCCTGCATGACGCGCACGCGCTCCGGCCAGCCAGGCAGCCCATCGAGTGCGGCGAGCAGTTCCTCGGCGTACTGCGTGATGCGCAGGTAGTACATCGGGATCTCGCGCTTCTCGATCAGCGCACCGGTGCGCCAGCCGCGCCCGTCGATCACCTGCTCGTTCGCGAGCACCGTCTGGTCGACCGGGTCCCAGTTCACGACCCCGGTCTTCTGGTACGCGATGCCGCGCTCCAGCATGCGCAGGAACAGCCACTGGTTCCAGCGGTAATAGTCCGGGCTGCAGGTGGCCAGTTCGCGCGACCAGTCGATGCCGAAGCCGAGCGCCTTGAGCTGCCGCCGCATCGTGGCGATGTTGTCGAGCGTCCATTGCGCCGGTGGTACGCCGTTGTCCATCGCGGCGTTCTCGGCCGGCAGGCCGAACGCATCCCAGCCCATCGGCTGCAGCACGTTCATGCCCTGCATGCGCATGAAACGCGCCAGGACGTCGCCGATGGTGTAGTTGCGCACATGGCCCATGTGCAGGCGGCCGCTCGGGTACGGGAACATGCACAGGCAGTAGTACTTCTGCCGTGCAGGGTCCTCGGTCGCCTCGAACGTACGATGCTCGTCCCAGTAGCGCTGGGCGGCGGGCTCAATGGCGGTGGGGTCGTAGCGTTCCTGCATGATGGGCGTGTCGGGCTGCAATCGAGCGCGTCAGGATACCCGACCGGGCCCCGGCCGGCCTAACCGGCAAACGCCACCAGGCTGCCGGCGAGGTCGGCGTGCAGGCCGCCCGTGGCGGACCGGCGGGCGGGCCCTGAACCTGCCGCCAGCAGCGCCTGTGTGGCCGCGAGGTCGCGGACCCGCAATTCGAAGCCCGCGAGCCCCGGGCAGGGCGGGACCCGCGCGCCGGGGAACCGGGCGGCAAACCCTGCAGGGGTCACGAGCTCGATCCGGCCGTCCTCGACGTCGAACGCGATCGCCGTCTCGTGCCTGGTCGGCGAGGCGCCGGTGACGGCCGACCAGTGCGCGACCGCGCCGCCCGGGTCGGGGACGGCGACCTGCACCGCCGTGAGCGCCGCAGTGCCGTTGGGATGGTGCTGCACGGCGGGCTGGAACACGAGTTCCGGAGTCAGCTGGCGGACCCAGCAGACCAGGCCCTCGGGCGACGCCTCGGGATCGAGCATGAACCACTCGAAGCGCGCCTCGCCGTGGCGCTCGCCGTAGCGGATCTCGCGGCTCGCCGCGGCCACCGCGGTCACCGCGAGGCCCGCAGCCTGGCAGCGCTGGTGGGCGGCCTGGATGTCGTCCACGCCGAGGGCGAGGATGTGCAGGCCCGGGTCCTGCCCCAGGTAGCGGGCAAGATGATGGTCCGGCGACCGGCTGTGGACCGCCGAGAGTTCGACATAGCCCGACTCGAACACCAGGTGCGCGCTCGTCTGCCCGAGGTCCAGCGCGGCGCCCGTCGCCGGATCCCGACCCAGCAGGGGCTTCGGCGGCGTCGGCGCGAAGCCGCAGGAGCGGGCAGCGCCCAGCAGTTTGTCGAGATCGCGCCCGACGATGCCGACGTGGTCGAGACGCACGGCCCGGTTCATGGCCGGCGCGCCGCCGCGACCACGAGTTCGAGCGGTAGCTCGGTGGTCTCCTTCACCGGTGTCAGCGCGATGCTCGATCGCACGTCCCGGACCGCCGGGATGCATGACAGCTTGTCGCGCAGGAACTGCTCGTAGGACGCGACGTCGCGCGTGATGATCTTGAGCAGGAAGTCGACCTCCCCCATCAGCATGTAGCACTCCACCACCTCGGGGAACGCGCGGATGGTCGCCTCGAACTCGGCCAGCGACTGCCGGGCGCCGCGCGCGTACTGCACCTGCGCGAACACCATGACGCCCAGGCCCAGGCGATCGCGATCGAGCAGTGCGACCCGTCGGCGGATCAGGCCGCCCTCCTCCAGCCGGTGGATGCGGCGCCAGCACGGTGACTGAGACAGACCGACCCGGGCGGCAACCTCGGCGGCGGTCAGCGACGCGTCGTGCTGGAGCAGCCCGAGGATCTGCCGGTCGATATCGTCCAGATCTATCTGCATTAATCATTCTCTCTTGAAGTCACTTTGAGCATTGTCATGCAAACGAATCCCGGATACAACCGGGTCGACGAAGGATCCACCAAGAATCAGCGATTCCTCATGTTTTGTACGCTTTTCTGCTGCAGTGCATCGCCCGGAAGAGCCCATCCAGGTGCTTGTTGCCGCAAGTACTTTACTGCATGATCCTGCTTCCATTCGCAATAGTCATGCAATTTGTTTCCCCCACTGAAGGCCGCAGAGAGGAAGCGCCCATGAGCCGCACCCACACCGCATCGATCGTCGCTGCCGCCGTGGCGGCAGCGCTTGCCACCGGCGCGCATGCCCAGGCGCCTGTCGCCGCCAGCCTCGAGGAGATCGTGGTCACCGCCTCGAAGCGCAGCGAATCGCTGCAGGACGTGCCGATCGCCGTCACCGCGTACTCCGGCGAGCAGCTGAGGAGCCTCGCCATCGTCGACATCGAGGGCCTTGCCGTACAGACGCCGTCGTTCGTCTTCAGCAAGGCCGGCGGCGAGGCGCAGATCTACATCCGCGGCGTCGGCACCAACATCTTCGGCGTGGGTGCCGACCCGAGCGTGGCGGTGAACCTCGATGGCGTATACCTCGGCCGCACCAACATGGGCCTCACCCAGTTCCTGGACATCGAGCGCGTCGAGGTCCTGCGCGGGCCGCAGGGCACGCTGTATGGCCGCAACGCCACGGGCGGCGCCATCAACCTCGTCTCGCACATGCCCGGCGCCGAGCTCGAGGGCTATGTCACCGCGGGCGTGGGCGAGTTCGACCGCGTCGAGGTCGAGGCTGCAGCCGGGGGCCCGCTCGACGACAGGTGGGGCTTTCGCGTCGCCGCGCGCTACATGAAGGATGATGGCTACACCGAGGACCTCGACCCGGCGGGCGGCGACAAGCTCGATGACAACGACATCCAGGCCTACCGCGGCATCCTGCAGTACGCGCCGGGCAACGGCTTCACGGCCACGCTGATCGGCGACTACTCCGAGTTCACGAACGGCAACACCAGCATCGTGCCGCGCGACGATCTCGGCCTCGCCGAGACGCTGGGCGCCGTGCCCACCGGCTCGATCCACAAGGAACGCAACGACCTGCCGACCTTCTTCGACTGGGACTCCTCCGGGGTCACCCTGAACCTGGAATGGCAGCTCGGCGGCGGCGCGACGCTCACCTCGATCAGCGGCTACAAGGACTACACCAGCGATTTCCTGTTCAACACCGACGGCACCGAGATCGACGTCACCCGCTCGAACTTCAAGTACGACTCGGAGCAGTTCTCGCAGGAACTGCGACTCGCCTCGGATCCTCAGCAAGGACTGCGCTGGATCCTCGGCGCCTTCTACTTCGACGAGCAGAAGACCGGGGGCCTCGGCCTGGTGCGCGCGTCACTGGTGCCGGCACGCTCGTTCATCATCCCCTCCAAGAACGACACCAAGGCCTGGGCGATCTTCGGCGAGATGTCGTACGACCTGACCGAGCGCTTCACGCTCACGGCCGGGGTGCGCTATAACGACGAGGAGAAGGACGACTTCTCCGCATTTGGCCTGGTCTTCGACGTGCTCGGCCTGGAAAGCCCGGCGCCGGTGACACCGGTCGGCCCGCCACGGCAGGCATCGGACAGCTGGGATGCCTGGACGCCGAAGTTCGGGCTCGAGTACCGGATGAGCGACCAGGTGCTCTACTACGCGTCGGCCACCCGCGGTTTCAAGTCAGGCGGCTACAACAGCCTGCAGCCCTCCAACCCCGCGTACGATCCCGAGTTCATCTGGGCGTACGAGCTCGGCGTGAAGTCGCAGCTGGCGGACGACCGGCTGCGCCTCAACGCAGCCGTGTTCAACTACGACTACACCGACCTGCAGGTATCGACCTTCCTGAACAACCTGACCTTCATCACCAACGCCGCCGAGGCCACGGTGAACGGCGTCGAGGTCGAACTCCTCGCGCGCGCCACGGACCGGCTCGAGCTCGGACTCGCGGTCTCCTGGCTCGATGCCGAATACGACGAGTTCATCACCGCCTTCGGCAGCCAGCCCTGCACGCCGGTGCCGCCGGCCACGACCTGCACGCGGCCGCTGATCCCGTTCGACGCGAGCGGCAACCAGCTGGTCAATGCGCCGGAATGGAAGCTCAACGCCACCGCGCGCTACGACGTGCCGCTCGGCAGTGCCGGCTCGCTGGTACTGTTCGGCCAGCTCAGCTACCAGGACGACGTCTTCTTCACCCAGATCAACGAGCCCGAGGTCGGCCAGGAGGCTTTCACCCTGCTCGATGCGCGGATCGCCTGGCTCGACGCCGGCGGGCATTGGGAGCTGGCAGCGTTCGGCAGGAACCTGACCGACGAGGAGTACTTCCACAACGGCGTGCGCTTCACCTCGACGTCCGACCCGGCGCTCGACGTGTTCCAGATCGGCAATGCGCTCGGCTACCCGGCGCCAGGCCGCAGCTGGGGCCTGCAGGCCACCTACCGCTTCTGACGAGGACCCGGCCCATGGCCCGACCGCATATCTGTTTCGTACAGGCGCAGATGCTGCCGTGGCGGTCGGGCCTGCCCGGCGGTGGGCGCGCCGACATCGACTGCAAGCTCCTGTCGGTCGACGACACCGACGGCAGCTCGACCTCGATCGTGCGCTACCCGCCGGGCTGGGTGCGCGGCGCGCCCGAACACCTGCTCACGCACGAGGAATTCCTGGTGCTGGAGGGCAGCATCGAGATCAACGGACGGACCTACGGCACGCACAGCTACGGCTTCCTGCCGGCCGGCTATCCGCGCGAACGGGCGCGCTCCCGCGATGGCGCAGTGCTGCTCACGATGCTCTATGGCGAGGCGCGCGTCGCCAGCGGCGCGCCACCGGCCGGTGTCTATGACCCCGCGCTGCTGGTCGAGTATGTCGATCCGCTGTCCATGGAATGGGACCCGGGCCTGGTCGACCCGCAGCTTGCGCGCGGCGTCGCGATCAAGCCGCTGCGAACCGACCCCTACACGCAGGAGGTGTCGTTCCTGTACTGCTCGCCGCCGCACCGCGTGCCGCCGGGCATGGCCAAGCCGCAATGGACCCACCCGATGGTCGAGGAGCTCTACGTGCTGGAGGGCGACTACGTGTGGGGCGACCTCGGGCGTATGAAGCGTGGCGGCTATGCCTGGTGGCGTGAGAACGTCTATCACGGGCCGTCCGGCACGGACACCGGCTACAACCTGTTCGTGCGCACCATCGGCGGGCCGCTCGTGAACGTGTTCGACACCGAGAAGAAGCCGTTCACCTGGAATCCACGGCACCGGCCCGCACTGCCCGACGAGCTGAAGCCCTACGGCCAGCCACTGCCCACGCCGCCCAACTACTGAAGGGGTCGGCCGCCACCCTGGCCCCGCGGGAAGATTCCATGCAAGACGCCTGGCCCCGTCCCGCCTACGCCTGGTACACCACCGGCGTGCTGATGCTGGCCTACACGCTCTCGTATGTGGACCGGCAGATCCTGTCGATGCTGGTCGGACCGATCAAGGCCGATCTCGGCGTCAGCGATACCCAGATCGGCCTGTTGCAGGGCTTCGCATTCGCCGTCTTCTACACCTTCGTGGGAATCCCGATGGGCAGGCTTGCCGACCGCGGCGACCGCCGGCGGATCATCGCCTGGGGCATCTTCTTCTGGAGCCTCGCGACCGCGGTCTGCGGCCTGGCGCGCAGCTACTGGCAGCTGTTCATCGCCCGGGTCGGTGTCGGCGTCGGCGAGGCCGCGCTGAGCCCGGCCGCCTACTCCATGCTCGCCGACTACTTCCCGCCGGAGCGCCGCGGCCGCGCGCTCGGCGTCTACTCCATGGGCGTCTACCTCGGGATCGGCCTGGCGGCCATCATCGGCGGGGCGGTCGTGGGCGGCCTGGCCGACCGGCCGCCGCTGCAGCTGCCGCTCGTCGGCGAGCTGGCGGCCTGGCACGTCGCCTTCCTGATCGTCGGGCTGCCGGGCCTCGTCCTGGCGCTGTGGGTGCGAACGCTGCGCGAGCCGCTCCGGCGTGGTCTCACCGCCGACTCCCGCCAGGCAGTGCCGCTCGGCGAGGTCGCGGCCTTCCTGCGCCACAACGCGCGGCTGTTCGCCAGCCACTTCTTCGGGCACGCGCTGCTTGCACTCGCCTTCAATGCGGTGGCGTTCTGGATGGCGCCGTACCTGCAGCGCATCCATGGCCTGACGCCGGGCGAGTTCGGCACGCCGCTCGGTCTCATCCTCGCCCTGGGCGGCGCAGCCGGGATCTACTCGGGCGGCGTGTTCGCCGACCTGTTGCGCCGGCGCGGGGTGGCGGACGCGGAAATGTGGCCGGGGATCGTGAGCGCGCTCGCCGTCTGGCCTCTCGGCGTGCTCACCGCCCAGGCCAGCAGCGGCGGCGCGGCGCTCGGCTGGTTCGCGGCCTTCATGTTCGCCTCGAGTTTCCCCTTCGCCGCGGCCGCCGCCGGGCTGCAGGTGGCGGCGCCCAACCGGCTGCGTGGCCAGGTGTCGGCGCTCTACCTGTTCGTCATCAACCTGGCCGGCATCGGCCTCGGCTCATTCCTCACCGGCTACGTCAACGATCATGTCTACGGCGACGAGCTCCGCATCGGTGACTCGCTCGCCTGGATCGTCGGGATCGCGGCGCCGGCGGCCGCGCTGCTGCTCGCCAGCGCCCGCAGGCCGTATGCGAGGCACGCTGCGCTGCAGGCCGGCTGAGCCGGGGGGTGTCAGACGGTCACGGGGCCGGGACCGTCGCCGGACCGCGGCACCGGGGCGCGTCGCCCCCGCAGCACGCCCGCCACGACCAGCAGGACGGCGAGCAACAGCACCGGCCAGTTGCCGGTGCGCGCGTAGGGAGTCAGTCCCGCATGCGGCACCACGGTGCCGGTGAGCACCGCCGGCACGAACTGCGGCGCGCGGGCGCTGATGCCGCCGTCGGGGGCGATGATGGCCGTGACGCCATTGGAAGTGGCGCGTACCAGGTAGCGTCCGGCCTCGAGCGCGCGAAACCGGGCAATCTGCAGCTGCTGGTGCGGCGCGGTCGAATCGCCGAACCAGGCATTGTTGGTGACGTTCACGAGCAGCGTCGCGGAGCGCAGCACGGCCAGCTGCTCGGCGCCATAGGCATCCTCGTAACAGACGGTCACCCCGATCTTCTGCCCGGCAGCGTCGAGCGCCGGCTGGTCATCGCCGCCGGCCGTCATGTCGACGTAGGTCAGGCTCATCAGTCGCATCCAGCGACGGACGAAGTCCGGGACCGGGAAGAACTCGCCGAAGGGCACCAGTCGCCGCTTGTAGTACCAGCCCGCCTCGTCACCGGACAACGCCATGACGCCGTTGTAGTAGCGGCCGGTGTCGGCGTCGTAGCGCAGCAGCCCGAGCACGAGGTCGGAGCCGCGCGCCTCGGCCGCCTGCCACAGGTTCGCGAGGTAGGGCCCCACCTCGTGCGCGAGCGCCGGCAGCGCCGCCTCCGGCCAGACGATCAGGCGCGATCCCAGCACGCCCTCCGTCATGCGCCGGTACAGCGCCAGCGTCTCGGCTTTGTGCGCGTCCTGCCACTTGAGGTCCTGCGGAACGGCTCCCTGCACCACCGCGACCGACAGCGGCTCGCCCGACGGTGTCGTCCAGCCGCGCCCGCTCAAGGCCATGCCGCCGACCCACAGCAGCGTGGTCAGGACCGCGGCCACCGCCCGCTCCCGCGGCCCGCCCCGGATCACGCAGACGACCGCGCCGGCGCTGATGCTGGCCACCAGGGTCACCAGGTGGATCCCGCCGAGCGGGGCGAAGCCCGCCAGCGGCGCATCGCTGAACGCGTAGCCGGATTCGAGCCAGGGGAAACCGCTGAACAACCAGCCGCGCAGCCATTCCATCAGCGTCCAGGCGCCGGGCAGCAACACCAGCCAGCGCAGTGCGCCGCCACGTGGCGTGAACCGCGCCGCGACCGCGCCGACCAGGGCGTAGTACGCCGCCATGATCGCGACCAGTCCCAGCATCAGGAAGATGGCGAGCCACGCCGGGGCCTTGCCGAAGTCGTGGACCGCGGTGTAGATCCAGTAGGTGCCGGACAGGAACAGGCCGGTCCCGTAGGCGAAACCGAGGCGTGCGGCCGCTCCCGGCCGGCTGCCCTCCCAGAGCAGGAACAGGACCACCGGCGAGGCGATCGCCAGCGGGAACAGGCCGGCCGGAGCGAAGGCGAGCGACGCGCCGCCGCCCGCAGCCAGCGCGAGCCACGCGCCATAGCGCCCGGCCAGCGCCGCGAGCGCGGGCATCGCCACGGATCAGGCCTTGCCGACCGCGGCGGGCGGCAGGTCGCGCTGGCAGATCACGCGCAGAAGGTCGATGCGACGCCGGTCGGCGCGCAGCACGCGGAACTCGTGGCCGTCGATGACCACCGACTCGCCGCGCTTCGGCAGCCTGCCGAACTGGTGCATCACCAGGCCGCCGATGGTATCGAACTCCTCGTCGCTGAATTGCGTGCCGAAGTAGTCGTTGAAGTCCTCGATGCGGGCGAGCGCGTGGACCGTGAACTGGCCGTCGCCCTCGCGGCGGATGGTCTGGTCTTCCTCGATGTCGTACTCGTCCGCGATGTCGCCGACGATCTCCTCGATCACGTCCTCGATGGTCACGAGCCCGGAGACGCCGCCGTACTCGTCGACCACCACCGCCATGTGGTTGCGGCTGACGCGGAACTCCTTCAGCAGCACGTTGAGTCGCTTGCTCTCCGGCACGAACACCGCCGGGCGCAGCACCTCGCGCATGTCGAATTCCGCGCTGCCGCCTTCGCCGAAGTACCTGAGCAGGTCCTTGGCCAGCAGGATCCCGATCACCTGGTCGCGATCCTCGCCGATCACCGGGAAGCGCGAATGGCCCGACTCGACGATCATCGGCAGCAGCGCCTGCGGCGGATCGTCCCGCTCCACCACCACCATCTGCGACCGCGGCACCATGATGTCGCGTACCTGCAGGTCGGCGACGGCGAGCACGCCCTCGATCATGCCGAGCGCGTCCTGGTCGATCAGGCCGCGCTCGCCGGCCTCCTTCAGCAGGGTCTCGAGCTCGGCGCGGTCCCGCGGTTCCGCGCCGCCGACCAGGCGGCGGAACCAGCCGGTGCGGATCGTGTCGTCAGTCATCGTCGCGGGCCTCGTAGGGAGCGGCGAAGCCGAGTGCCGCAAGGATCTCGGTCTCGCGCGCTTCCATCACCCCCGCCTGCCGCGGGCGCTCGTGGTCGTAGCCGCCGAGATGCAGGGTGCCATGGACCACCATGTGCGCCCAGTGGGCGCGCAGGGGCTTGCGCTGGGCACGGGCCTCGCTAGCGACCACCGGCGCGCAGATGACCAGGTCGCCGAGATGCCATGCGGTCCGTACGGGGGCAGGGTCACCGTGGAATGACAGCACGTTGGTCGCATGGTCGAGGCCGCGGTACTGGCGATTGAGGCGCCGTCCCTCCGCCGCACCGACCACGCGGATGCACAGCGTCGCCGCGCGCGCTCGTGGCACGCCCTGCTCGAGCGCCGCCTGCGCCCAGCGACGCAAGGTCGGCGGGCCCGGCGCCCAGGGGCGCCGCGTGCCGTACTGCACGGCCACCGCCGCGCTCACTTGCGGTCCCCGGCCGGCGTGCTGGCGTCATAGGCCTGCACGATGCGCTGCACCAGGGGATGGCGGACCACGTCGCGCGCGGTGAACAGCGTGAATGCGATCCCCGGCACCCTCGCCAGCACGTCCATGGCCTGTCGCAGGCCCGACTGGCGATGGGTCGGCAGGTCGGTCTGGGTGATGTCGCCGGTGACCACGGCCTTCGAGCCGAAGCCGATGCGGGTCAGGAACATCTTCATCTGCTCGACGGTCGTGTTCTGCGCCTCGTCAAGGATGATGAAGGACTCGTTGAGCGTGCGGCCGCGCATGAAGGCGAGCGGCGCCACCTCGATCACGTTGCGCTCGAGCAGGCGGCCGACCTTCTCGAAGCCGACCATCTCGTACAGCGCGTCGTACATGGGCCGCAGGTAGGGATCGACCTTCTGCGCCATGTCGCCGGGCAGGAAGCCGAGCCGCTCGCCGGCCTCCACCGCCGGGCGCACCAGCACCAGGCGACGCACGGCATCGCGCTGCAGCGCCTCCACCGCGCTCGCGACCGCGAGGTAGGTCTTGCCGGTGCCGGCCGGGCCGATGCCGAAGGTCAGGTCGTGGTCGCGGATGTTCTGCAGGTAGTCCGCCTGGTTGGGCCCACGGCCGCGGATCAGGCCGCGATGCGTGTGCACGGCCAGCGCATCGGCGGGGGCCGGCGCCTCCATGCCTGCTTCCTGCAGCGCGAGGTGCACGTCCTCGGGTGTCACCGCGCCCTCGCCGGAGCGCTGGTAGAGCTCCTTCAGCACGGTCGCACCGGCCGCCGCCTGTTCGCCCTGGACGCTGAAGTGCGGACCGCGGCGACGAATGACGACACCGAGGCGGTCCTCGATCTGGCGCACGTGCTCGTCGAGCGGGCCGCAGACCGCGGCCAGCCGGTCGTTGCCGGCGCCTTCGAAAGAGACCTCGCGTTCGGGGATGGCGGCCAAGCGGCGCTCAGGCCCGGGCCGCGGCGCGTGGCGCGGGGCTCGCAGGATCCATGGCGCCGACGAGACGGCCGCGCAGCGAGTTCGGCAGTGCCTCGGTGATGCGCAGGTCGGCGAATCCGCCGATCAGCGACGCCGGGCCGTCGAAATTGACCCAGCGCATGTTCTCGGTGCGCCCGGCGAGCTGGCGCGGGTCCTTCTTCGACGGTCGCTCGACCAGCACGCGCTCGATCCGCCCGACCATGCCGCGGCTGATCGCGAGCGACTGCTGGTCGATGCGCTGCTGCAGGACCTGCAGGCGTTCGAGCTTGACCTCGTGCGGCACGTCGTCCGGCAGCGCCGCAGCGGGCGTCCCGGGGCGGCGGCTGTAGATGAAGCTGAAGGACTGGTCGAAGCCGACATCGGCGACGAGGTCCAGCGTCTGCTCGAAGTCGCGTTGTGTCTCGCCGGGGAAGCCGACGATGAAGTCGGAGGACAGGCTGATGCCCGGCCGGGCGGCCTTGATGCGGCGGATCTTCTGCCGGTATTCGAGCGCGGTGTAGCCGCGCTTCATCAGCGCCAGGATGCGATCCGAGCCGCTCTGTACCGGCAGGTGCAGGTAGCTCGCGAGCTTCGGCACCTCGGCGTAGGCCGCGACCAGCGCCTCGGAGAACTCGAGCGGATGGGAGGTCGTGAAGCGAATGCGCTCGATGCCGTCCACCCGGGCGACGAAACGGATGAGCGTGGCGAGGTCGCAGGGCGTGCCATCGTCGAGCGGACCGAGGTAGGCGTTGACGTTCTGGCCGAGCAGCGTGACCTCGCGCACCCCCTGGCGTGCCAGGGACTCGACCTCCTCCATGACCTGGGCGAATGGCCGGCTCATTTCCTCGCCGCGCGTATAGGGCACGACACAGAAGCTGCAGTACTTGCTGCAGCCTTCCATGATCGACACGAATGCCGTCGCGCCGACCGCGCGGGGCGCGGGCAGGCGGTCGAACTTCTCGATCTCGGGAAAGGACACATCCACCTGCGGACGGCCGCTGGCCTTGAGGCTGGCGATCATGTCCGGCAGCCGGTGGATGGTCTGCGGACCGAAGACGAGGTCGACGAAGGGCGCGCGCGCGAGGATGCCGTCGCCCTCCTGGCTCGCGACGCAGCCGCCGACGCCGATCACGAGGCCTGGCCGGCGCTGCTTGAGGAGTCGCCACTGGCCAAGGTGCGAGAACACCTTCTCCTGCGCCTTTTCGCGCACCGAGCAGGTGTTGAGCAGGACCACATCGGCCTGCTCCGGGTCGTCGGTGAGTTCGAGGCCGCCCGATTCCCGCAGCACGTCCCGCATCCGGGCCGAGTCGTACTCGTTCATCTGGCAGCCGAAGGTCGTGATGTACAGGCGTCCGGCCATGGGTTCCCGGGCGTAGAGGGACGGCCCGCTAGGTTAGCGTCTTTGCGGGTCGGGTTGAAGGCTCAGGCGCCGGCACCCGGCGTGCCGGTGCGACGCCTTGATCTTGATTTACAAGGCTTTTCTGTCGGACTGGCGCTAGAACGGGATGTCGTCGTCGAACTCGTCGCGACTGCCGCCGCCGCCCGTCGCCGGCTCGGCGACGCTGCGCGCCGGGCGCGCCTCGCGCTCCATGCCGCCGCCGCCACCCCCGCCGCCGGCGCGACCGCCGAGCATCTGCATCTCGTTCGCCACGATCTCCGTCGAGTAGCGGTCCTG
>CAZXAS010000001.1:0-52011 GCA_964638185.1 uncultured Steroidobacteraceae bacterium | reverse complement strand
GTTAGGTGGTCGGGGTGAGATGATTCGAACATCCGACCCACTGCTCCCAAAGCAGCGAGGCAAACCAGCATCCATGCGGGTTTCGCCCTGATTCTTCTAACCCAGTGCTCGGAATTGTGGCACGGTTTCATGCGGGCTCCAGACCTGCCGTTAGAAGGTATTCAACGCGGCCTCAGCGCCTCGTAGGACTGCTGGCAGGTGGCGCGGGCGATGGCGAGTCGCTCAGCGAATTCAGCAGTTCGATCCGCAGCCTCGTCCAGCCTTCGGCGCACGTCGGCTGACAGATCCGCGGGCGCTCCGGCTCCATAGCCGCCCGCGGCAACGGCGGGATCTCCGGGACAGCGGGAGGCCTCGACAGCGGCGAGTCGTGCGCGCAGGCGCTGGCCAGCATCAGCAGCGGCAGCGACAGAGCGCTCCAGCTGCGCGGTCTTGAGGTTGGCGGCATCGGTGACCTCCTGTTGCACGCGCAGGCGGCGCGCGGTCTCGGTTGCTGCTTGCGCCTCGCTGGTGGCGCGCTCGGCCGCGGCGGCGACCTTGGCGGCCTCGAAGGCCTCGCGCTCGGTGCGGGCCTGGTAGCGGTGCCAGGCTCCCCAGGCCAGCGCGGCGGCGAGCGCCCAGGCCCAGACGGGCACGCGGCCGAGCACGGCGCCGATGGGTGCGAGCGGGATCATGCTTCCCTCGACAGGTGGGGAGGCAGCTCGGCCAGCGCTTGCACGGAGCCGGCCAGCTCATGGGTGCAGTCGCCGAGGAAGATGATCTCGCCGGGCTGGGCGCCATTGCAGCCGACGAAGCTGTGGCAGCGCCGGCCCCACTTCGGATGATCCATCATCCAGTCGTGGCCTGCCGCACCGGCCTGTTCGAACTTGGCGCGGATCTCAGCGTGCTCCGGATTGTTGTCGGGCTCGTAAGGGTTCGGGTACCGGTAGCTGCGGACCAGCACGCTCGGGGTGAACACAGGGCGCTCGACATCGCCGTTCCAGCTCCAGCGCGGCCGGCCGTCTTCGGGCCCCTGGCCTGCGATCCATACGACGTGCGCCTTGCGGCAGCCCTGGCACCAGAAGCTCAGGCCGCCGCCGGCGACGTTGCGGAGGTACTTCGAGATCTGCGCCATCACGCCCACCCTTCGCGCCGCTGGCGTGCGCGGTTCGAGATCACCACCCAGCCCACCGCCACCAGCCCGGCGGCCAGCAGCAGCCCGGGCGGCAGGCCGATGAAGTCGGCCACCTGGTGCACGGCGGCCTTGACGCTGGCCAACGCACCAGAGGCCTGCTGCGCCTGGTCGGCCACCTGAGTCAGCGCCGTGACGCCGCCCATGCCGACCGCCGCGGCGCCCGTGGCGTTGATCGGGCTGCGCGCCAGGTTGGAGTCGCCCTCCACCGCCTGCGGCATGCTCTCGTGCTGCTCGCCGTCGTCGGGCGTCAGGTAGAGCGCAGCCTCGCGCTGCCGGCGCGCTGTGAGGCCGTCGAGCACCTCGAGCTGGCCGGTGCGCGGGTTGCGCGCCTTGTTCCAGAGCCCGAAGGCGCGCGCGGCCGCCTGGCGGTTGCCCGCGTTGTGCTGGCGCAGGACGGTGGAGCGCTTGAACGCCGCGAGCCCGATGTTGTACGCGAGGCTGACCATCGCGCCGAGTTCGTTCTCGGCCGGCGGCACGGTGCACAGCTTGCGCAGTTCGGCGGCGCGCCCGGTCAGGTCTTCGAGCAGCCAGCGGTCGGCCTCTGCCTTCGTGCACGTGTCGCCGGGCTGCACGCCTTCGGTCTCGCCCCAGCCGATCGTCCAGACGCCAGCCGGGCACCTGTAGGCCTTCAGCCGCAGCGACTCGGCATCGGCGATCAGCGCGACCGCCGCCATCGGCAGCGGCCAGGGCAGCGATGGATCAGGAAGCGGGCGCATCGGAGGCCTCCACCAGTTGGCGCAGCAGCTCGTCGGCCGCGCGGATCTCGTCGCTCGTCATGTCGCGCCAACCCTGGTATCGCGGCATCACCATGTAGCAGCGCACCTCGGGCGCGCAGTCGATCGCGTCGACCTGCAGGCCGGGCAGATGCGGCGGCGCGGTGAGCTTCGTCTCGCGGCCGTGCAGCTTCGCAATGCCGCGGCCACCGGCCCAGTAGAGCCGGGTCGTGTAGAGGGCGTGGCTCATTGTTCGGCCCGATCCAGCGGCGCGTGCGCGGTTTCGAACTGCGGCGGCACATGGCCGGCGCCCCAGGTCGGCAGCGACACCTTGATCCAGGCCAGCGCGCCGACGACGGCCGCCACGTCGAGCGCGCCGGCGTCGCCGCTCCATGCGTGATACCCGGCGAGGATGCAGCTCACGCACAGCGCCAAGTGCATCACGATCACGACGACCGCATGCCGGCCGACGCGCAGCGAGTCAAGCCGGCACACGTAGCCGCCCGCGCCGATGCCGGCGGCGATCAGCACGATCAGGTCGAGGATGTCCATGTCATTGCCCTCCACCGTTGTCGCCACCGCTGCCCGACTTCGCACGCACGAGCGCTTGCAGCGCCGCCGGCACGGCCTGCACGAACGCGGCCAGTAGCGGGTGGAACGCAGCACCCAGCGCCATCGACCAGCCGTTGCGCGCCACGCGGCTATCCGCATGCCAGAACTCGGCCGCCCAGGTGCCCAGCAGCGCAGCGGCGAACGCAACCGCGATGAACACCAGCGCCGCGCGCACGCGGCCCGACTGCGGCGCGAACGACAGGCCGAACACCGCGCCGACCAGGCCCCACACCAGCGCCTGCGGCTCGATCCCGACCATTGCGACGAAGAGCGCCGTCACGCCCGCTGCTACCGCCCCGCCGGCGGTTACTGTCGGCTCAGCCACGATGAAGTCCTTTCCAGAGGTTGAAGATCCTGCTGCGCATGGAGGTCACGCCTCCGGCACGTTGACCACGGTGCCGACCTCGATGTCAGCGATCGCGCCGCTGGGCGCCGCCGACTCGATGACGCCGGCACGGACGAAGGCGCGCGAGCCGACCGGCACGCTGCTGCCGCGCACGCGCACCTGGGAGCCCGTCGCCACGCCCGGCGCGTAGGCCGTCAGCGAGGTCGGGCCGGGCAGCTGCACGAGCGAGGTGTCGTCGCCGTAGACCTCGAGCACCTCGGCCACATAGACGCTCGGAAGCCCCACCAGCGCGCGGAGCCGGCGGAAGAGTTCGGTGTTGACGGTCATGGGTGTTCAGCGCACCAGGCGCGCGAGTTCGAGATGCCGAGCACCGTGAACCACTGCGAGTGCAGCCCGGTGTCGCCGCGGTTCCACTGGTAGCCGACGCGAGGCACGTGCGCCGCGCCGCCGCGTTTCGCCATCTCCCAGAAAAGCAGCATTTCCGGCCAGTAGTGGCCGCGCGGCAGCGTGCGGGCCACCTCGCGCGCCAGCGCCGTGTCGCACAGCGCAAGGTGGTGGATCAGCGTCGGACGCGCCAGGTGCGCCTCTTGCGAGTACGGGCCGGCGCGCCGCGTCTGGCCGTTGACGCTCTCGTCGGTGTAGGCCACCGCGGCGCCGGTCGCCAGGCAGTCGGCCAGCACGTCGAGGTAGTCGACCGGCAGCGTGTCGTCGTCGTCGATGTAGAAGAAGTGCGGCGTGTCGACCAGATCCAGCGCGTCGAGCCACGCCTCCTGCACATCGGACGCGCGCCGGAAGAGGCGGCCGCCGAGGCACCGATGCTGCACGCCATTGATGTGCATCTGCATCGACTCGCGCGCGATGGTCAGGGCCGTCACGTTCACGGCTCAGGCCCCCACGCGATGTTCGGATAGGAATCGCTCTCGTCGGGGGTCGTCACGGCGATGAGCCGCTGACCAGCAGCAATCGGGCCGCCGTCGACCGTTGCAGTCAGGACGAGGGTGCCGATCGAAGCGTCGCCAAGCGGGAGGCCTGGCGATTCACCTTCGTAGGTGTTGACCCATGTGATCTGCACCCAGCCTGCGGACGAGTCCGAAATCACAGGCGCCGGATGGCCGTCTGGAGAGTTCCACTCGATCGACCAGACAAGCGCTTGGCCGCTCCAGCCGACCAGGCCAGCGAAGAGTGCCGTTATTCCTCCGGGGGCGAACGCCGAAGCGTTTCCGACGCCGCTGTTTGCGTGCGCCAGCGAGCCGATGTGGTCATAGATCGGCTCGTACCAAGCGATCTCACCATCGGCCGGAGGCGGCGGCGCCGGGATCGGGATGATCGTGCCGGTGATGTCGGCCGTGTGCACTTCGAGCGTGATCGTCTGAGTCACGTAGCCGAACTCTGCGCCGATCGAGACCGCGCGCACCATGCCGTAGAAGGTCGGCTTCGAAGGCTCCACGACGCGCACCAGCCAGCCGCACTCGAACGGGCCCGGGTAGGTGCTGCCGGTCAGGAACGGGAGCGTGATCGTCACGGTCGCCTGCGGCCCGCCTTGGCCGAGGAACGACTCGCCGCGCTGGCGCGCCGCGATCTCTTCGGTCATCAGCTGGTCGGTCAGCATCGGCGCCAGCCGCTCGCCTGAGGTGCCAGCCAGATAGACGCGGGCGATGATGCCCTCGGCCTCGCCGGACACGAAGACGCCATTGAAGGCAGGCTTGTCGGCGCGCTCCCATGCGTCCGTCATGTGCGCGTCGACGTGGATCTGAACCTCGGGCACTTCGACGCGCCAGCGGTTCGGCATGGCTCGATAGCGGGGATGCAGCGCGACGCGCGTCTCGACGCGATCCGGCCGCGTCACGCCGCCGACCGATTCGGTCACGCGCTGCACGACGTTCAGCGGCGTGCCGGTGAAGCTGAAGACGCGATCCGGCACCAGCCAGTCCTCGAGGCGCCAGTCGATCTCTAGGCCGTTGAAGACCTGCGCCTGCGCGGCGAGCTGCTGCGCGGTGGCCGGGCCGTCGTTCACCCAGTTCTGCGTGAACTGGTACGGCTCGCCGGCCATGATCGTCGGGCTGCGGCCGGTCAGCGTCACTGCACCCGCGGGGAACTCGCGCGAGCGGCGCACGCCCTCGACGATGAAGCGCCAGGTGAAACCGTCGATCTCGACGTCGATGATCGGTGTGTCGCCGGTCGTCATGCTCTCGAACAGGCTGGCCGGCCCGTTCGCGTTGAGCGTCCAGCAGATCGCGCCGTCGTCGACGCTGATCGAAATGGCATCGAGCTGAACCGGCGAGTTGTCGCGCAGGTCGGTCACCGCGATGACGTGGTGCACGTTGCGGCTGGCGGCCGGGCCGATCACGTAGTCGGCGTCCGTGTTCGGCGAGATCGGCGTGCCACCGATCGGCGGCGGGCCCGGCGTGTAGGGGCCGCCGATGCTCTGCACGTCGGTCGCGCGCCCCCACAGGACGTGCAGCGGGCTCGGCGCGACGAACGTGCCGGGCCCCCACGCGAACTCGGTCAGCGACGAGACGTCTGGCACCTCAGTAGCTCCCGCGGAACTGGAAGAAGGCGCCGTCCGTGGAGGCGGCCGTGCCCGGGCTGATGCAGCGCGTCGACCAGAACGGCGCGCGCGCGCCGAGCGTGTTCATGCGCCACACGTTGCCGGCCTGCCAGCCGGTTCCCCAGCCTGCCGAGTCGATCGTGAAGAAGGGCTGATTGGTGATCGGGTTGATCGGAGCGAAGTCGGTCGCCGTGCTGCCCGAGGCGATCTGCCCGAGGCTTTCGCCGATCAGCTTGAAGTCCGTGGCCGTCGTGAAGACGAAGGCCCAGCGCTCCGTCTCGGCGCCCTCGTTCGTGAGCACGACAGGATGGGCTGTGCGGTCATAGTTCGACGCGATCGGGTTGCCGATGATCGTGTCGCTGAAGGTGCGCGTCCACGTCTGCTGCGAGAAGCTGCTGCCGACCTCGGCGCGCAGGTCGCCCAGCGCCACGAGCGATGTGACGAATCCGGTGCTGTAGCTGTTGACCAGCGGCGCGGCGAGTTGCAGGGTGAGGCCGTGCGTGCCCGTGATGAGGACCAGCTCCGAAGTCGTGCCGGCCGCGTTGCGCACGACGGCCAGGTCGCCGGCGCGGAAGATTGGCACCGTGCCGTGCGTGATGCGCAGCGGCGCGGAGTTGATGCCATTCGGTGCGCTCGGGTAAGGCGTGAGGTTCGGCACCAGCCGGCCCTCGACGCGGCTCACGACGATCTCGGTGTCGGAGGCGGCTGCAGCCGACGTGATCGCGGCATTCCCGCACACCTTCGGAGCGCTCGGGCTGGCTCCCGGCTTGTACCAGCTAAGGCCGGCCGAGCCTGGCTGGGTGTCGGTCGAAGGCCCGAAGTCGAATGTCACGCTCGCCCCGCTGATCGCGGTGACGACCGGCGCGCAGTGCACGAGGTAGTCGGTGAGCACGTCCTTCTGGAAGACGATCTCGATGCCGCTGTGCAGGATCGTGTTCGACTGCTCGGTCACGAACAGGACGCGATCTCCGACCGCCAGGCCGGACGGATTGGAGACGGTGCGCGTCGTGCCGGTGCCGCTGACCGAGCCACCGAGCGTGCCGATGCTGAACGGGAACTGCGCCAGCGCCGCCGCCGCCGCGCTGCGCGTCGTCTTGTGGTCGCCGAACTTGAAGGCCAGCACGTCGATGTCGGCGTCTGTCGGCGGCGTCCACACGTCGACGGCCGCGTTCAGCAGCGTGTCGTTGTTCGCCGAGACGATGGCCGCGTAGACCTTGCGCATCTGCAGCCGGCCGCTCGCCGCGTCGGCCTCACCGATCAGCGGGAACACGTTCGCGCTGACGCCATCCTGCACGACGTTTCCGCTCATCGGCCCGCCGCCATAGGTCTCGTCGTTCGCGAACTGCGACGCGAAGAAGATCATCTCTGCCGAGTCGATTGCCATGCTGCTACACCGTGAGGAAGCGGAGGGTGACGATGAAGAAGTCGGCGGCGTCTTCGGTGTCGAAGTCGGCCACCGGGGCCGCGTCGATCGCGCCGGCCTCGGCGTCGAAGATCACCGAGTACGTCTCGCCGCGGAAGTCGAGCGTGAGCGTGATGCTGGGCGTGTCGGCCAGCGTGCGCAGTGAGGCGAGCTGGGCGCGTGTGACCCACGCATGCTGCTCGTCGCCCTGCAGCGTGATCGGCCGCCCGGCTTGCTTCAGGCCGGTCTGCACGATCAGCGCTCCGGAGACGCTGAACGCCTTGCGCATCGCAAGCTGGGACCATGTGTACTGCTCGACGAAGGCGAAGTCGTCCGACAGCGGTACGGTCGTGGTGGTGTAGGTGAGCGATCCCATGTTCAAGTCCACCCGGAAGAGCGCGCACCCGACCATAGCGATCGCAGTACGCGCTCCAGCGTCACGCTGTCGTTGAGGCCGACGACCTGCACCGATTCCTGCCGGCCGTTGAGGTTGATATTGACGGTGGTTGCGCCGGCGGGTACCGATGACGAGTTGTTGCCGCCACTCGACGCCGATGAGCTTCCGCTCTTCTTGTTGAACGGGGAGTAGCCGGCGCCGCTTCCGTAGCCCTCCTGACCCTGGTACTTGCCATAAATGCTCGCCGGGTCGCGCACGATGTTGCCGCCCGAACTGACGATGAAGTTCTTCGGATCTGGCGCCGCGAGTCCACTCTGCGCAGCCGACTGCTGCGCGCGCAGAAACGCCTGCGTGTCGAGCGTGTAGCCGTCCGGAATGTTGAGCTGGCCGGTGATGTTGATGCGGTTGCCGCTGCTATCGAGCGCGAATCCCTGCGCGTCGTACATGTTCTTGCCGAGCACGCTGAGTTCCTGATTCGCCTTCTTCGCCGCGTCGGTCAACGACGACAGCGAGCCGATCTGCGACTGAATCGCGGTGCTGACGTTGTTCATCGCGCTCACGCCGGCCTGCCCGTATTCGATGATCGCGCGTCCTGCCGCATCGGTGCCGACCGTGACGCCGCGCATCGCGGCTTCGACCTTGACCCACTCCGGGATCTGGCCGCCGGCTGCCTCGATAGCCTGCTTCGCGAGGTTGACGAACGCAGTCGTCAACTCTCCGGTCGTGAGCTTGCCGCTGGCCTTCAAGCGCTCGTAGGACCGGATCGCATCCTCGGTGCCCTTGCTCGCGCTCTCGCTGAGTTGCACTCCGAGTTTCTTCGCATCGTCCTGCAACTGGCGCAGGTAGGGCGACACCTCGATCAGCTTCTGCTTGAGCTTGTCGAGCGCGCCTTCGAACGCGAGGGCCATTTGCGGGTTCGCCGCGATGATCGCCTTGATCTGCTCCTCGACCTTCTTCAGGTCTCGCTCGGTATTCCCGAACTCGATCGACTTGTTGATCGCCTTCAGGAAGCTGTCCTCGAGCGCCTTGCCGGTCAGAGTACCGGCCTCGCCGAGGGCGGTGATCCTGGCGATCATGTCGTCGATCGCGCGGCGCGTGCCGGCCGCGTCGGTTCCGGCATCCAGCGCCTTCGCGATGGCCCGCTGAGCATCATCGCCCGCCACGCCTAGGCGTCCGACAGCGGCGACGATGGCGTCGATGTCGTTCACCGCGCTGGTGGCTGCGCGGCTGAATCCGGTGCGCAGTTCCTCGGCCGACGTGCCGGCGCGGCGCAGCGCCTCGGTGTCGATGGCGGCGAGCGCCTGCGCGAACCTGCGCGCGCCCTGTTCGCTTTCGTCGAACGCGGCGCGCGCGGCGATCTTGAAATTCGAGAGGTCTTCGCCCTTGAGCGCGGCAGCGAGCGACTCGCGGACCTGATCGCCGGTGATCTTGCCCTGCTGGGCCAGCGCGTCGAGCGCGGTGATCGCGTCGCGGATGCCGGTGAGGTTGCCGAGTTCAAGATCCTTCGAGATCTTGCCCAGCGCGTCGGAGACGCTCTCGCCCTTCTTGATTAGGCCGTCGAATTCGGCGACCAGGCGCTTTGATGCATCGGTCAGGCCGAGCGCTGCGGCGGCCGCCTGCTGCATGCGCTGGGCCTGCGCAGCCTTCTCGGCGGCGACCCGGCGCGTTTCCTCGGCAAGCTGTAGCTCGGCCGCCGCCAGTTCCTCGCTGCGGTCCTTCGCGCCCAGCATCTTCGCGGCCGACTCGCCGAGCCACGTGCCGAGTTCCTTGGCGTTGAGGATGACCGCCAGCAGCACGGTCGGCAGCCCGCCGATCGCGCTCAGGAATGCGCCGCCAGCTCCGCGCGCCAGCCCGAAGGCCGCGCCCAGCGCGCCGACGCCCTTCGTGGCTTCCACCGCCGCCGTGCCGCCGAGGCGCAAGTTCTTCTCGAGCGTGCCCCATGCGAGCGCGCTGGCGCCGGAGGCAGCCGCGTTCGCCGCCTTGGCCGTCGTGTTCTCGGCCAGCGCGGCGGTGTTGGCTGCCAGCGTGACGGTCGCCGCCGCGGTGGTCGTCGCCTCCTTGGCCTGGGCCGCCGACGCAGCTGCGGCCGCCGCAGCGCGCGCGTAGAGCGACTTGGCCAGGTCGATCGCCACGTAGGCGGCGCCGGCCTTGCCGGCGGCCAGAAGCGCCGCGCCCACCGTGTCGAGGTTCTGCGCCAGCGCCGTGATGCCCTCGGCTGCCGTGCGGCTGATGCCGTTCGCGCGGTCGACCTCTCCGACGTAGCGCGTCCACTCGGTCAAGAGCGTCGTCAGCGCGCGGCCCACGGTCGGCGGCAGCTGCTCGAATTCCTGCTGCAGCGCCGCGGACTGGCCGCGCAGTGCGCTGATGACCGTCTGCGAGGTGAACGTGCCGGCCTCGGCCAGCTTGCGCAGTTCGCCGGTCGTGACGCCCAGCCCATCGGCCAGCGCACGCGCGAGCCGCGGAGCTTGCTCCATGACCGAATTGAATTCTTCGCCGCGCAGCACACCAGACTGCAGGCCCTGTATGAGCTGCGTGATCGCAGCGTCGGCAGCTTGGGCTGACCCGCCGCTGACCTGGATCGCCTGGTTGATGGTCTCGGTCAGCGCCAGCGCGGTGGCCGTGGCCTCCGACGTGGAAGCGCCAATATCCCGCTGCGCCTGCGCGATCCGCGCGAACAGCGTGCCGGTGCTCTCGACGGCGCTGTTCGTGCGCAGCGCCACGTCGAAGACGCCGCTGAAGGCCTGCTGCAGCGCGGCGCCCTCGCCGGTGACGAGCTTGATCCGGGCCTCGAGATTCGCGTAGGCGTCGGCGGTGCGCGCCAGATCGCCGATCTGCCCGGACAGGATCTGCCCGCCGAGCACGGCTCCGGCGAGCGCCTGGATGCTGCGGAGCTGGCCGGCGATGCCTTCGAGGCTGCCGCGCACGCTGGTGGCCGCCGTGGCCTGCTGCTGGGCCGAGCGCGAGGCAGCGGCGCCCTGCTCGCTGTAGGCGTTCGTGACGCGCTGCGCGGCGGTGGCCGCCTGCGACTGCGCGGCTGCCGACTCGCGCGCGCGGGCGGTCAGCAGTTCGGTGTTCGCGCCAGCCTGGCGCAGCGCGACGCCCTGCTCGACGGTGGCCTGCTGCAGGCGCTGGAAGTCGCCGCGCGCGCTGTCGGCGGCGGCGCGCAGGTCGCGCAGCTTCGCCGCCTCGCCATCGGTCGGGCGCTGCACTGCCGCCAGTTCGGCCGCCAGGCTATCGGCGGCGCGCGCCGTCTGCTCCATGCGCAGGCGCGCCGCGTCGGTCTCCTTGACGAGTCGCGCAAATACAGCCTCTGCCGAGTTGGCTGCCGCCTGGGCCTCTCGCTCAGCAGCGGCTTGCTCACGCGCCGCCTGCGCAGCGGCTCGCGCGCTTCTCAGCCTCGCCTCAGCATCCGTCCGGCTTGCCTCAGCAGACTCTAGTGACGCACTTCTCGCTGCCCTAATAGAAGCCGTGAAGTCATCCACCGAGCCGCCGGCAGCCGCGAATGACCTGGCGCCATCCTGTTGTGCTCGACCCGCAGCCTCAAGGGCAACGCGCGTTTCTTCGAGACGATCAGAGAGCCTGCGGAGCGCGAGTGCTTCTGTCGCCGTAGGCTCGTCTACGCGGGCCATCTTGGCCTCGAAGCTGGCCAGTTCAGCGCCAGCGCTCGCGAAGGCTAGGCGAGCATCCTCGGTGGCCGTGACGAGCTTGCGAAACTCTTGCGCGTCTCCGCCAGCCTTGCCGAGCTGGTCGATCTGAGCGCTGACAGACGCGATCTGCCGCTTGAGCAGTTCGCTGCGTCTGTCGATGAGTTCTTCTGTGACGCCGAACTGCGTCAGTGCATTGCGCGCCTTGTCGAGAGAGCGCTCCTGCCTCTCAAACTCGGCGCTCGCGTCCTTTACCTTGTCGCGCAGCTTTTCAAGTTGGCCGACCTGGGCGCGCGTTGGCGCTTCGCTCTGCGCAATCTCCTTGGCGAGCTTTTCGACCGCGGCCTTCGCGGCATCGAAGTCTTTACCGGCTTTCGCGGCCTCATCCCGCACGCGGCGGAACGCTTCGACCGCCTCCTGCTCCTGGCCGAGCGCGCCCAGCGCCTGCGCCGCGACGCGCACCTTCGCGGCGAGGTCTTCCGGGAAGGCGCCGTCGAGCTGCTCGAACTCGCGGGCGAGCTTCTCCACGTCGGCCGCGCCACTGGCGCGCGCCTCGATGTCGTATCGGATGCGTGGATCGGTGGCCATGCCGCGCGGTCTCGGTCAGCGTCTGAAATGGGAGCGGGCCGGCGCTTGTGGCACCGGCCCGCGGGTTTCGATCACCTCTCGGCGATCAGCGCGTCAGCGCGCCTTGAAGACGAACGGCTCGGTCTTGCCGGTCGGGGTCTTCAGGCGGCCCTGCAGCTCGACGGTGTTCCAGTCGTCGCTGAACCAGTCGAACTCGCTCGACGTGCTCAGCACCACTTCCCACACGTCGAGGATGCCGATGCTGTCGTCGACCAGGTTCTTGCCGTCCAGCAGCAGGCGGGCGCGGATCTGCGGCTTCACGTTGCCGCGGATGGCCGCGCCGGTGAAGGCCGCGCGCGTGTAGCTGACGTTGATCGCCTGGCCCTCGGTGATCGCACCGCCGACGAGCGCCTTGTACATCCCGAGCCGGGTGTTCAGGATGTAGTCGGTGCCCAGCACGTAGGTCGTCGTGCCGGCGGTGTTTTCCAGCGTCACCGCGCTGACTTCTTCGCCGGCCAGCCGCACCCAGCCATCGAGGCGAGCGACCGTCGCCTCGTCGACCACGGAGCCCGAGGCCTGCGTGTAGGCCGCATCTTCGCCCATGAAGGCGTAGCGCAGGCCGATGCGGTTGACGGTTTCCAGGGTCGCCGACAGTTGCGCCGTGTCTTGCAGCGCGACGGTCTCCAGCACCTGGCCGTAGCTGTCGCGCTTCTTCGACTTCTGCTCCTTGATCTCCGAAGCCGGCTGGATGCCGAGCTTGGTGACGTTGCCGAAGTCGATGTAGGCGCCGATGTTGCCGGCGGAGTCGATCAGCGCGGCGTAGAGATCGCCGCCGCCGATGAAGCCTTGTGCAGTCGAGAGTGCCATTTCTGTGGCTCCTTTGGATGTTGATTCAAGCCGCCGGCTTGGGCAGGCGGTAGTCGATGGAGAAGCGGGTCAGGATCAGCGCGCCGTCGACATCTATTCGCTCGTGGCGGTAGGTGCGCTGGCCCTCGCGCGGGTACTGAAAGCCGACGATCGTTTTCGCGGTCTGGAGCGCCAGGCACGCATCGCGCCCGGCCTTCGTGACGACTGCCTTCGCCGCCTCCATGTCGGCGTCTGCCCCGGCGCGCGCACCGGCGCTCCGGTTGATGACTCCGACGACGAAGGCGAAGGTGCGGCCCTCGGCCTGCCCCGGCTTGTTGAAGAGGTCGTCGTCGCTGTCCTCCACGAACACGACCCGCTCGCCGCTTTCCAGCGACGCCGGCGTGCTCGGGTTGTCGACGACGGCGACCCCACCGGGCCCCATCTGGGTCGTCAGCGCGGATACCACCGCGGCCGACAGTTGGAAGGGGATGCTCTGGCTCATGCTGGGCGCACCGTGAGAAAGCAGGCGCTCTCGGCGCCGTCGTTGACGCGCCTCGGCTCCCGGACCCGGTAGCTGCCGTTGAAGGCGGCCATCGGGCCCGTCACCGCGACGTTGATCGTGTCGTCTTCCCGCACGTCAGGTCCGGTTGGCCAGTGGAGGCGGCGAGCCGCGGCGGTCGCCCGGCCGGTCAGCGCGTCCTCGTCGTTGAGGCCGATGATCGCGAGGAAGGTCACGTCGGGCACGCTCGCGCGCACCCGCGTCACCTCGATCGCGAAGTCGTCCGCGTCGAAGAAGTCGCTGAGGTCGGTTTCGACTGCCATGTCCGCCGCTTCGCCTGGTTAGACCGTTGCCTTGATGATCGCGCGCGGGCGGGTGCTGAGGTGAATCACGTTGGACTGCACCTCGACATCCCAGCCCTTGTTGTTGCGCATCGGAATGCCTTGCGCATAGACCGGGTGGCCGACCGTGTTGACGGTATCGTTGTAGTCGCCGGGACCGAACCGGCCGAGCAGCAGGCCGGGCACGCCGCGCGGCACGATGTAGGCATCGTTCGCGCCGATCATCTGCGAGCCGTTTGCCGCGCCGCGGTACTTCTTCCAGCGGATGCCGCCGAAGTCCAGCGTTTCGGTCGGGTTGCCACGCAGTTGAGCAGCCTGCACCTGATTCAGGTAGGTCTCCTTGACGGACTTGTGCTCGATCAGCGAAGTCCAGTAGGTGCGACCGCAGTAGGCAACCACGTCGGTGTAAGGAACGCCGCCGAGTTCGTCCTCGATCGCATCGAGCGCAGTGGCGCACTTCGTGCGCACCAGCGTCGTGGCCGAGTCGAGTTCGAAGTCGATGACGTTTTGCGCCACACCGAACTCGGTGAACATGTCGTGCAGCACGGTGGTTCCGTCCGCGTCGATCACCTGACCCTTCAGGCACCCGACGCGGTGGTATTCCAGCGTCAGGTCGATTCGGCGCATCGCGAGTTGCAGAACTTCGTTGATACGCGCCTGCAGCGGAGTGAGCGTTCCGTCAGTGCCGAACTGGCGAACACCCTGCACTTCGTCGGCGAGGATGCGATCCTCCAGAGGCAGGTGCACCAGATCGAACGGGCGCAACGTGCGGGCGGTACGGCCGATTTCGCTGCCGGCGGAACCGCGCGGCTTCGAGGCGACCAGCGCCAGCACGGTGCCCTGCTTCTCGACGCGGATGGACTTCGAAGCCACTCCGGCGTATTCGAAGAGGCCATCGTCACCGAGCATGGAGGGGAGGTGCGGAATCTCGTTGATCGCCGCGGTCAGGACTTCCAGCTGGAAGCCGTCGTCGTTGAGCATCATGGTTCTGTTCCTTCTGCTGTGTTGGGGGCCGCGCGATCAGCGGACGATGACGTTCGTGGTGGCCAGTTCGACGTAGGCCGGGGCCTTCTCGCCGACGAGCACCGACGCCGCCCATTGCAGGCGGTTCGTCCAGACTTCGGCCAGGCGCACGATCACAACCGCGGCGACGTCCTCCGAGGTGGCGTCGACGTCGTACACCAGGATCGCCTTCGCGGTCTCGGAGCCGTCGCTGTTGTTGTTGTCGTAGGGCTTGTACTTGCCGCCGACAGTGATCTGGCCCAGCACCGTGCCGGCGATCAGCTTGCCGCTGCCGCTGACGATGGTGACGGTCTCGCGCGAGAGGTCGCCGTTCGCTTCGCTCTTGATGAAAGCGCCGGCGCCGAGGTGGTCGGTCTTCGCAACCATGTGGGGTTCTCCTTGAAGTGATGGATCAGGCGTCCGCGCGGCCGTTCAGCCGGGCGTAGGCCTTCGCGCTGTTGATGACGGCCTTGACGACGCCCGGCTTGTTGCCCGGCTTCTCGCTGGCGTCTTCGGCGTGCGAGCCTTCGTGGCCGCTCGGCGCGGCTTTCGGGGCATCGTTCGCGTGGGCCTGCGTGCGCGCCTGGATGACAGCGCGCTCGGCGGCCAGCACGGCAGCGGCGGCCTCGGGGCCGGTCGTCTTGCCGTCGAAGGCGAGGGTTTCGATCAAGGCATCGTGGCCCGGCAGGGCCTGTGCGCGGACGGCCTGGATGCGCGCGTGTTCCTGCGTCGCACCTTCGGCCAGCGCCTCGGAGCGGATCTGCCCGTACAGGGCCGCGTGGTCGCGCTCCAGCGCCTCGCGCGTGAGGTTCTCCGGCATGGAGTTCTCCTTCGTGGTGGTGGAGTGGTCGACGTGCGGCACCGGCTCGTCTTCCGGGGAGGTCGCGCCCGCCGCGGCAGCACCGGCTGCAGCGGACGCGGGGAGCAGGTCGGCGCTCGCGCTGGTCATCCGCTTGCGCGGAGCCTTCGGAGCGTCGGCCTGGGTTCGCAGCGGCGCGACCGTGCGAGGGTCGCGCGCCATCTGTTCGAGAAGGGTTTCGAGGCTGGCGAAGCCGTCGACCAGGCCGGCGTCGATCGCCTGCTGCCCGATGAAGACGCGGCCGTCAGCCATCTCCTTCAGCACCGTCTCGACATCGACGCCGCGATGCGCGGCCACCGTGTCGACGAACAGGCTGTAGAGGTAGTCGACCTGCGCCTGGCGGTACTCCAGGGTCTTCGGGTCGAGCGGGCCGTCACCGGCAGCCTTGTACGCGCCGGCCTTGATGATCGTGCGTTTGACGCCGCGCGCCGCGTCGGCCATCGAGGTGTCGATGTGCTCGGTGCGCACGCCGATGCTGCCGACGTTGACCATCGGCCCGCTGATGAGCACCTTCGATGCCGCCGAGCCCCACCAGTAGGCCGCGCTGGCGAGCGTGCCGTCGCTGAAGGTCACGGCCGGCTTCTGCTCGGCGAACGCGCGCCACGCTGCCGCGCCCTCGGCGATGCCCAGCACGTTCCCGCCCGGGCTGTCGGCGTAGAGGATCGCGGACTCGACTTTCGGGTCATCGAGCGCGGCGAGGATCTCGGCGCGCAGCTGCTGCGCTGACGTGCCGCCGCTGATGTCCATGAAGAGGTTGGCCTTCGGGCCGATCACGCCCGACATGCCGATCAGCGCCACGCCGTCGTGCACGCTGTAGCTGCGGCGCTCGTTCGCCAGCGGCCGGCCGATGCGCGCCTCCACGCCCTTGATGTCGATCTTCTCGCCGCGCATGTGCGCGTCGTAGATCGCGCGGATCTCGTCATACATCGGGTCCGTGATGGCCCAGTAGCCCTCGACGAGATCGGCCAGACGCATCGGCCCGCCGAAGACTTGCGGGTCCAGAAGCGACGAGCCCCGCTCGGTGGCGGGGCTCTTGATGGAAACCGTGACGCTGCTCATGCGTGTGTCCTCTATAGGTTGGCGAGCACGTTGCGCTCGAATTCGAGTTCTTCCATGCGCGCGGCCAGCCACTTGTCGGCGACCATCGAGCCGAGCGGCAGCGCCGCCGTGCCGTGCTGTGCGGCGGAGGCGGCAGCCGCGGCCACCGCGATCAGGGCCTGCACCGATGCGGCCGCCTGCGCGGTCGCGGAGCTCACGCCGTCGACGGCCACGACGCGGCGCTTCGTGCGCTTCTGCAGCTTGAAGCTGGGCGTCACCAGCCGGCCACCGCCGCCGGGCTGCGGCACGGTCGGCGGTTCGGCTTCCTCGCCCTGCGGCGCGGCGGCCTGCTGCGGCGCGCTGGCGATGGCGTCGACAGCCACGGTCGCGCGGCCGGCGGCATCGGCGCTGGCCTGGCCGGCGGCCTGAGATTCGGCGCTGACGGCAGCCGTGGCGCTCGCGGCGGCGGCAGCCTGTGCCGGCGTCGACACCTGAGCCGATGCGGCCGCGATGGCGAGCACCGGCGCGGCGGCCGGCGCGCTCGAGCCGGCGATGCCGTCGACGGCGACGATGCTGCCGCTGATCGGCTCGGCGCTAGCCTGCTGCGGCGCCTGCGCGACTGCATCGGCCGCGTGCAGAGCCAGCGCGGCGCCGGCCGCTTGTTCGGGAGCGTCGGCCGCCGCTGCGACGGAGGCCACCGCGGCGGCAGCGCCGGCCGCCTGGCCAGCCGCACCGGCCGAGCCGTCGACCGCCAGCACCGTGCGCGCGCCAGTGTCGACCGCTGCCTGCTCGCCGGCCTGCGACACGGCCGTGACACTGTGCACCGCGCCCGGTGCACCGGCGGCCTGGCTGGCAGCGTCGGCTGCCGCCGCGACGGCGACCTGCGCGGCGACCGGAGCCGATGCCGGCCCGCCAGCGTAGGACAGCGCATCGACGCCGACGAACAGGGTGGCGCCGGTGTTGCCGTCCGCCTGCTGCGGCACGGCGGAGACGCCCTGCGCCGCGGCGGTGGCTGCAGCCGCGCCTGCGGCGGGCTCGGGCGCGTCGGCTGCACCAGCGGCTGCCGCGATGGCGGATTGCGTCGCGGCGGCCTGTACCGGCGCTTCGGCGGTGGCATCCCGCGCCGCCAGGGCAAGCGCAGCGGCTGCGGCCTGCTCGGATGCCGCGGATTCAGCCGACCGGGCGGTGACCGCGGCCGCGCCGGCTCCGGCTTGCTCCGGCGCATCGGCAGCGCCTGCAGCGGCGGCCGTGGCGCTCGCCGGGGCAGCGGCAGGCTCGGAAGCCTGCGCCGCAGCCTGCGCCAGCGCGAGGGCAACGTGTGCGGCCGCCGCCTGCTCGGGCGCATCCGCCGCGCCATCGGCAAGTGCCAGCGCGACCGGAGCGCCGGCTGCCTGCGATGCGGCGTCGGAGGCCCCGGAAGCGCCGACAGCAGCGAGCGCCGGGGCCGCGGCCTGGCCGGCCGAGCCGGCAGACGCATCGCGCGCCGCCAGCGCCAGTGCGCCGCCCTGTGCCTGCCCCGGAGCGCCGGCCTCGGCGCTGACCGATGCAACCGCCGACAGCGCGCCGGCAGCCTGCGCTACGGCCTGCGACACGCCGGCGGCGCTCGCCTCGGCGCCGGCAGCAGCTGCGGCCTGCGCTGAGCCTGCCGCAACGCCGTCGACGGAGATGATCGTCGGGCCGCCTCCGGCAGCAGCCGGCACTTCCAACTCAGAGAACGACACCATGCCGGCCGTGGCAGGCGGTACCGCCCGGAGACGCAGGAAACCTACCGGCCCGCTTGTGCTGGCACTCGCGGTGTAGCTGTACGTCGGCGCGCTGGAGCCGCTGCCGGCGGTGACAGGAACCGTGTCGACGATGTGCCGGTGATCGTTGCCGCCGGTCACCGCGATCGACGCGCGGTTCGTCCGTGTGCCGAACGTGACTCCGCTGGCGGTGATCGACTGCGCGCTCTGCGTGGCCGTATCGGTGGACGATGCCACCGCGATCAGCAGCAGGTCGCCGGCCTGCCAGCTGAGCGAGCTGCTCGCAGTAGCCGAGAAACTAGTCCCGGCGCTGGTGTCGGCACCGCTGGCGAACGCCTCGCTGATCGTGTAGCCGGTTGGCGGCTGCACGCGCACGATCCGCGCGTAGAGCGTGTTTGCCGTGGTGCCGGCCAGCGTCACCGTGACGTTGCCGCTCTCGCTTCCGCTGACCGAATCCTTGCGGAACACCGTCACGCGCCGCGTGCCGGCATCGACGCCCCACGTTCCGGTGCCGCCCTCGAACGTGCCGACGATCGTCCAGCCGCCGCCGGTGACCGCGAACTCGGTGCCGGCCGTGTTGCTGCGGCCGGTGACGACGAGGTAGAGCGCGCTCTCCGTCGTGATGCCAGTCGGATAGGCAGCCGTGACGCTGGTCGTTGCCGTCGTGCTGCCGGTGGTGCCGATCGCGCCGAACGCCACGGTCGGCTCCGGCGGCGAACTGGCATCCTGCACCTCGAACGAGGCGTCAAGATCGGCATAGTCAGCAACACCGCTCGGCGCGAACGAGTAGTCCGTGAACGCAGCAGGTAGCGGGTCGACTGTCAGCGTGCCGCGCAGCGTTCCGGCCGCTTCGAGGAGCGACACGATCAGCTGCTTCGCCGGCGAGCCCGCAGCTCGGAACCGGAACGTCTGCGTGCCTGCGCCCGGCGTGCTCAGTGGCGCCAGGCCGACGCGCAGTGTGCTGTTGTTCGGGGTCGACGTGTAGTCGGCATCGCTCGCCGGCGTCTCGTCGATCACCGCGTAGTTGTCGCTGCCGGTGCTGGGCACCCACGCGCCGGCGCTCACGTCGGCGTTGGGGCGCGCCTTCTGCGGCGGCTCCGTCGTCAGCTCGAACGTCGCCACGACACACGACACCTCCGACGCCGCGCCCAGCGTCACGACCGGGTTCTGCGATCCGGTGGTGACCGTGTCGATCGAGTAGTGCTCGATCGGACCTGAGCCGTCGATTGCGGTGCGCACCGCGCGCTGGGTCCACCCCGCTGTGTTCGTCAGCGTGACGTAGACGAAGTGCGGACAGTACAGCGCGAGGTAGAGCGCGCTTCCGCTCGGGTTGACGGCGCCCGGTGCCGGCGTCGTGGTGCTCGCCGAATAGCCCGAGCTGGTCGGGCCAAGCACCGTGTGCTCGCCGTCGAACACGCGCAGCGACAGCGTGCCAGGCGGCGTGCCGGCGCCGCTGAACGTGACGGTGACGGTCGGCGTGCCGGTGGCGTCAGCGATCTTGTAGAAGATCGCGGAGACGACCAAGCCGGAAGCGCCCTCCGAGATCGCGATGGAGTAGGCGCCGGTGTTGACGTCATCGACGACCGACGCTACCGCCTGCGGCGCGCTTCCGCCGTAGTACTCCGTCAGGTCGAGGATGATGAGCGACCCGGCCGGAATCGACGCCGACGACGTGATCGTCGCCGGGTTCGCCGAGATCGCGACCGGATCCGTCTTGTGCAGGAACGCCACGGCCGGACCTTCGTCAGCGCTGGGTCACTTCGGGATGGCGGTGCTGCACAGGCCGACCATCACGCTCTCGATGCGCGAGCCGCTGCCGAAGTTGGTGGCCCAGGTCACGCGCGTGAAGTCCTGATTCACGCTGGCCTGGTGCTCGCCGAAGTAGCCGCCGTAGTCCTTGCCGGCTTGGGTGTGCGCGATGTTCAGCACGCGGCCGCCGGACTTCAGTTCCACCGCGGTGATCTTGCGGTAGATCGGCTGCTGCGGGCTGGCCGGGCTGGCGTTGCCGTAGTTCGAGGCGTCGGCGTAGGTGCTGACCACTACCCAACCGGGGCGCTTGAAGCACTTGCCGCTGATGTGACAGGAGGTCAGATGACCACTGGCCGGGTACAGGCTGACCAGCTTCGTCACCGCGCCGGTGTCGCAGTTCACCGCGACGATCCAGCCGTCCTCGGCGTCGCCGTCGTAGTCGGCATAGACAAGCAGATCCTCGCCGTTCGCGCCGAAGGCGAGGTCACTGTGCTGCGAGCCCACGCGCAGCAGCTTGTAGCCGGAGAAGTCACGCGCATAGGCTCGGGTGCCAAGTACCTTGTCGTAGGCCCACGACGGCACGATGTACTTGCCGCTCGGCGACATGCTGACGTGATCGGGGAACGCGCCGCCAAACGCAGAGGCATCCAGTGTCTTGATCGTGTTTGCCTCTCGGTCCCACACGAGCAGGCCATAGATGATGTTCTTCTGGCTCGCGCTGTCGTAGCGCGTCGCCATCAGGCCCCAGAAGCGGCCGTCCGCGCTGGGCACACCCTCGCTCTTGGTCCAGACCTGCGTCGAAGCGGACCACGGCAACCGGCCGGCGAAATTGACGAGCACGGTGTCAGTGTCCGTGCGCACGTCCTTTGCATACCACGTCAGACCACCACCCCAGTACCACAGCACGTTCGGATCGCTCGGGTGCCAGAACGGCTCCGCATCGCCCGCCATGCCGACGAGCATGCCGTTCGACCGCTTGCCGTTGATGCGCTTGAAGGTCGCCCCGTCGAACAGCGCCCAGAAGCCGTTGCCGTCCTGCGCGATGTAGCGCGTGCTGTCGGCGTTGAACACCTGGCGCCGGCTGTACTCATGCCGGATGTGCGTGACGTTCGCGACGTTGCCATCGGCCACGGTGTCGGTCAGCTTGAAGACCTTCGTGCCGTAGGCCGGGTCGGTGTAGCCGGGCGTGCTCAGGTTCGCGCTCTTGGCCGGGCGCGGCTGCTGCACGATGGCGGCATTGTCGAGAGCCTTCAGCGTGAAGCCGGCCGGATAGAGCGCGTCGAAGGTCGTCGCGGTGCTGCCGGGCGCGGGGGCTGGCGTCGGCGCGGGGGCTGGCGTCGGGCTGGGTGCCGGTGCCGGGGTCGGCGCAGGCGCCGCCGCGACGGGATCCGCCGCGCTGACCAGCGCCGCCAGGTCGGCCAGCGCGGTCAGAGTCGCCGCCTTGCGAGCGGTGTCGAACTTCATGCGCCGCCCCTTCAGCCGTTCAGGATGTCGCGCAGCTCGGCGCGCGCGGCGTCTTCGGCCGCATCGGCGGCGTCGGCCGCGTCGAGCTTCAGGCGAACCTGCGCCAGCTTCGCGACGGCCGCCGTGGCCTCGCCGCGAGCGGCCTGCAGCTGCTCCAGCGCGGTGTCGCGCTCGCCGGTCAGCGCGTTGACCTGGGCGGTCAGCGCGTCGATCTGCGCCTGCAGCGGCTCGGCCGTGTCGAGGCCCTGCACGGTTGAGGTCAGTTCGCCGATCTTGGCGAGGATGGCGGTCTTGGTGGTCGAGTCGAATTGCATGGTCATTCCTCCACGATCTGCGAGGTGGTCTTGAGCTGCGGCGCCACGCCGACGACGACGTTGATCGGCGTCGAGCGGTAGGCGATGCCGTCGCCAACGGCGGTGATGTCGAGCGTCGCGCCGCCCTGCGTGGCGCTGATCGTCACGGCGTCGCCGCTGACGGTCTTGACCCAGTACGACGTGCCCTCGGTGATGCCGGTCGGCAGGCTCGATCCGTCGACCGACTGGAAGATGATCCGGTCGTCGACAGCCAGGCCGGTCAGGCCCGGGATGGTGATGGTGTCGCTCGCGGCCGCGGTGAACGGGCCCAGGCGCGAACCCAGCACGCCGCGGCGCAGGATCTTGGTCGCGCCCGACGACGCCACGCCGACCGAGAAGTGCGTCGCGACGCCGCCGGTGCCGGCGGTCATTTCGCCGAACTGGATCGCGGCGACCGGGCTGGCGACGTTGCCGGTGACGTTCCAGCCGCCCGAGGTGCGCGCCACGGCGATGCGCGCATAGCCGGTGTAGCTGATCTCGCTGGTGCTCTGCGTGCCGGCGCCGCCCGGGTCGGCGGTGTGCAGCGCGACGTGCAGGTTCGTCAGCGGCGACGCCGCAGCGTTGTCGGCGATGTTGGCGATGGCGACGGCCTGGAAGATCAGCTTCAGTACGTCGTTCTGGAAGGTTGCGGACTTCATGGTGGTGCCTTTCGGTCAGGAGTGCGTGGGGGGGATCGAGGTGGCGACGCCGGCCTCGGTCGTCAGGGACTCGGGAAGCGAGCCCATCGGAACCTTCAGCCACTCCCGCGCGAGGCCCGTCACCGGGTCTCGCACAGGGATGACCCGATAGCCCTGCGTCGCCGCCGCGGGCCTGGTCTCTTTCTGCTGGTCGAGGTGGATGTGCGTGTCGGCCTGTTCGAGCGAAATGTTCAGCGGCGCCTGCTCGACGACGATGCGCTGCTCGCCCATCTCGAGCTGCAGCTGCACCGGCTCGCGCGCCAGCGTGGCCGCCTGCTCCTTCAGCGCGAGCGCGGCATCGGCCAGCGCCACGTGCGCGCCGTCCTGCTGGGCCGACGACGCGCCGCCGGAGCTTTGCGGCGCCGCGGCCGCGCCGGCCTTCGGCACGGGCAGCATGTCCGCGTCCTTCAGCATCTGCTGCTCGCGGCGCTTCACCGGGAAGGTGCGCGTGAAGTCGGAGCCGAACAGCTCCCACTCGGCCCGCTCGTGCGTCATCAGGCGGCCGTCGATGGCGTCGCGGTAGGCCGCCACCTCGTCCTTCGGGTTCAGCGAGCCCTGCGAGTCGCCGTGCCACGCGGCGCGCGTGTAGGCCCAGCGGATCAGCGGGTCGGAGAAGAAGCCCGGCGCCTGGATGCGGCCGCTGCTGACGGCTTCGGCCATCCACGTCTCATAGACCGGCTGGCAGAAGCTGAGCACCAGCCAGGCGCGCTCGCTGCGGAAGTGCTGCCAGGCGTCGAGCAGCGCGGCGCGGCTCGCGCTGTAGCTGGCGTTGAAGCGCTTGGTCAGCAGGTCGACCGGCAGCCCGAGGCCGGCACCGATCAGCGTCAGGATGCCGGTGATGAAGGGCTCGTAGGCCGTGTTGGGCCGCTTCGGGTCGGCGAAGCTGGCCTTCTCGCCCTTGGCCAGGCCGACGATGGCCGCCGGGCCCATCTCGATCTCCTGGCCACTGGGAGGAACGGTCTCGTTCTGCGTCGTGGCGGTGGCGCCCTGCTCGACGCCGAAGACCGGCGCGGGCGCGGAGGCGCCCCCCTGCTCGATGAAGACGGTATAGAACGCCGAGACGACGGCGGCGCTGATTTCCGCCTCGGTGTAGCGGCCGAGATCCTTGATCGCCTGGATCACCGGCGCGAGGTACGGCACGCCGCGCGTCTGCTCCGGCCGCGTCGGGCGGTAGTGGTGCAGGATTCGGCGCCGGCCGCTGGAGCCGATCGCGTCGTACCAGCTTCCCGTCGTGCTGGTCGCACCGGAGATCGACAGCGCGCCTGGGTGCGCGTCGAGGATGTAGTACGCCGAGGGCGCGCCGCCGACCATGCGCACGCCTTCGATGACGTTCGGCTTGCCGGCGTCGGTGGCCGGGCTGGCGCAGCGGTCGGCCTCGATCAGTTGCAGGCGCAGCCGGTAGGGCTGCGTCGCGGTCGGCTGGCCGTCCGGCAGGATGGTGAAGCAGTCGCCGCTTTCGAGCCGCGAGCTGAGCACCAGATCCTGCCGCTCGTAGAAGGTCTGGCCGCGATCGAGCGTGCACTCCTTCGAGTCGGCCCACAGGCTGAACTCGCGGGTGACTAACTCCTTGAACGCGGCGACTTCCTCGTCCGACCAGCCGAGCACCTTCGCGTCCGGCTCAGGCACCGGCTGCAGGCCCGTGCCGACGACGCGGCGCAGGTTCGTGTCGATGGCGCCGGTGGCGATCGGGTTCGTGCGGCGCAGCTCGCGCGACTCCGCGCGCTGGCGACGCAGGCCGCGGATGATGTCGGCGTCGGCGCTGCGCGGAGAGACCGACCAGCGGCCATTCATCGGGCTCAGTGGCGCGCCGTCGCTGCCGCCGCCGGAGAACGCCTCGAATGCGGCGCGCGCGGTGGCGCGGCGCAGCGCGGTGCGCGGCGCGAAGATGCCGATCGCCCGGTCGAGCAGGTTTGCGCGTGCAGCCATGCTCGGGCGCCTCAGTTCATGGGCCGCGAATACAGCACGCGGCGACGGCCGGCGGCCGAGTTGTCGATGGCTTCGATCGCAGCGGAGAGCTTCTCGATCTCGGCGCGTACTTCGGACAGATCGGCGCGGCGCAGGCGGCGCGCGGTCTCGCCCTGCCCGATGACGTACTCCTGGCCGCGGAGGATCTTCGTCTCGGCCGCCAGGTAGGCGTCGAGGCGGGCCTGCAGTTGGTCTCGTGTCATCGTCAGCGGCTGAGGATGCTGTTCGCGACCCGCGCGAACTCGGTGCGGAAGTCGGCGTCGGCGCGCCGCTCCACGATGGCGGCGAAGGGAAGGCGCGCGCGGTACTGCGGCGCCTTGCGGACGAAGATCAGGACGGGGCGAACGCCACGGCGGCCACGGCCGGCGCGCGCATACACGCCGGGGGCGAGCCGCGTGCGCGGCCGCGTGGTTCCTTCGGGGCTGACGGCGAAGTAGGCCGAGCCGGCGCTCGACTTGCTCTCGACCGCATCCAGGATGCGCTTCGTCTCCGCGCGGCTGACGTTGCCGTAGGAGTCGAGCTTCGCGCCCGCAGCCGGCACGACGCGCCAGCCAGCGGGCAGCACGCCGGCATAGCGCAGGCTCGCCTCGAAGCGCTTCTCGTTGCGGCCGGCCCCGAACACTGCCGGCATGAGGTAGTGCTCGGGCTTCGTGCCGCCGGTCGGTGCGGAGTCCTTGACGGCGATGCGGATCGTCAGCGTCTCGCGCGTGGACTGCTCGATCCGCAGCGAGTTCAGCGTGTACGGGTTCGGCCGATCGAACACCCGCGGCATCTCCGCCTGGATGTCCTTGCGCGCCCGCGAGCCGATGGTGTTCAGCGCCGCGTTCGCCGCGTAGGGGATCACGCGCGCCGGGATGTCGCGCATCTGCGCCACGGCATCCGCCAGCCTGCCGCTGCGCGTGGCGGTGAGGCTGATGGCGTCGGGCACCTGGCGGGGCTCCAATGACAGAGCCCCGGCCGCATCGCTGCGCACCGGGGCTCGTTGAAGGGATCGGCCGGGCCTACGCGCCCTTTGGAGGCACTTCAGCCACTAGCCGAATTGGGGCGAATTTTCACCTGCCGTGTCTCACGGTTTGCCTGGTTTCTTGTCTCACTGGTCGGAGACATTCGACGGCAGCGCTTCGCGGGCCGCCTCGTTCTCCGCGAGGATGCGCTGATGCGCCGCGTAGATCCGGACGCGGAAGTCGGCGAGGTAGCGATACCAAGTCGCCCGGCTGATCCCCAGCGCGTCGGCCGCCAGCTTGATGTCGCTGACGCAGTGCACGTAGGTCAGGACGAAGACCTTGCGCGACACGTCCTCGGGCTGGGCCGCGATGGCGAGGTTCAGCGCGGCCAGCTCGGCGCTCAGTGCGGCATCCGGCGGGCCGCCGCGCCGCGCGCCGGTGCCCTTGCGCGTCAGCTTGCCGAGGATGCCCGGCGCGATCGGCGGCGGGCCGAAGAAGCGGCGCGTGCGCGACCACGCGGCCCAGCGGCGGCACAGGTCGTCGATCAGCAGACCGGTGTTGTCGTTGGCCTCGATGGCTTCGGACTCGGTGAGCGGCTCGGGCTCGAAGGGGTCGATCGTCATGGGCATGGTGGTCAGCGGCGGATGCCGCGCGAGAGGACACGACGGCCGCCGGCTGGCGACGCTGGTGCGGCCGGCGGCGGGACAGGAGGGTTTGAAACCGGAACGGAAGGGGCTTCCGGCGAGACGGGATCGGCCGGTGGCGGGACAGTCGGCACTTCGGCGGCGCGCTGGCCGAGCAGGTTGCGGCGCAGCCGGGCCCAGTCGGCGCGCGTCCACTTGTGCAGGCCGAGGTACTGCGCCATCGCGAGGTTGCCGACGTGGGTGTCGAGCTGCTCGTTGCGGGCGCCGTTCGGTTTCACGTACTGGCGCACCGCGCGGCCGCGCTGGTACTTCGTCACCCGCTTCTCGACCAGCAGCTGCTCGAAGAGCTCGAGCTCGTAGCCGGAGTGCCAGTGCATCGCGCCCGGGCCGCTTTCTAGCGCCAGGCGGTTGAAGATGTGGTCCTTCGCAGTGTCGGTGCCGATGCGCCAGTACTGCCCGCCGTTCTCGACCTTCTTGCCCTGCCAGTCGATGTCGTACTTGTTCGGCTTGGCCGCGATGATCGGCCGGTTCGGCAGGTTCTCGCCGCGGGTGACGACGCAGCCGAGGTGCTTGCGCTCGGCCCCGTAGTTGTAGACGTCCTGCGAGTTGGCGCCGC
Organism: uncultured Steroidobacteraceae bacterium; assembly: GCA_964638185.1. GTDB lineage: Bacteria > Pseudomonadota > Gammaproteobacteria > Steroidobacterales > Steroidobacteraceae > SG8-30. Next base: position 25,872 of record CAZXAS010000001.1, on the reverse strand, counting down.
CGGCGTCGATGCCGTAGACGCTGATCCGGATGATCGCGCCAGAGGCGTGCAGGAACGGCGTGGAGCGCAGCGCGTCGAGCTTGGCCCAGACCGAGGACTCCGACTGCGGATCCTCGATCGGCGAGCCCCACAGCACCTCGTGCTCGATGGTCCAGCACTCCAGGCCCGGGCCCCAGGCCTGGATCGTCGCCTCGAGGCGGTTGACCTGCGTGTCGACGAACATGGTCAGCACGAGAGCCCCTTCGGGCACGATCCGCACCGGCAGCTTCTCGGCCTGGCAGCGCTTGAGCAGCTCGGTGGCGGTCGACGTGACGTCGCCCGGCGCGTACGGCAGCCCCTCGCGGGTGTTCGTGTAGACCTGCAGCAGGCCCTCGTCGCCGCGCTCCTTGGCCAGCAGCGCCAGCGCGAGCTCGCGCGCCAGGCGCAGCCACGTGATGGAGCCCGGCGGGGCGTAGTAGGCCGGCAGGGTGACGCTGATCGTCTCGCCGTCGCCCTCGGCCGTCTGCACCCAGCGCGCCATGCCGCCCAGCTCGGAGTCGAGCAGCATGTAGGCCTTGTGGTGCTCCTCGATGACGCCGCCGCACTCCGGGCACACGAAGTAGGCGCGGCTGACGCGCTCGGTCTCGGCGTCGAACTCGTAGCGGAAGTTCTCGCGGGTCAGCTCGTGCAGGTGGTCGCAATGCGGGCACGGCACGTGGTAGCGCTCCTGCGTGCCCTGCAGGAAGAGCGCGTGCACCATGGAGTCGCCCAGCACCCCCGGGCTGCTGACGTGGTACTGCTTCTGGATGCCCTCGTAGGTGGTGGTGCGCGCCTCGGCGATCTTGATCTTGTTGCCCTCCCCGCTCGCGTTGCCGCGCCACTGCGGGCGGTCGATTTCGTCGCAGAAGAGGTAGCGCGCCGGGATCTCGGCGAGGTTGGCGTCGGAGCCGGCGGAGGCGAAGTAGATGTTCCCGCCGTCGAACTCCTTGACGTCGATGGTGTTGCGCTTGTCGCGCGAGCGCGGCGGCGAGATCTTCTTGCTGACGGCGTCGCACACCTCGGCCGCCTTGGCGAAGCGCGCGGACAGCCGCTTGACCAGGCTGTCGGTGGGCTCCAGGGCGATGATGTTCGCCGGCGCGCCGTCGATCCAGCCCAGCGCGGCGCAGATGAAGACCTGGGTCTTGAGCATCTGGCTGGCCACCATAGCGACCACGCGCGTCGCGCGGTGCGTCGGGCTGAGCGCCTGCAGCAGCCGGCGCGCGTAGGGCGTGTGCCGCAGGCTGTAGTGGCCGGAGAAGGCCGAACCCTTCGGGATGACGACGTTCTTCTCGCTCCAGACGTCGAGGTGCAGCTCAGGATCTGGCTGCAGCGCCTCCGCGACGGTGCGCAGTACCTCGGCTTCGGCGTCGCAGAGGGACATCAAGCGGCCACCGGCATCTCGAACGGGACCTTGAGCATGTGCCGCGCCTGGCTGACCGCGTCGTCGAGCGCGTTGTGATGCGTGCCGCTGCGCTCCATCGAGACCTCGCGATGCTCGTTCTTCCAGGTTCGATAGCACCGGTTGTTCCAGAACTTCCAGGGCGTCGGCAGCAAGAGGCGTCGGTAGGCGTTCGCGAGGATGACGTTGTCGAAGTCGGAACCGTTGCCCCAGATCCGCACCTGGCTCAGATCACCGCGGCTGCGCAGCCATCCTGAGAAGGTGGCCAGCGCCTGGGCGATGTCCGATTTGCCATCGAGCGCTTGGCGCGCGTGCTCCGACTGACGCATCCACCACATCACCGTCGACGGGTCGATGACGCCGCCGCAGCGCACCGCGGACTCCAGGTCGACCGTCAGGTAGAACTCCTGCCCGGTTTCTCGTGCAGTTCGGTCGAACTCGACCGCGCCGATTGCCACGATCGCGGCGTCGTGGCCCTGCCCCATGGTTTCCAGGTCGATCATCACGTCAAGCATGGTTCTCTCCTCAGATCACGGCGCGGATGCGCGCATCGACTCGCTGCACCGTCTCGCGGCCGTTGAGCTTGCGGTCGGTGTGCACCTTGATGTCGAGCCAGAGCTCGCGGAACTCGGCCAGGTCGCAGATGCGCTCGAGCTCGGCCTGGATCCGCTGCTCGGCGGCCTCGATCTCGCCTTGGATGTAGGCGACGCTGTCCAGCGGCGCGCTCGCGGGTTCGATGCTCATGCGGGCTCCTTGGTGGTTTCTTCGATCCAGTCGCGCTCGGCCGGCTTGGCGTCGGGCCCGGCGATCCGATCCGCCGCGGTGGCGAGGGTCTTCTCTGCGAACTGCTGGAAGATCAGCCGCATCTCGCCGTCGATCAGGTCCTGGATGTCGCGCGGGTCGGTCATCGTGGCCACGCGGGCCGCGACCTTGCGCCCGAGGGGCATCGCCTGGTCGCGCAGGCGGCGGAAGGCGGTGAACACGGCGCTCAGCGTCGCGTCGCGGTCGATCAGCCTGCGCTCGAGCTGCAGGCGCTTGATGCGCGCGGTCGCCGCCTCCTCCTGCTCGCGCGTGGCCCGGGCCGACTGGTAGCTGAGGACGTCCGGCGATGGCGCTGAGGGCCCGGCCAGGCCCGGCGTGGCCGGCGTCTTGGCGCTGGCCACCACAGCGGAAGCCGTCTTGCCGAAGGCCCGGACGTGCTTGGCGATCATCGCCTTCGCCTTCTCGGCGTCGATCAGCATGTCCGCGTCGCGCTCGATGCGGCCGCGCTTGATCAGGTCCGAGATCGCCTGCGGACGCACGCCCAGCTCGCGCGCCAGCGTGGACGCATTGACTCGGCGGACGGCCGTCGTGGGCTTCGGCGGTCGTTTCGGCATGCCGGCGGGCCTCAGCGCCCCGTTCCATCGTTCAAGACTTCCGAACGCCCAGTCACTAGCGTCAGGGCGGGGGCCGAATTACCCGCACCCGCCCCTGCGCCAGAAGGACCCATACCCCCCTGGCACGCTTCTTGGCTGGACGCTTGGCGCATCAGGTTCTCACCTTGCAGGTGCCTGCTGCCTGGGTAGATCGAGCCTTCAATGCCTTTCGCTTCGCAGGCTGCTCGCATGCAGCAGCAGGCGCAGCGGGTGGCAGAGGGGGAGCCTGGATCACCTGCGTGGTGGGCGCTGTCTTGATGGCAGCGAGCACGCGATCGAGGCATTCCAGCTCCGTGCGCGTGCTGCTTCGTGCAAAACTTATGAAGTTCCACCCGAAGGACCAGCTGACGCTGTCACCCTGCGGGCACAGGCCTGGTGGCAGTGGAGCTGCGTGCACCGGCGCGGGCAGCACGTACATGTTGCTGCGGCTGAACTCCTCGTAGCTCATCGAGCCACCGGAACCACCGACCGCCGACGAACTGCCACTGACCGACGCTGATGCGCCCGCCTGTGCGCTTGCGTTCGCTTCGCTCGAGCTGTTCAGCGTATTCGTCGAGGTCGACGGCGCCGAAGGCGTCGCAGGGTGGGGTGTCGTGCACTTGGGCCAATCGGTGCCTCCGTTCTTGCAGGTGGTGGCATTCGCTCCAGCGCACGCAGCGGTCATGGCTGCGAACGCGAGCAGGTAGGCGGCTCGCATCGATTTCTCCTGGGGGTTCTTCGTCATGGAATTCACTCGACCTCGTTGACCGTCAGCAGGATTCGCGCATCTGCGAGCGAGCGCGCGGAGCGCAGCGCATTGCGCTTTCGGGCGTAGGCCTCGCCCGAGTCGGCCACGATCAGCCCGTTCTTGGCTTTGAGCCTCCAGCGCCAGCCATCGGCAGCGCGGTACACCGTCAGCGTGTAGACCTTCTTCACGTAGCCCTCGCTTTCTGCCGCGCGTTGGCGGCGGTGATTCGGTCGGCCCAGGCCTTGACCTGTTCGTGGCCCTGCTTCCAGTCGTCGCCGAAGAAGCGCTCCAGCGTGCTGCGGTAGTGCGGCGTCATGGCGCCGATCTCCTGCGACTCGACGTGAGCGCCGACCGAGGCCAGCGCCCTCGCCTCGCAGCCCCGGCAGTGCGCGATGAAGTCGTCGCGCATCGGGTCGCGTTCGGCGTCACGGCAGGCCCTGCAGCTCACTTCGCGGCCCCCTGGCAGGTGATGCACACCCAGTCGCGGGTGCCGCGCATCGGGCCCTTCTTCACGAGCTGAAGCCGGCGTCCGACCATCGCTCGGAGGTCCTGGCACTGTCCGCAGCGGAACGTCTGCGCGAGGCCCTCGCCGACCATGCGGAACGGAACGTCGCGCGGGGGCGTGGCGTCGTCGGATCTCATGCAAGCTTCCTCACGCCCCAGTGCGCCAGCAGCAGCGCCTCGGCGCGGTTGTGGTCGCTCTTCCTGGCGAGCACCGGTGCAGTGGTCGGGTACAGCGTGCGCGCGATCTCGAGCGACGCGTCCTTGCTGCTGCCCAGGCCGTACATCGCCTTCCAGGCCTGCGGGTCGACCCAGTGCACGTCGACGCCTGCCAGGGCGAGCACAGCGCGCACGCAGCCCTTCGTCTCCATGAGCGAGCCGCCCGCCTGCGGTGAGTTGACCCGGCCGGGGAACGTGTGCACCTGCTCGACCACCGCCAGCGCCTTCTCGCCGATGGGCACGAGGCGTCGGATCGCGGCCATGAGCTCGACCGGGGCGATTGCGCGCTTGACCATTCCCTTGCCCGGGAGCGTGAAGGTCGGCATGTCGACGATGTCGGCGCTGCCGTTGGGCACGACGCGCGCGAGTGCGCCGTCCAATCCGAGGTCGATCCCGAGCACGATCACTGCCAGGCTCCCCGGAAGACCGTTGCGAGCAGCGTGCCGCCCACGATGCCGACGAACACGATCGCCAGCGCGATGTAAATCGCATTGACGGACTCGGACGCCGACAGTCCGGACTCTTGGGCCTCGTCTCCGCGCTCGAACGGGATGGTCGTGATCGGCTCGTGTTCGTAGCCGATGCCGGTGTCGACTTGGTCGCTCATGGTCTGGTCCTCTCCTGGTCGCTCACAGAGCGATGACCTGTGGATCCGCGGAGCGGCTGCGCAGCAGCTCGTTCATGCGGCGTTGCGTCTCGGCCTGGGCCATGCACATTTCCCTCTCGGTGAGGCCCTCGGCGCACTGCTCGTAGATCGCCAGCACGTCGCGCAGCGCTTCGAGCCCGGGCCCGTCGACGCGCATGCCCTGCCCGGCCTTGAACCGGTGAGCCGCGCCGACCATGGCCGCGATCGCGGCGTTCACGGTGGGCATGACCTCGGCGGGCTCCAGCTTGTGCAGGTGCAGCGCAAGGGTCTCGACGGTGTTTATGGCGTCGCTCAGGTCGCGCCATTCGGCCTCGCCGGGATACCGGCCGGCAGCGATCTCGTGCAGCGCCGTGAAGAATCGGCGCATCACCCGATCGCACTCCTCGCGGCGCACCGGGCGCAGCAGCGACAGCGGGTCGGACATCACCGGTCGCGGGCGGTAGGAGCTGCGCTTCCTCACGCGGCCTCCACTTCCGGTTTTTCGACCGCATTCGAGGTGGCCCGGTGCCGCCGATCGAGCACGCTGGCAGCCCATGCCAGCCGCGAGCCGTCGACTGGCCGGCCGCTGCGCTCTTCCGCGAACACTCGGGCGGCGATCTCACGCACGAACTGGTCGCGCTCCTCGGTCGTCATTCGAAGGCCTCCTGCGACTTGGCGACGCCCTTGCCGATCGACTGCACGTCGGCGGTCGAGTCGGTCCACTGCTGGTACTGGCCGTAGAAGTCGAGCGGGATGCGCGCGCCGCGCTCGCCCTGGCGGTTCTTGAGCACGCTGAGCGCCATCACCTTGCGGTCGCTCCAGTGGCGCGCCACCCAGAGCCCCAGCACGACGTCAGCGTCCTGCTCGATGGCGCCGCTGTCGCGGAGGTCACCGAGGTTCGGCTCCGGAGTGCTCCGCTTCTCGACTTCGCGACTGAGCTGGGAGAGCAGGAGCACGGAGATGCGCAGCTGCTTGGCCAGCGCCTTGATGCCCCGCGTGATCTCCTCGAGCTCGGTGTTGCGGTTGACCTGCTTGCCCTTCGCCTGGCCTGAGCAGAGCTGCAGGTAGTCGACGATCAGCAGCTTCAGACCCTCGCGGCGCAACGCGAAGGCCTTGGCGCGGATGTCGCCGAGAGTCAGCGCGGCCTGGTCGTCGATCCACAGAGGCAGACGTCCCATCCGCTCGACCGCGTCGGAGAACCGGCCCCAGCTCATGTCGGACAGCTGGCCGCGCTGCATCTCGCCGTAGTCGACGCCTCCCAGGTTCGCGAGAGCCCGGTCAGCGACCTCCTCCGACGGCATCTCCTGCGAGAGCACCAGCACGCCGCGGCGCAGGTCCTGGGCATGGTGCAGGCCGATCTGCAGCGCGAGGCTCGACTTGCCCACCGATGGGCGCGCGGCGAGCACGTAGACGCGCCCTTCCTGAAGCCCACCGTTGAGCCGATGGTCCAGGTCGGAGAGACCAGTCGAGAAGGCGACTGGCACCTCCTTGGTGGCGACGTCGTTGAAGTGGTCGACGCGCGCGACGGCGAGGTTTCGCGCATCGCGCGGTCCCTGCACGACACCGCGGCGCTGCACCGCGTCGAAGAGCGTGATGCAGCGCTCCATCGTCGCGTTGACCTGCCCGAGCTCGGCGTTGAACGCGAGCGTGGCTGCCTCGTCGGCTGCTGCGACCAGCGCGCGCTGCAGCGACTTCTCGCGCACGATCTCGGCGTAGCGGCGGATGTTCGAAGCGCTGGGCACGCTGCTGGCCAGCGCGTTGAGGTACACCATCCCGCCGACGTCCTCCGCCTTGCCTGAGGCCTGCAGGTGGGCGAAGACCGTGATCACGTCGGCCTCGCGCGAAGCGGTGGCCAGCGCCTCGATCGCCCCGAAGATCTGCCGGTGGTCGTGGCGGTAGAAGTCGGCCTCGGTGAGCAGGTCGCCGATGCGATCCCACGCCGACGAGTCCAGCAGCAGGCCGCCCAGCACGCTCTGCTCCGCCTCGACGGACTGAGGCGGGATGCGCAGGCGCCCGAGCTGCTCGCCGCGGTCGAGGTCTTCGGTCGGGTTCATGCTGCCCGCTCCACCGTCTTCTCGATGACCTGCTTCAGGCCGCGCTTGCTGAGCAGGTACTCGAGGTCGGCTCTCCAGCCCTCATGCCCCGCGCCCGGCCTGGATCGACCCATCACGAAGTCGTTCTCGGCGGCGCGGCGGAAGTAGGCCGCGATCCAGTCGATGGCCTGCTCAGCCGTCTCAGCGCGCCGAGTGCCGTCGGACTTGCGGCTCGACAGCACCCAGCCCCAGAAGCTGCGCATGGCCTTCGTGCGTTCGTCCCAGGTCGGGCCATCGCGCAGGCGGATCTTCGGAAGGCTCGGAAGCTCGCGGTGGTAGGCGTCGACGATCGCGTCGTACGGGCATGGGATCGTCGGTTTCGGGTCTTCGCGGCCGCCGGCGGTCGGCGCGAGACGACGAGAACCCGAAGGGTTCGGAGCTTCTCCTGCTCCTGCTCCTGCTCCTGCTCCTGGCTTCGATGGGGCTTTGGAAGGGGCTTTGCTAGGCCCTTTCGTCGGCGGGTCGTCGAACAGGGTGGGCTCACGCGAGCCGACGCGACGCGTGGTGAGGTGGAATGCCTGCTCGTAGCGCACGAACCAGGCTTCGAGGAAGGGGTTGTCCGGGAGGCTCTCGTAGTCCTTCTGGATGCCCTTGCACCGTAGGTCAGCGGGCTTCAGCTCCTCGGCGATCTGCCACGCTGCCATCTCCTTGACGTACACCATCTCGGTGTCGCCGTCGTAGTCGCAGAAGCCCACCTGAATGCAGGCGTGAAGCCCCTTCGTAGCCCCGTCTATGCCCAATCCGGTTTCGTGGGCCATGAAGAGCAAGGGCTGGTAGTACAGCCCGAGCATGTTCGAACCTGGAGCGGAGACCAGATACAGCGCCACGATCACCGCTTCGGAGCCCCTTTTGCGGAGGGCCTTCCCGGTTTCGCCGGTCCAGAAGGTCGGCGAGAGCTTGGCGTACTCGCGCATCACGCTGCCGCCTCCGCGAAGAGCCCGCCGCGCGATCGCTGAAGAGCCGCGCTACAGGCTGGGTTCAGCCAGACGACCTCGGTGCGCTCGCGCGCGCCGTCAGCCAGCGCGAGCACCTTGTGGCGCTCCCAACCGGCGAACAATTCGCGGTCATAGAGGTCACATGGGTAGCCGCTGAGCGCGACCATGCCGCGGAGCTCGTGCAGCACGCCGGCGAGGACGCGGTGATCGTCATCTGAGAGCTCGCGCGCGTACTTCTGCCGGACGCCGCGTGCGTTGCCGCGAGTGCCGTGGGGATATGGCGGGTCGACGTAGTGCAGAACACCGGGACCGTCGGTCGACTGCATTACGAGCAGCGCGTCGCGCGACTCGATGGTGACACCGCGCAGCCGTTCCACGAACGCCGGCACCTGGTTGGGCCAGGTCACCAGGTCGTGAGCTGCGCTCTTGTGCCTCTCGCCGCGCGCACCGGTCCTGAAACCCGTAGCGTGCTTGCTGAAGACGGCGCCGGAGCCGAAACCCATGAACGACCGCACTATGGTCCTTCGCGCCTGCTCAATCGGGTCGGTAGATGGCTCATAGCTGAGCCGGAACTCCACGCGCGCCGCCGGCGTCAACTCGACGAGGCGACGCAGCTCGGCAGCCGTCACCGGATCGCGCAGTACTCGGAATACGTTGACGATTTCGTCGGCAATGTCGTTGTAGACCTCGGTGTGCGCGCGCGGCTTGCGCAGCAATACCGACGCTCCGCCGCCGTAGGGCTCGACGTAGACCGCGTGCGGCGGGAAGAACTGCAGGATCCACGGCGCGAGCCTGAACTTGCCGCCGTGGTATCGGAGAGCGGGGCGAGTGACAGTCATGAGCCCTGCCCCCGCTTCCGCCGCCACTCCGCCATGAACGATCCGGGCGCCGGCACGGGCGCCTCCATGGCGGCCCTACGCTCCTCCGGCCTGGCCTCGAAGATTGAGCGCGCTGGAGCCTTCTGGCGAGGCGCAGCACGCACCACCTTGGCGGCCGGCCGATGAGCCGTCAGCGCAGCGATCTGGTCGACCGTGGGTGCCTTGGGCCCCAGGCTCCACAGGTTCGGCGCACGGCTGTCGTGCTGGCACGAGGAACGGCGCGAAATCGCCTGCGCGACTACGGCCGGCTGCAGGAATGCTGTCGCATCCTTGGGCTTGAAGCCCGCGGCAGTGGCCAGCACGTCCGTGGTGACTTCGGTGCCCACCTGCTGCTGCCACAGGTACGCGATGGCCCGCGCCGGCACGCTGCCTGGCTTGGGGATGTACTGGCGGGAGATCACGTCTGTGGCCTCCCCATCCAAGCCGAGTGCAGATCCGGCAGCGCCTCGACGGCCTGGCCGACGACGGTCGGGTCGCGATCGGGCGCGTCGCCGCGCACCACCACCATCTTCGACATGTCGGTGCGCCGCCGGTTGGCGAGCGTCTTCTCCGCCGGCGGCTTGAGCGCGGGCTTCGGATCGATCGGCGGATGGTCGGCGCGCACCGTCCAGCGAATGCGCGGCCGGCCCACGGGAGACCTCTCGAGCTTGCGCTCCACGTACCCCTGCGCCTCGAGGAGCTGCATGCGCTGCGTCACGTGGGTGATCACGTGACCGGAGCGGTTGGCGATCTCGCGGTTCGTCAGACCCGGCGAACTGAGCCAGCCCAGCAGCGTGGCGCGCGAGACGATCACGCGTTGCTTCACGATGCCGCCCTTCCCTGCTCGACCGATTCGGTCAGCACCGGAGCGTGCAGCTCGATGACTTCCGGGACGGGGATCGCCTCGAGCGGCGCAGGCCTGATGGCCTGGACCCGTTCGACCTGCTCGAACAGCGAGTCGAAGCGCGAGATCCGCGAGCCGGACTGCTGCGGGTGGCGCACGCGTGGATTCACGATGCCCTCCGCGCGCGGCGCTGCAGCACCTGCATCTGCTCGGCCAGCGAGGCCAGCTGCGCCGTCGCGGAGACGAACTGGCGCTGCAGGTCGTCGACCTTGTCTTCGACCGCGATCGGCTCCGGGTCGGAGTAGCTCAGCGACTCCGCGAGGAAGCGCATCACCGTGTGGTCTCCGGCCTCGCGCGCGGTGCGCACGATCAGCATCAGCTCTTCGAGCGAGAGCTTCTCGGCGCACTCCGGGTTCAGGCAGTTCGCCAGGTGTCGGCGCGCGGCCTCGAGGTTCTGCGCGGCCTTGGCCGGCCACAGGAGCGCGGCGACTCGCTTCGTGCCGCCGCAGGCCTTCACCGCCTCGATGAGGGCCTCGTGAAGGTGCTCGACTTGATCCATTTCAGACTCCTTCAGACGCGCCAGGCGCGTGTCGGAACGGGTTCGTTGGCCGCGCCTTCACCACGGGCCACAGTGGCGCCATGGATGCGAAACACGCGATCGAGATAAGGGGCCCGGCCGGCCGACGCGCCGCGAAGGTTCAGCACCGCGCTCTCACAGGTGCTGGACGGTCCGAGGGAGGAACGGACCTGGTGGCGAAGACGGCGGGCCATGTCGCGACCGGCCGGGCAAAGGGAGGGAGCAGCGATGTCGGCCGCGACTGACGCCATCTGGGCGCGCCGAGCGATGAAGCGCATGCTCCGAAGGGTTCGGCGGCTGCTCGCCGCGGGGATACTGCTGTGAGGCCCGGGCATGGCTCAGGCCGCCTTCGCTACGGGCTCGCTGGCCGCCCCCTCAGCTGCGCTCGCCAGCACGTTGGGCGCGCCGGCCGCACCGATCAACTCCGGCCAGATCAGGTGCCAGTCCTCGGGCCGCAGTTCCCAACGCCTCACCGTGCGCTCGGTGTCGAGCTCGATCGCGGTGGCGAGCAGCGGAGCGCAGGGCTTGTAGCCGAGCGCGACGTTGTTCAGGTGCCCGAGAGTCGATCCCACCCGTGTTGCGAAGGCCTCGCGGGCGGATCTATCGCGTAGCGACTTGATGAAGGCCTTGAGGTCCATGCAGACGATTACACCAAATGGTGTCGTCGGTGTCAACACTGTTTGGTGTCACCTCGGGCGTTCACTCGCGACCATGGGTGACGAAGCACTGATCCGGCGTGAGGCCCTCCTCGGGGTGCTCAAGGCGCGAGGCCTGAAGGAGCAACACGCCCAAGTGGCCTACCTGAGCGGCTTGAAGATCGCGCGCGACACGTACTGGCGGGACCTGCTCAAGGGCAACAAGTCATTCGGCGAGAAGATGGCTCGCAAGATCGAATCCGCGCTGGAGCCTCCCCTGCCACGCGGCTACCTGGACAACCCGACCGAGCGAGGGCACGGCGGCCCGGACATCGTCACCTTGTCGGGCGACAGGATGGTCGTGATGGAGGCGAAGCGCCCCTACACTGCCGGCCCGATCGAACCGCCCAAGCCAGACCCGAAGTTCACCGACACTCGAACGCCGCCGAGCGAGAGCGAGTGGGCCATCCTCGACGCGCTTCGATCGTTCCCGCAGGAAGAGCGGGATCGCATTCGAACGGAGATGAAGCAGAAGGCCGAGTACTGGCAGCGAATCGCCAAGGAACTGCTGAAAGACCGAGCCGGGAACTGACGTGACTGAACGCCTCCACCTCCAGCTGCTGCTCCTGTCGCTCGGACTCGCGTCCAGCGGGCACGCGCTCGCGATCAACAAGTGCACCCAGAAGGACGGCAAGGTGGTCTACCAGGACGCGCCGTGCCAGACGACCTCGACCGGCTCGGAGACCGTCAAGACATGGGGCGCAGGCCAAGCCTCTCCGAGCGCCCCGCGCACGACCTCCGCGGGCACCCTGCCCGTCGATCCGAACACGAAGATCACCGGCCCGCAGGAGGCCGGCGCGCTGCTGGGCATCTATCGCCGGTGGGCTGATGCCGAGCGGCTGGCCAGCTCGACAGCGCGCGTCTCCCTGGCTGGCCCCGTCGCGACGATGCAGGCGGTCCAGCGCGAGGCCGAAGTTGCCGTCGTGCCGGCGTGCCTCACGGATGCGAAGGAAGCGCTGGTCGATCTCACCTCGAAGAGCACCACGGCGCTGATCAACTTCATGCGGAAGAACGAACTGCAGTCGATGACCTACACCTACATCGACCGCGATCGGCTGATCGCCGGCTTCGAGGGCCGCGTCTCCGCGGCGGACTGCTCGCGCCAAGCCGCTCAGTAGCCGCGCCCTTCCGCGTCTCAGCCCGCCGCGCGCGGGCTTTTTCACGCTCTCCCGAACTACGTAAGCGATTACGCAATCAGCGCGACACCGTTTGGTGTTGACATGCGCGACACCGTTTGGTGTAATGACTTCACCGCCCCACCTCACGGGGCGAGGGAGATCAGAGATGGAAAGCACGCTGCACCGACCGGAGCGCCAACCGGGCGAGTCGAAAGAACAGTACCGCCAGCGCCTGGCCACGAGCCGCTACGTCGCCGCGCTGGGCCGTGATGTCGAGACGGGCCAGCCGGTGCGGCTGAAGGGCCTGGGCGACCAGCACAAGGCCCCATCGCAGCGCGACCAGCTGCGCAACAACGCGCGCCGCGCCGGCAAGACCGTGAAGGGCACCTTCGGCGCCGGCCTGGTGGCCGCGTGGGCGAAGAAGCTGCGCGACTCGAAGGCGCACCAGGCGAAGCATCCGCGTGACTCGCACGGCGCCGTCACGTTCGTCGGCCCGAAGTTCGACCTCATCAACGTGTCCCCGACTTCGCGCGAATTCGTGTTCTCCGGTGGTTTCGACACGCAGGCCGGCGACGAGCGTGAGTCGTTCCACACGGTGCGCCGCATCTGGCTCGGCGGCATCAGCGCGCAGCGGGGGTTCTGATGGCGCCCGCCCGCATCCACGTCGACCCGACGCTTCCGCCGGCGGCGTTCAACGCCGAGTTGCTGGCCGCCTCCCGGCTGGCCCGCCTGGAGCGCCTCGCGCGCCGCCTGCGCGCCAAGCGTGCCGAGGAGGGATTCCGCCGCATGGGCTACGAGCCCGAGGCTGTCCGCGAGCTGGTCAACATCCACGTGCACGGGGTGGCGCGATGAAGGCCATCGTCGAGACCGGCCGCGGCGCTCTCGAGGTCGCCGTGTTCTGCATCGGCTGCTTCGTGATCGGGTTCATCGGCGGGCAGATCCTGCAGGCGGTGCTGCTGTGAGCCGCCTCCACTCCGCCACCTACGTCATCCCGACGCACCGGCCGCTGTGGCAGCGGGTCGTCCGCCGGCTGCGCCTTGCGTACCTGCGCTGGCTTCTGCGCAGCGTTGTCGATGAGCGCGAGGGGTACGAGCGTGCCGGCGTTCCGCTGGGCCCGCTGTACCTGATCAACAGCGTGAACCTGGAGTCCGATCTCCGCGCGCGCATCGCGGTGTACGAGGTGCTGTCGTGAGAACTCAGCATACGCCCGCGCCTTGGTTTGTGTTCCGCGATGGTCGCTGCGTCGGCGGGCCGGCAAAGCGGCCTGAAGGCGAACCACAGACCGCCGGCATCGCGATGTGCGGGATGCAGTTGCGTGCTCAAGAAGAGGTCCGCGCCAACGCTCTTCTGATCGCCGCGGCTCCGGATCTGCTGCAAGCATGCCGCGAGGCTGCAGTGTGGCTGGAGGGATGGTCGAGCGCTGAGCAGCAGCTGAGCATGCTCTACGCAGCAATCGCCAAAGCTACGGAGGGTGCCTGATGGCCACCACCGCCAGCCGCGCTGCCTTCCTTGGAGGCACCGACGCCGCGGTGATCCTCGGCGTGCACCCGAAGCGCTCCATCGTCGACCTGTGGCTTGAGAAGACCGGCCGCGCCGTCCGCGAGGCCAACGCCCAGCAGGAAGCGCTGTTCAAGCGGGGCCGGCTTCTCGAACCGGTAATCCTCGAGATGACCGTCGACAAGTTGCGCGAGCAGGGGCACCACGTGAAGGTGCTGGCCAAGAACCGCCGGTACCGCCACCCGAAGCACCGCTTCCTATCCGCCGAGATCGACGCCGAGCTCGAGGTCGACGGCGAGGAGATGAACTGGGACGGCAAGAGCGTGCACTACAGCCAGGCCGACCGCTGGGGCGAGCCTGGTTCCGAGGACATCCCGATCCACTACGCCGCGCAGTTCATGCACGGCCTGATGGTGCACCCTGGCCAGCGCCAGCGCACCCTCGTCTCGGCGCTGCGCTCGCTGGACGACGTGGACCTCTACTGGACGCGCCGCGACGACGTGACGATCCAGGCCATCCAAGAGCGCGAGCTGCGCTTCTGGACCGACAACGTCAAGGCCAAGGTGCCGCCGGCGCCGACCAGCCTGGAGGACGTGCGCGGCTTGTTCCCGAAGTCGCGCCCGGCCGCCATCGAGGCCACGCCCGAGATCGCCGCCAAAGTCGCCGAGCTGCGCGAACTCGCGAAGCAGACCAAGGACCTCGAGGAGCGTGAGACCGTGCTGCGCTTCCAGATCGCCCAGTTCATGGGCGACAACGCACTGCTGACGTCCGGCGTGCGCGACCTGATGAGCTTCGAGGAGCAGCCTCGCTCCAGCTTCGACCTGCATTCCTTTCGCCGGAAGCACCCGGACTGGGAAGAGATGTTCACCCGCCGCAGCACGACCCGCGTGCTGCGCTTTGCCGCCAAGCGCGGCTGACCAGCTTCCACCACCACCCTCAGAGAGGACGACCGACGCATGAACACCGCATTGCGCGCCGTGGCCACTGGCCAGGCCGAGACCAAGCAGCAGGGCATCCTGGCCCTGCTGGAGAACCCGAAGGTCGCCAAGGGCATGGCCGCCGTCGCGGGCAAGTACCTGCAGCCGGACAAGATGCTGCGCCTGTGCATCAACGCCGTGCACAAGACGCCCGACCTCCTGAAGTGCGACCCGAAGACGGTGCTCGGCGCCATGATGGCCTCGGCTGCGCTGGACCTCGAGCCCAACACGGTGCAGCAGCAGGCCTTCCTGATCCCCTACGCGCGGAACAAGAAGGTCGGCGACGAGTGGGTGAAGGTCTACGACTGCCAGTTCCAGATCGGCGCGCGCGGCTTCCGCACGCTGGCCTACCGGTCGCCGATCATCAAGTCGCTCGAGGCCGAGGCCATCCGCAAGGGTGACCACTGGAAGCACCGCGTCGGCTCGCAGGGCATGCTGGAGTTCGAGAAGGCCCTCACCGACCGCGGCGACCTGATCGGCGCCTTCAGCTACGCCCGCCTGGCGGATGACGCGGAGGTGGCCTGCGTGCTGCCGCTGGAAGAGATCCTGAAGATCCGGGCGCGCAGCGAGACCTTCCGCGCGCTGACGGCCGCGATCGAGCGTGCGCGCAATGACCAGGAGCGCCAGAAGGCCGAGGCGAAGCTGGCCGAGACGCCTTGGGTGATGTGGCTCGACGACATGGCGGCGAAGTCGGCTACGAAGAAGCACGCGAAGCAGCTCCCGCTCGACGCCTCGCCGGTGCTCGCGGTGGCCGCCGAGATCGACAACGCCGCCGATGCCGGCACGCTCGACCTGGGCGCCCTGACCGACCCGGATCTGGTGCGCGAGGTGCGCGACGGTGGCGCCGACGCGCCGGCCGCGCTGACGGATGACCGCGACGACCAGGCCGAGCGCAGCATGGAGGCCTTCGGCACCACCCAGAGGCGCGAAGCTCAGCCCGCGGCGACGCCGGCTACCGACAAGCCTGCCGCGAAGTCCGCCAAGCGCAGCGCGCCCGCAGCGCCGGCCGTCACCTACGCGCAGATCGCCGACGCGATCACGAAGCGCGCGCGCAACCGCGACGACGCGCTCACCGAGCTCGACGCCGCCCGCGAGCTGCCGCCCGATCAGCAGGCCGACCTGAAGGCGCTGGTCGACCGCACCTTCCCGGTGGAGGGCTGATCCATGGCAACGACCACCAAGCGGATCTACTCCGTCACGAAGGACGGTGTGCAGCGCCTCGTGCGCGCCACGCATCCGAACCCGGCGCTGATGCACGTGGCGCGCGCCACCTACTCGGTGCGCGTGGCCACGCAGGCCGACCTCGAAGCAGCGTTCAAGGCTGGCATCCCGGTCGAGGAGCCGGGCGCCAAGGCCGACGACGGCCAGGGGACGCTGCCATGACCGCCCCGCTGCGCGAGCAGATCCAGATGGCGCGGATCAACCGCGTCAAGCACCGCCTGCACGTCTGGTGGCATCGCGAGCGCTGCGAAGCGTGCCGCCTGCAGCGCGCGGTGCAGGCCGACCTCGGCGCCGCGGTGTCCACGCTCGTGCAGCGCGCCCGCGATGAGCTCGGCGAAGGCCTGACCGCCATGCCGGCGGCAGAGACGCCGAAGCACTGATCACCTTCCCACCACCCAAGGAGCCCAGAGCATGTTCGCACTCACCAAGGCCACCGACGTCAAGGTCAAGAACGTCATCACCCTCAGCCAGAAGAACCGCAAGCCCGACGAGAAGCCGGGCGTGAAGCTGAAGCTGCAGCTGCAGCTCCCGGCCGAGGCGCTCGAGCACTTCGGCGGGCACCTCACCGAGTTCGTCTATGAGCCGCCGTCCAAGGCTCCGGAGACCCAGAGCACGCTCGAAGGCGTCGAGCCGCCGCCGAAGAAGTCGGCGCGCCTGACCGAGCTGGGCGCCAAGATCGCCAAGCTGCCGCTGACCTACGAGATGACCGGCTACACGACCGAGATCATCATCGGCACCGGCCGCAAGGAGTCGAACATCCTGGTGAAGGACTGCATCCTCAGCGACTGGGTGCTGCAGTTCAAGGAGGGCGGCACCGTGGTGGCCGATCTGTCGCTGGAGTCTCCGGACGTCTCGAAGGCGGTGCTCGGCGAGCTGGGCTCGATGAAGAGCCGCACGATGCCGATGACGATGGAGCCGCCCACCATCGAGCAGACGTCGATCGACTACGCCGTCGGCGCCGACGGCGAGAAGGTCGAGGCCGCCGCGCCGCGCAAGCCGGGCCCGGCCGAGAAGCACGCCGCCGCGCGCGCCGGCAAGGACGTTGGCCCTGCGCCGGCGCACAAGGCCGCGCCGCAGGTATCCGGCGATGGCGCCTGGCCGTTTCCGAAGAACGACAAGGGCGCGAACCCGGAGACGCCCGAGGCTGCGCTGGCCGCGTCCGGTCGCCCGGCCCAGAGCCGCACCGCGCGCGGCCGGGAGAAGACGAAGGCTGCGCTGGAAGCCGGTGCTGCCGAGCACGCCGCAGCGGCTGGAGAAACCGCATGAGCGGCGCGCAATCCGAGGTGAACAGCTACCTCAGCGCCGAGCGCATCGACGCGCTCGACGTCGCGCTGGCCAAGGTGCGCGCCGAAGTGATCCGCGCGATCACGAAGTACCCGCCGTTCAACAGCACCCACGAAGGCTACGCGGTGCTCGCCGAGGAGGTCGACGAACTGTGGGATGACGTGAAGCGCAACCACAAGCCTGGCGCCGTCGAGGAGGCTGTCCAGGTCGCCGCGATGGGCGTGCGCTTCGTGATGGACTGCGGGGAGGCCGCCTGATGCGCCGCATCTACATCTCGGGTCCGATGTCCAACATGCCCGAGCACAACTTCCCGGCGTTCAACGCTGAGGCCGCACGGCTGCGCGGGCTGGGCTACGAGGTCGTCAATCCGGTCGACGTGAACCCGGACCCTGGCGTCTCCTGGCACGACTGTCTGCGCAGGGACCTGCAGGAGCTGCTGACCTGCGACACGATCGCGCTGCTCCCTGGCTGGCAGAAGAGCCAGGGCGCGCATCTCGAGATGCACGTCGCACACCGCGTCGGCATGGAGATCGTCATCGCGGCGGACATCTGCCTGCCGGTCCACTATCAGCTGGAGCAGGCGGCATGACCACGATCACCCTGGAAGTGCATCACCTGCCGGGCGATCTGCCCGACGCCGACACCGACATCCTGGTGCTGGCCGATGGCGACACCGAGATGCAGCTCGGCGCCTACGTGGGCGAGGAGAGCGACGGCCCGGTGTGGGTCGACGCGCAGGGCGAGATCCTGCCGCGCGTGGTGGCCTGGGCGGAGATGCCGGTGGTGCGCCTGGCCGCGCCGGTGGCCGGCCGCATCGGGCGCGACCCCGACCTGGTGCCGCTGGTCAACGGGCGAGCGATCGACCTCGGCGCGCGCTGGAGCATGCCGACATGACTCCAGTTCGCAAAACCATCCTCCACCTGTTCGGCGCCATGGGCGGCGGCGCGCGCGGCTTCAAACGCGCCCGCGTGCAGGTCGCTGGCATGGATGGCCAGTGGGAGTGCCTCGGCAGCATGGACATCGACGCCAACGCGAACCGCGTCTTCGCGCGCCGCGTCGGCGTGCCGGCGATCGACATCGACTTCGCTGACCGCAGCCAGTACGTCGCGATCAACGGCCACGAGCCGCCCGAAGGCTGGCGCGAGGCCACGCCCGCGGATCTCCAGCGCGCTGCCGGTGGCCGCCGGCCGGACTGCATCTTCCTGAGCGCCCCGTGCAAGGGATTCTCAGGCCTGCTGCCCGAGGCCAAGAGCGCGAACCCGAAGTACCTGGCCATGAACGGCCTGGCGCAGCGCGCGCTCTGGCTGGTGCTGGAGGCCTGGGCCGACGATCCGGTGCCGATGATCCTGTTCGAGAACGTGCCGCGCCTGATGACGCGCGGCCGCGCCTTCGCCGACCAGCTGCTCGCGATGATGTCCAGCTACGGCTACATCAGCCGCGAGACCGTGCACGACTGCGGCGAGCTCGGCGGCCTGGGCCAGTCGCGCAAGCGCTGCCTGATCGTCGCGCGGCATCCGGAGAAGGTGCCGAACTTCCTCTACGAACCGCCGCGGCGGCCGCTGCGCTCGGTCGGCGACGTCATCGGTGGGCTCTGGCTTCCAGGGCATGCCGAAGCCGGCCCGCTGCACCGCGTGCCGCGCCTGCAGTGGAAGACCTGGGTGCGCCTGGCCTTCGTCGAGGCCGGCAGCGACTGGCGCAGCCTGAACAAGCTCGCCGTCGAGGACGGCCACCTCCGCGACTTCCTGATCGTGCCGGAGATGCACAACGGCGGCCTCGGCGTGCGCCGCTGGGAAGAGCCGTGCGGCACGGTGCAGAGCCAGAGCCGGCCGACGAACGGCGCATTCAGCGTGGCCGACCCGCGCTTCGCCCAGTCCGAGGCCTGGAACGACGGGCATGCCTACGGCGTCAAGCGCTGGGACCAGGTAAGCGCGACCGTGACCGCGAAGCTGGCGCCAGGCAGCGGCTACGGCACGGTGGCGGATCCGCGGCACGCCGGCCCGGCCAAGCACTCGAACGAGTTCCGCATCGTGCCCTGGGACCGCGCGTCGCTGGCCGTCACCGGCGCGCACGGCAGCGGCCAGTGCGTGGCAGATCCGCGTGGCCCGCAGGTCGGCAGGCTGTTCGGGAAGTACCACTGTGCTGCCTGGGAGGACACGTCGCGCACGGTGATCAGCGGCGACAACAACGGCGCCTATGCCGTGGCCGACCCGCGCCCGGGCATGGACCCCCAGCGGGGGGCCTACCTCACGGGTGGTCACTACGGGGTCACCCGCTGGGATGCCCCCAGCGGAGCGGTCAGCGCCAGCGCCTGCCACGACAACGGGCCATGGTCCGTCGCCGACCCGCGGCCGATGCCGCAGCCGGACGAGCAGCTGATCGCTGTCATCCGATCGCTCGACGACACGTGGCACCGGCCGTTCACGACGCTGGAGCTGGCCGCGCTGCAGAGCCTGTTCGATCCCGAGGACCCGGCCGACGTCCTGGCCTTCACCGACGCGATGACGGCCGACGTGCAGAGCGACAGCACGCACCGGGAGTGGATCGGCAACGCTGTGCCCTCCGAGGCCGGCGCGGCGATCGGCACCGAGATCCTGCGCACGCTGCTGCTGGCCGATGCCGGCGAGACCTTCGCCCTGTCGGCGGCCCCCATCTGGGTGCGCCCCTACGTGGCGGCCCTGCAGCTGGTGCAGCCGGAGGTGCGATGAAGGAAGCCGAACTCCGCAAGCACACGACCTGCTCGCTGTGCAAGAAGCCGATCGGTCACACGAAGCTGCCGCTGTTCTGGCGAGTCACCGTGGAGCGCTTCGGGATCGACGTGCAGGCAGTGCAACGACAGCACGGCCTGACTCTGATGATCGGCGCGCCGCTGGCAGCCGTCATGGGCCCGGACGAGACCATGGCGCGGCCCCTGATGGAACCGAAGGTGCTCACGGTGTGCGAGACCTGCGCGTGCGAGCGTGACCTGCCGATCGCTGCATTCCCGGAGGTCGCATGAGCATCGAAGCTTTTCCGCTCCAATGGCCGATCGGCTGGAAGCGCACGCCCGCGCAGCTACGGCGCGAAGCCAAGTTCGGCCGTGCGTCCTCGCGCGTTGCCGGCTACACGCCTGGCCGGCCGTTGACGATGGCCGAAGCCGTGCAGCGCCTGCTCGACGAGATGGAGCGCTTCGCGGTGCGCCAGGACACGCTGGTGATCTCGACGAACGTGAAGCCCACGCTGGCGGGCCTGCCACGCTCCGGCGAGCGCAAGCCCGAGGACCCGGGCGCAGCGATCTACTGGACCGATCCGTTCAACGGATCTCCGCGCGTGATGGCCATCGACCAGTACACGCGCGTCGAGGACAACATCGCCGCGCTGGCTGCCACCGTCGAAGCCATGCGCGCGATCGAGCGGCACGGCGGCGCGGTGATCCTCGAGCGAGCCTTCACGGGTTTCACGGCCCTGCCGGCGCCAGGCCAAGGAGCGCAGCGCGACTGGTGGGAAGTGCTGCAGGTCGACCGCGCCACGGTCACGCGCGAGGGCTGCAAGGCTGCGTACCGCCGCCTGGCCAGCCAGTTCCACCCCGACAAGCCGGGCGGCAGCCACGAGGCGATGAGCGAGCTGAACGCGGCCCAGGAGAAGGCGCTGCAGGAGGTGTTCCGATGAAGCGGAAGCCCAAGCCCCTCGCCACCCGCCTGCGCCATGCGCGCGCGCTCCTGCGTGACTGGCAGATCGCGCTGCGCGACTCGCACATGAGCCGGGAGCCGGGCCCGAACTACGGCAAGGTCGACGAGCCGATGGCCGGCGAGCTGCAGCGCTTCGTCGAGGCGCGCGAGGCACTCACCGAGGCGATCAAGCTCGCGAAGGAGAAGGCATGAGCCAAGAACTGAAGGACATCACCGCGGCCTGGGTGCCGTTCTCCCGCCGCCTGGAGATCGCTCGCAGCGTCGGTATGGAGGTGGACCAGCGCTTCAATCAGATCGTGCGCATGGTGGCTGAGTACGTGGTGCAGGAGTACAAGGCCGCGCCACCGCCATCCGCCGACCAGCCGCGCCCTGCCCTCGTCACCGCCTTGCGCGGCCTGCTGGCGTCGCTCCAGCGCGAGCCGACCGAGTTCGAGCTGCGCGCGGCCGCGCACGAGTTCACCGTGCAGGCCGACCGGGTCGCCGCGGGGCGCTCGCGCAAGGAGGATGGTGATGCCTGATCCGACCTACCAGCAGCCGGACCCGGAGCGCTTTCCAGCAGGCCACATGCTGCGCCAGCTGGCCGACCTCCGCGCCTTCGAAGAGGCCGGCCAAGTGCGCGAGCGCATGACCGATACCTTCGCGGTGCTGAAGGCCATCAGCGAACTGGCCGAAGAGGTGCGCCAGCTGCGCGAAGCGCTCGAGCCGAGCAGCTCGCCCATCGTGCACGGCGCCGAGGTGCTGCGTGCGTATCGCGACCTGACGGAGAAGAGCTGATGGTCGACCGCATCGATCCCGACCGCATCGAGGTGCTTGGCGGCAAGCCTGGCGACAAAGAGCGCTACCTGCGCAGCGACTACCTGATTCGAAGCGGCATGTGCCCAAACGGCCACGGCCTGATGCAGCTCGGCGGCTGGGGGCAGCAGTGCGCGACCTGCGGATTCACCTGCAACACGTTGCCGGAGCTGACGAAGCAATGACGCCCGACCTCTTCCCAGGCACCAAGCCTCCGCGCTCGAGGCCTCGCGTGCTGATGCACGTCAGCGACGCCGCCGACTGCCACACCGGCCGCGCCGAAGACCTCGGCAAGCCGATGTGCACCATGCGCTGCAGTCGCTGCGGCGCCGAGACCGATTGGCTGATCTTCGAGACCGTCACCGAGGCCAAGCGCGGCATCCCGTGCGAGGCCTGCAACAAGGAGCCGCAGTGAGCGATCCGACCATCCCCCTGACCGACCAGCTGGCCGCCGTGCAGCGCGAGATCGGCATGCGCCGCAAGGCCTACCCGCGCTGGGTGTCGCTGGGCCGGATGACGCAGCAGCATGCCGACCGCGAGCTGGCCACCATGGAGGCCGTGCGCAGCACGCTGGCCGGCCTGGTGGCCGAGCAGGCGGCCAAGGACACGCCGGAGCTGTTCTAACCATGGACCTCAAGATCCAGCGCAGCTTCTTCGACGGCGGGCAGCGCCTGCAGATGACCGAGAGCATCGAGCTGACGGTTCAGTCGATGCAGACCTACGGCCCTGAGCACCAGGACTGGGGCATCGCGTGGTCAGGCGGCAAGGACAGCACCGCCACGCTCACGGTGATCTGCTGGCTGATCGACTCCGGCCGGATCCGCAAGCCGCGCTCGCTGACCGTGTTCTACGCCGACACGCGGCAGGAGCTGCCACCGCTGGCCATCGCCGCCGAGCAGATCATGGACGAGCTGCGCGAGCGCGGCATCCGCGTGGAGGTCGTGACCGCGCCCATGGACAAGCGCTTCATGGTCTACATCCTGGGCCGCGGTGTGCCGCCTCCGAACAACAACACGCTGCGCTGGTGCACGCGGCAGATCAAGATCGACCCGATGCAGGACGCGCTCGCCGCGCGCATCGCCGAGTTCGATGGCAATGTCCTGATGATCACCGGGGTTCGCCAGGGCGAGAGCGCGATCCGCGACGCTCGCATCGAGATGTCCTGCGGCAAGGACGGCGCCGAGTGCGGCCAGGGCTGGTACCAGCAGGTCCTGCCGAATGCCAAGGGGCTGCGCGGCCGCATCGCGACGCTGGCTCCTCTACTGCACTGGCGCGTGTGCCACGTGTGGGAGTGGCTGAAGCACTGGGCCACCGAGCCCGAGTTCGGCGACTGGCCGACCGCCGGGATCGCCGACGCGTACGGCGGTGATGAGGCGGAGGAGATCAACGCCCGCACGGGCTGCGTGGGCTGCCCACTGGTCGAGGAAGAGGCCGCGCTCGACCGAGTCCTGCTTCGCCCGGCCTGGTCACATCTCGCGCCACTCAAGGGTCTTCGGCCACTATGGCGAGAGTTGCGCGAGCCCGGCAACCGGCTGAAGAAGGCCGGCATCGAGCGCCTGAAGGACGGCAGCATCGGCAAGAACCCGCAGCGCATGGGCCCGATCACCCTGGAGGCGCGGTCGATGGCGCTGGAGCGCGTGCTCGGCATACAGGCGGCCTGCAACGCCGCCGCGGCGGAGCTGGGCCGGCCGCTGATCAGCTTGATCAACGCGGAGGAGGAAGCGCGGATCCGCGAGCTGATCTCCGCCGGCACCTGGCCTGACGGCTGGGATGGCGATGAGCCGAGCGGAGACGCGGTGCTGCCGGTGGTCTACCAGAACGGCGCGGTACAGCCGCTGCTGTTCAGCGCCGACGAGGCAGGCTGATGAGCCGCAAGCCTCTTCGCCCGCGCGACTTCTTCACCGGCAGCGTCGACAGGGAATACGGCGGCCCGTGGTTGATTGACAGCCGCCGAGTTTCTCGCGGCGAGTTCAAGAGATCGTACCGAGCAGTCTTCGGTCAACAGCTGCACCGCGGCACGCCTATCGCCCGCAGCCGCAATGCACGTGGCAGGAAGTCTGCGCTGCTGGCCAGCCGGCCGCTGATTGGCTGCGACCACGAATTCGAGTTCCACCAGGACGTCCAGGGAGACTACGTCTACACGCAGGTCATCCAGTGGCTGGAGTGCGCCAACTGCGGCGCGCACCGGTCGGCGACCTGGGAAGACGCACCGAGCTATGACGACTGCTTCTGACCTGCACCCGCTCGACCACGAAGGCCGAGCGATGTGGCACCTCGAGCTGCTCGGGTGCTACTCGCCGGAGGATGCGGTCGCGCCGTGGGAGCCGCCGAGCGAGCTCGAGTGGCAGTGGGATGAGGCCGACTGGGACGATGATGGCGGCTACCTCGGCGACCTCGTCACCTGCTGGAAGTGCGGCGGAGAGGGCAACGAGATCATGTGCTGCGACGACCTCTGCCACGGCCAAGGCTGGTGCATGCACGGCGACAACCGCGCGTGCCGGCAGTGCGGCGGAGACGGGTTTCTCTGATGCTGATCCGCCTTGAACCCACTCTGCAGCTCGCGGGCGACGTCCCCGAGAGCAAGTCGCCGACCTGGCAGCGCGAGGGCACCGGCTGGCTTGTGCGCCGGCTTCGAACGCTCGGCGATCTCACGCAGGAACAGCTGGCCGAGCGGCTGGACTGCAGCCGCACCAGAATCACCTGGATCGAAAGCGGGCGGCAGGTGATCAGCGTGCAGCAGCTCGAGGACATCGCCACGGCCTGTGGGCTGGAGCTGACGCTCTTCATTCGGAGGGTCAGCTGATGTGCATCTCCTGCACCACAGGCCACCGCGTGTTCCGCCTTCCTCTGGCGAGCGGCGGTCGCGTCTTCATGGAGTGGCACAGCTACTTCGGCCCGTCGTTCTGGCGCGACCGGGCGTGCACGCGCGAGATCGAGACATGGTACGAGGTGCCGGAGATCTGCAACGCGCTTGAGTGGTTCCAGGCGCGCGGGAGGAAGGCGTGATGCTCATCCTCACCCCAGAAGAGATCCGCGAGCTGACCGGCTACACCCAGCCGGCGAAGCAACTGGCCGAGCTGCACCGCCGGGGCTTCGTGCGGGCCTACCGCAACCGGCTCGGCCAGGTCACCCTGGAGCGCGCGCACTATGATGCGGTCGCCCGCGGCCAGCAGGCCGCCCCGAAGCCCCGCGTCCGACTGCTCTCCACCACCTGATGCGCGACGATCTGCCGCGCGGCGTGTTCCCGAAGGGCCGCCGCTACTACCTCGTCACCGCGGAGGGCAAGCGGCGGATCTGGCACAAGCTGTCCCGGATCGAGGACGGCCTTCCGGCGCTGTACACCGCGCTGGCGGCAAAGAAGGAAGAACTGTCCAGGCCCGACCATGGCATTGAGCGCCTGCCGGCCCTGATCTCGGCCTGGGAGCGCGAGGTGATGCCCGCGCACGCCGAGAAGACCCAGACGGACGAGAAGGCGCGCGGCAAGGTGATCGCGGCGGCCTTCGTGGAGTTCGCGCCGGCCGACATGGACACGCCTGCCTGCTCGACCTTCCTGCAGCAGTGGAAGGCCAAGCCGAGGACCTTCAACGCGTACCGGGCCCAGCTGCGCGAGCTGATGCGGTTCGCCGAGGAGAAGGGCCTGCGTCCGGCCGGCACGAACCCGCTGCAGGCGATCCGCACGATGCGCACGCCGGCCCGCGATCGCTACATCACCGACAGCGAGCTCAGGCGAATCAAGGTGGCGGCCATGCGCGACGCCCGCCGCTCGGATCCGCACGCCGACGAGACGACGCGCAGCGGGCCGATGCTGTGCGCGCTGATCGACATGGCCTACCTGACCGGCCAGGCCGTGGGCGATCTGCTGGCCCTGGAGTGGTCCGACATCAAGCCCGCCGGCATCTTCTTCGCCCGGGCCAAGGTGGAGCACTCGACAGGCGCGAAGGTCACCATCGGCTGGACGCCGAAGCTCGAGGACGTGGTGCGCCGGCTGAAGGAGCTTCGGAAGCAGCGCCGGGCCTTCGGATCGCGCGTCTTCGTGCGCCAGGACGGCCAGCCGCTGAGCTACTGGGGCGTCGCCTCGGCGTGGCAGCGGGCACGCGCCGTGGCTGGAGTCGAGCGCTGCACCTTTCACGACATCAAGGCCAAGGCCCTGACCGATACCGAGGAGCGCGAGGGAATGCGGGCGGCCCGGGCCAAGGGCCAGCACTCGACCGAGCAGCAGACGGCGGCCTACGTGCGGCGCCGCAGCGGCGAAAAGGTCAAGGCGACGAAGTAGCCGCGTTAGAAGAATCCTGCACCGTTAGAAACTGGCGAGTATGTCGAGATACTCAGTAAGCCAGATTCAGCAGCAGGATCAATGGGTTAGGTGGTCGGGGTGAGATGATTCGAACATCCGACCCACTGCTCCCAAAGCAG